>NZ_JAOPWR010000445.1 GCF_025965585.1 Pseudonocardia sp.
GACCGCGCTCAGTCCATGTGCTCGAACGCGTCGAGCGCCCGCATCTTGTTGGTGACGTCCAGCGCCGCCACCTTGTAGGCCTCCGACAGCGTCGGGTAGTTCAGCACGGTGTCCACGAGGTAGTCGACGGTGCCGCCGCAGCCCATGATCGCCTGCCCGATGTGCACGAGGTCGGTGGCGTTGGTGCCGAAGACGTGCACGCCGAGGAGCGTGCGGTCCTCGGTGGAGACCAGCAGCTTGAGCATCCCGTAGGAGTCACCGACGATGGCGCCGCGCGCGAGCTCGCGGTAGCGCGACATCCCCACCTCGTACGGCACGGCGGCCGACGTCAGCTCCGCCTCGGTCTTCCCGCAGTAGGAGATCTCGGGGATGGTGTAGATGCCGATCGGCTGCAGCTCCTGCAGCTCGCGCACCGGCTCGCCGAACGCATGGCACGCCGCGAGCCGGCCCTGGTCCATGCTCGTGGCGGCCAGCGCCGGGAAGCCGATCACGTCGCCCACCGCGAAGATGTGCGGCACCTCCGTGCGGTACTGCTTGTCGACGGTGATGCGGCCGCGCTCGTCGGCCGACAGGCCGGCCTTCTCCAGGTCGAGCTCGTCGGTGACGCCCTGCCGCCCGGCGGAGTACATCACCATGTCCGCGGCGATCCGCTTGCCGCTCGCGAGGCTGGTGACGGTGCCCTTGCTCGTGATCTCGACCTTCTCGACCTCCTCCCCGAACCGGAAGGTGACGGCCTGGTCGCGCAGGTGGAACTTCAGGGACTCGACCACCTCGGGATCGCAGAAGTCGAGCATCTGCGGGCGCTTCTCGACCACGGTCACGCGCGTGCCGAGCGCGGCGAACATCGACGCGTACTCGATGCCGATCACCCCCGCTCCGACCACCACCAGCGAACCCGGGACGCGCCGCATGCCCAGCACGGCATCGGAGTCCATGACGTGCTCGTCGTCGAACTCGACCTCGGCGGGCCGCGCCGGCTTCGTCCCGGTGGCGATGACGATGTTCTCGGCGGTGACGGTGTGGTGGTCGCCGCGGTCCTCGCCCTCGATCGTGACGGTGTGCTCGTCCACGAAACGGGCGGTGCCGCCGAGGATCTCGACGTGGTTGCGCAGCAGCTGGCTGCGGATCACCTCCACCTCCCGCCCGACGACGTGCGCCGTGCGCGCGAGCAGGTCGGCGATGGTGATCTCGGACTTCACGCGGTAGCTCGCGCCGTACATGTCGCGCTGGGCGAAACCGGTCAGGTAGAGCACCGCCTCGCGCAGCGTCTTCGACGGGATCGTGCCGGTGTTGACGCAGACCCCGCCCATCATGTTGCGCCGCTCCGCGACGCACACCCGCTTGCCCAGCTTGGCCGCGGAGATCGCCGCCTTCTGGCCGCCGGGCCCGGAGCCGATCACCAGCAGGTCGAAGTCGTACACGTCGACGCCCTCCCTACCGCGATGACGTCCGGTCGGACGCGCCTCACCGGCCAGCGTCGCGGGCGCACGCGGCATCGGCAAGCCGCGCAGGTTAACAGTCGACGACGACAGGACGGGCGCTCGGCGACCGCCCGGCGGCCCGGTCATCCCCATCGCGCCGTCCGGAGGTTGTTTCCGGACCTGCTGTCCACAGCCGAACGGAGCAGCGCTCCCACGGGCCCGCACGGCGCCGCACCCTCGGCGCATGGCCTCTCCCGATCGCCCCGCTCCCCGCCACCCCGTCGCCGCCGGTCCTCCCGTCGTCCTCGTCCGCGACCCCGGCGAGTTCGTGGTCGCGCTCCCGTACCTCCTCGGGTTCCATCCGCGTGAGTCGCTCGTGCTCGTCGCCACGGGCGGCGATTCCGGGCGCCGGCTGGGGCTGACGGTCCGGGTCGACCTCCCGCCGCCCGAGCACCAGGCGGCGGTTGCCGATTCCGTCGTCGGCAAGCTGCTGCTCGACACACCCACGGGGGCAGCGCTGGTCGTCGTCGGTTCCGGGGGAGCCGGTCCCGCGGCCCGTGAACTGGTCGATCAGGTGGTGCACGGCCTGGAGCACCGCGGGGTGGACGTGCACACGGCGCTGTGGGCGGAGTCCACCACCGCCGGTGCTCGCTGGGGTTGCTACGACCCTTGCGGCTGCGGTGGCCCGCTCCCCGATCCGGCCACCACTGTGGCCGTCGCGAACGCGGTCGCCCTGGGCAGTGTCGCGCGGGCCGACCGGACCGATCTCGAACGGCACGTCACACCCGCTGCTGACGGTCGCCTCCGACGCCGTGATGTGATGCTGACCCAGGCCTACGACCGTGCCGTGGCGGGCGACGACGTGGTGCAGGCCGACATCACGGCCGGTGTCGTGGTGGTCGATGCGGCTCTCGGCGACGCCGCGGCCGGCCGGCTCGTGCTGGACGACGAGCGCGTGGTGGCGCTGGCGGTCGCGCTCGTCGCGCCGCCGGTGCGGGACGTGGCGATGCTGCGCAGTGCCGGGCCCCTCGCTGCGGCCGCCGAGCACCTGTGGGCCGCGCTGGCCCGCGAGATGCCCGATCCGGAGGCCGCCGAGCCGGCCGCCCTGCTCGCCGTGTCGGCGCTGCTGCGTGGTGACGGGGCGCTGGCCAACGTGGCGCTCGACCGTGCCGAACGCGCGTGGCCGGGCCACCGGCTCACCGGACTGCTCCGTCAGGTCACCGACGCCGGCATACGTCCGGGTGAGCTTCGCAGGTGCCTGGGGCACGGGCACGGGGCGGCAGATGCGGTTCCATCGGCGCGGTCGGGAGCGGACGGATGGTAGCCCGACGACGCCGTCCCGGCCGCGTGGCGACGTGCCGCCGGCCCCCGGATCAGGCCGTCCCCGCGTCAGGAGGCGGCGTGCTCCTCGGTGAAACGCCAGGCGTCGGCCACGATGGTGGTGATGTCGGTGCGCTCGGGGCTCCAGCCCAGGGCGGCGCGGGCCGCGTCGCTGGAGGCGATCAGCACCGCGGGGTCGCCTGCGCGCCGCGGGGCGGTCACAGCCGGGATCGGGTGGCCGGTCACGGTGCGGCAGGCCTCGATCACCTCGCGCACCGAGAAGCCGGTGCCGGAGCCGAGGTTGTAGACGGCGTGCGTGCCCGGCTCGGCGTTCGCCACCGCCAGCAGGTGGGCGGCCGCGAGGTCGTCCACGTGGATGTAGTCGCGGATGCAGGTGCCGTCGGCAGTCGGCCAGTCCTCGCCGTAGACCTCCACGGAGGCGCGCTTGCCCGACGCCACCTGGAGCACGATCGGGATGAGGTGGGTCTCCACCGTGTGCCGCTCGCCGAACCGGCCGTGCGCGCCCGCCACGTTGAAGTACCGCAGGCTCACCGCGGCCAGGCCGTGGGCGTCCGCGTAGGAGGTGATCATGTGGTCGATCGCGAGCTTGCTGGCGCCGTAGGGGTTGGTCGGCTGCGTGGGGGAGGTCTCCCGGATCGGCACCTCCATGGGCTGGCCGTAGGTGGCGGCCGTGGAGGAGAACACCAGGCGCGGGGTGCCGTGACGGCGGATGGCCTCCAGCAGCCGCAGCGAGGTCACCACGTTGCCCTGCCAGTACAGCTCGGGGTGGTTCACCGATTCGCCCACGAGCGAGCGGGCGGCGAAGTGAAGCACGCCGTCGAAGCCGTCGGCCAGCAGGTCGTCGGCGGCCTCTGCCAGGTCGGCCTTCACGAACTGTGCGCCGTCCGGCACCGCGTCGGCGTGCCCTGTGGAGAGGTCGTCCAGCACGGTGACCTCGTGGCCTGCCTCCAGCAGGTGGGCGGCGCAGACACTGCCGACGTAGCCGGCTCCGCCGGTGACGAGCAACTTCACGGTGGTCCTCCTCGCGGGACGGAACTGCCTTTGCGCGTCACCGTCTCATGGCCCGCCGGGCCCGCCGCGCGCGCGTCGGGGCCCCGGGAGCCGGCACCGTGGGAGCCGGCACCACAGCCCTCAGTGGGCTCGCACGAGCACCGCGTGGGCGATGAGCGGGGCCACCGTGGACCCCGAACCCGTGGCGTCCACCGGCACGGCGTCGCCGAAGCGGGCGATGGCCTGGACGTCCACGACCTCGCCGGGCACCACGCCCGCATCCTTCAGCTCGGCCATCAGGTCGGCGTCCACCTGCACGTGCTCGGCGATCCGGCGCACCTCGACGCGGCCACCGCCGCGGCGGGCGAACTCGTCGAGCCGCTGCAGGCCCACCTCGAGCGACGGCGGGGTCGAGATGCCCCGCTCGGTCTCGGGGAGCCGGGCGAGCTCGTCCAGCCCCGGGATCGGGTTGCCGTACGGGGAGATCGTCGGGTTGTCGAGCAGCTGCACGAGCTTGCGCTCCACGGCGTCGCTCATCACGTGCTCCCAGCGACACGCCTCGGCGTGCACGAGCTCCCACTCGAGCCCGATCACGTCGGTGAGCAGGCGCTCGGCGAGCCGGTGCTTGCGCATCACGGCCACCGCGCGGTTGCGCCCGTCGTCGGTCAGCTCGAGGTGACGGTCGCCCGCCACCACCAGCAGGCCGTCGCGCTCCATCCGCGCCACGGTCTGGCTCACGGTCGGCCCACTCTGCCCGAGGCGTTCGGCGATCCGCGCGCGCAGCGGTGTGACGCCCTCCTCCTCGAGTTCGTAGATCGTCCGGAGGTACATCTCGGTCGTGTCGATGAGCTCGTTCACGCGCACAGCCCTTCCGTCAAGTCTCCATCCTATCCGGCGAACGCGTCGCGGAGCCCAGGCCATACCGGGCAGGATGACCAGGTGTCCGCACTCTCCGCCCCGCTCGTCGCGTCGTCCTCCCTCCAGGCCGCCCTGACAGGGCCGGATCGTCCGGTCGTGCTCGACGTCCGGTACCGGCTGGGTGGCCCTCCCGGCCGCCCCGACCACGACGCGGGCCACATCTCCGGCGCCGTGTTCGTGGATCTCGACACCGAGCTCGCGTCGGCCCCGGGCGTGGCGGGCCGGCACCCGCTGCCGGAGCCGGCCCGGCTGCAGGAGGTGCTGCGGCGGGCCGGGGTGCGGGAGGACTCGGTCGTCGTGGCGCACGACGACGGCAACGGGTCGATCGCCGCGCGCGCCTGGTGGCTGCTGCGCTGGGCCGGCCTCCCGGCCGACCGGGTGGCGGTGCTCGACGGGGGTTGGGCGGGCTGGCTCGCGGCCGGGCTGCCGACCACGGCCGAGCCGTCGCTGCCCGTGCCCGGCGACGTCACGGTCCGTCCGGGTGGGATGCCGGTGATCGATGCCGACGAGGCCGCCGCGCTCGCCCGCTCCGGCGTGCTGCTCGACGCCCGTGCCGGCGCGCGCTACCGGGGGGAGCTCGAACCGGTCGACCCCCGGGCCGGGCACGTGCCGGGCGCGCGCAACGTGCCCACCGCCGATCTCGTGGGCCCCGGCGGGTTCTGGCTCGCTCCCGACACGCTGGCCGCGCGGTTCGCCGCGGCGGGTGCCGGTCCGGCCGATGCCGAGGTAGCGGCCTACTGCGGGTCGGGCGTCACGGCCGCGGCGCTGGTGCTCGGCGCCGAGCGCGCGGGTCTGCGGCCGTCGTCGCGGCCGATCGCGCTGTACGTGGGGTCGTGGTCGAACTGGTCGGCCGATCCGTCGCGGCCGGTCGCCACGGGAGCCGCCCCGTGACCTCTGATCGCCTACGGTCGGCCCCATGAGTCCCCGTGCAGCGGTGGTGTGGACACCGGAGTTCCTCAGCTACGACCTCGGTGACGACCACCCGCTGGACCCGGTGCGCCTCGACCTGACCATGCGCCTGGCCACCGAGCTGGGCGTGCTCGAAGGCGTGGAGCCGGTCGTGCCGACGCCCGCGCCCGACGAGGAGGTGCAGCGGATCCACGTCCCGTCGTACCTCACGGCGGTCAAGTCGGCGCCGGAGATCCCGTTCGGCGTCGGCCACGGGCTCGGTACCGACGACAACCCGATCTTCCTCGGCATGCACGAGGCGAGCGCACTGATCTGCGGCGGCTCGCTCAGCGCGGCCCGCGAGATCGCCGAGGGCCGTGCCGACCGGGCCGTCTCGATCGCGGGCGGCCTGCACCACGCCATGGCCGACCGCGCCTCGGGGTTCTGCGTCTACAACGACTGCGCAGTCGCCATCTCCTGGCTGCTCGACCACGGCTACGACCGCATCGCCTACGTCGACGTCGACGTCCACCACGGCGACGGTGTCCAGGCCGCCTTCTACGCCGACCCGCGGGTGTTGACGATCTCCCTGCACCAGCATCCGATGACGCTGTGGCCGGGCACGGGCTGGCCGGGGGAGTACGGGTCGGGCACCGGTGAGGGGTACGCGGTGAACCTCCCGCTGCCGCCGGGCACCGCGGACCCGTCGTGGCTGCGCGCGTTCGACGCCGTGGTGCCGTCGCTGCTGGAGGCGTTCCGGCCGCAGATCCTCGTCACGCAGTGCGGCGCAGACACACACGCCGAGGACCCGCTCGCCGACCTCGGCCTCTCGGTCGACGGCCACCGGGCCATCTACGGCCGCCTGCGCAGCCTCGCGGAGCGCACGGCCGGGGGCAAGTGGCTCGCCACCGGCGGAGGCGGCTACGGGCTGTTCCGGGTGGTGCCGCGCTCGTGGACGCACCTCATCGCCACGGTGCTCGACCGCGATGTCGACCCCCGGCGGCCGGTGCCCGCGGGCTGGATCGCGCACACGGCCGGCCTCACCGGCCAGGAGCTGCCCACCAGCATGACCGACGGCCGCGACACCGCCACCGACCCGTGGTCCGAGGGCTCCGACCGGGTCGACGCGGCTGTCATCGAGACTCGCCGCGCGGTGTTCCCGCTGCACGGCCTCGATCCCGACGACCCCCGGGACTGACATGGAGACCACCCCGTCCGCGCCTGCCGCCGACCTGGCTCCGCCGAAGGCCGAGATCGACCCCGGCCCCGGCTACCCGCGCCACTGGGAGGCCGACGTCGTCGCGTCCGACGGCGGCATCGTGCACCTGCGCCCGATCCTGCCGCGCGACGCCGACGCGCTCCTGCGCTTCCACGAGAGCCTGTCCGAGCGCACCCGCTACCTGCGGTTCTTCGGCCCGTACCCGCGGATCTCGCCGAAGGATCTCGTCCGGTTCACCACGGTCGACCACCGCTCGCGGGTGGGCTTCATCTGCCTGCTCGGCGACGAGATCATCGCCGTCGGGCGGTACGAGGGACTGCCCGGCGACGGCGGGCCGGGCGGCACCGAAGGCACGCCCGGCCCCGACTCGGCGGAGGTCGCGTTCGTCGCCCGCGACGAGCACCAGGGCCGCGGGCTGGGCTCGATCCTGCTGGAGCACCTCGCCGCCGCCGCGCGGGAGAACGGGCTGCGCCGGTTCGAGGCCGAGGTGCTGGTGGAGAACCACCAGATGGTGCGGGTGTTCCGGCAGGCCGGGTACCAGGTCAGCCGGGCGTTCTCCGAGGGCGTGCTGCACCTCGAGTTCGACATCGACCCCACCGAGCAGTCGCTCGCCGTCCGCGACGCCCGCGAGCAGCGGGCCGAGGCGCGCAGCGTCCACAATGCGCTGCACCCCGCGTCGGTGGCGGTGATCGGCGCGTCCACGGACCCGTCCAAGATCGGGCACGCGGTGCTCGCCAACCTGCTGCGGGGCAACTTCACCGGTCCGGTGTTCCCCGTCAACCCCGACGCCCGGTCCGTCCGCGGCGTGCGCGCCTACGCCTCGGTCACCGACATCCCCGACGAGGTCGACCTCGCCGTCATCGCGGTGCCCGCGGCGGGCATCGACGAGGTCATGGACTCATGCCTGGAGAAGGGCGTCACCGCGCTGGTGGTGATCAGTTCCGGGTTCGCGGAGGCAGGGGAGGGCGGCACGGTCGCCGAGCGCAGGCTGGTGGCCGAGGCGCGGGCCCACGGCATGCGCGTGGTCGGCCCCAACGCGCTCGGGGTGGTCAACACCGCGCCGGACGTCCGGCTCAACGCAACGCTGGCCCCCGACATCCCCGGCAGTGGGCGGGTCGGGTTCTTCTCCCAGTCCGGCGCGCTGGGCACGGCGATCCTGGCCTCGGCTAAGGAACGTGGCCTGGGCCTGTCCACGTTCGTCTCGGCGGGCAACCGCGCCGACGTCTCCGGCAATGACCTCCTCCAGTACTGGCAGACCGACCCGGCCACCGACGTCGTCCTGCTCTACCTGGAGACGTTCGGCAACCCGCGCAAGTTCGCCCGCCTCGCGCGGCGGCTGGCTCGCACCAAGCCGGTGGTGGCGGTGAAGAGCGGCCGCCACACCGGACCCACGCCGGGGCTGGCCCTCACCGCCGCCCCGATCGACGAGGCGAGCGTCCGCGCCCTGTTCGAGCAGTCCGGGGTGATCCGGGTCGAGACGCTCGCGGAGCTGTTCGACACCGCGCTGGTCCTGGCCTACCAGCCGCTGCCCACGGGGCCGAGCGTCGCTGTCGTCGGCAACTCCAACGCCCTCGGCCTGCTCGTCAGCGACGCCCTGCTCGACGAGGGCATGGAGCTCGCCGGCGCCCCTGTCGACGTCGGTACGGCCGCGCCTCCGGAGGAGTTCGCGTCCGCGGTCGCGAAGGCGGCGGGCGACGCCGGCACCGACGCGCTGGTCGCGGTGTTCGTGCCGCCGATCGCCACGCCCGGCGCGGCCTACGCGCGGGCGCTGCGGGAGGCGGTGAAGGGCATCGACAAGCCGGTGGTCGCGGTCTTCCTCGCCGCGGAGGGGGTGCCCGCGGAGCTCGCGGTGCCGGGGCCCGACGGCACGCCGATGCGCGGGTCCGTGCCGAGCTACCCCAGCCCGGAGCGGGCCGCGGCCGCGCTGGCCCGGGTCAGCCGCTATGCGCGGTGGCATGCCCGCCCGGTCGGGGAGTTCGCGGTGCCCGACGGCGTCGACTCCGAGCGCGCACGGGAGGTCGTGGCCCGCCTCGGGTCCGGTGAGCGCCACGAGCTCAGCGACGAGGACGCCCTGGAGCTGCTGGCCTGCTACGGCATCACGCTCGCCGAGTTCCGGCGGGTCACCGGCGCGGAGGCCGCGGTCGCCGCCGCCGACGAGCTCGGCTACCCGGTCGCCATCAAGGCGGCGGGGGCGCGCTGGCGCCATCGCACCGACCTCGTGGGCGTGCGCCTGGACGTCGGGGCGCCGGCCGGGGTGCGCCGTGCCCACGGCGACCTCGCCGGCATCACCGGGCACGACGAGGTCTACGTCCAGCGCATGGCGCCGAAGGGCATCTCGTGCGTGCTCGAGATCGTCGACGACCCGTCGTTCGGCTCGCTGCTGTCGTTCGGGCTGTCCGGGATGGCCACGGAGCTGCTCGGCGACCGCGCCTTCCGTGTGGTGCCGGTGTCGGACCAGGACGCGGCCGCGCTGGTCCGGGCTCCCCGCGCGGCCCCGCTGCTCGCCGGCTACAAGGGCACCGAGCCCACGCGGCTCGAGGCGCTCGAGGACCTCGTGCTGCGCGTCGGCCGCATCGCGGAGGACCTCCCGGAGGTGCGCTCGCTCGCGCTGGACCCCGTCCTCGCCTCGCCGGAGGGCGCCGCGGTCATCGGTGCGCGGATCGTGCTGGGCCCGCCGCCCAACCGTGCCGACGGTGGCCCCCGCCGGCTGCGGTGATCAGGCGGGGCGATCCGGCGTGATCACCGCGAGCAGGGCGTCCGCGATGCCCCGGCCCAGCTCGGCCGGGGTGCGCGGACCCGTCGGGCGGTACCACTTGTAGGTCCAGTTCGCCGCGCCAAGGCACATGTTGACGAACACCTTCGGGGTCATCGCCAGCTGCACCTGCGGGTGCGCGGCGAGGTGCTGCTCGAGCGTGGCCACGGCGACGTCCTCGAACGCGCGCCTGCGCACCAGTAGTTCCTCGGCGAGGTCGGGGCGCAGCTCGTCCTCCTCCTCGAAGCAGATCTTGAGCAGCCCCCGGTTCTCGCAGGTGTAGACGACCCGGGAGACGAGGAGATCGCGCAGCCCGTCGAGCGGGGTGGCGGACGCGGCGACGGTCTCGCGGGCCATCCGCAGGCTCTCGTCGAGCACCTCGGAGTAGATCCGGACGAGCAGCTCCTCCTTGTTGCGGAAGTAGTGGTAGAGCGTCGGCTTCGAGAGGCCGACGCCCGCCGCGATCTCGTTCATGGAGGTGGCGCGGTAGCCGCGGGTCCCGAAGATCTCCACGGAGGCGGCGAGCACCCGGGCGCGCTGGGCGTCCGCGCGGGTCGGGGTCTCGCTGGTGGAGTCGGGCATCGGAGACCCCATCTTCTCATCGGCGGAGCTCTCGCTTGACAGGCATGTCGAGTACCACTGTACTAGTTCCCGACCGTCCGGTCGGTCGAAGAACAGGGAGGCCTCATGAGCTGGGAGCTCGACGACGACCACCGCGAATTCCAGGCCACGTGCCGGTCGTTCGTCGACCGGGAGGTGCGCCCGCTGGTGGAGCCGTCCGAAGCGGCGGGCACGTTCCCGGCGGAGCTGTGGAAGCCGCTCGGCGCGGCCGGACTGCTCGGGCTCGTGACGCCCGCCGCGCACGGCGGGGCCGACGGTGACGGGCTGGCCGTCGCCCTGCTGGCCGAGGAGCTGTCCCGGGCGAGCGGTGGGATCGCGGTCACCGCGCTGGTCAGCGCCTACATGGCCGCGCCGCACATCGTCCGCCACGGCACCGCGGCGCAGCAGGAGCGCTGGCTGCCCCCGCTGGCGTCCGGGGAGGCCGTGGCGTCCATCGCCGTCACCGAGCCCGGCACCGGCTCTGACGTCGCCGGTGTCACCACCACGGCGCGCCGCTCCGACGAGGGCTGGGTGCTCAACGGCCGCAAGATGTACATCACCAACGCCGGGCTGGCCGATCTGCTGATCGTCGCCGCCCGCACCGGTGACCCCGGGCGTGGCGGGGTGACGCTGTTCCTGGTCGAGGGCACGGCGGCCGGTCTCTCGACGGGAAGGCCGCTGGCCAAGATGGGCTGGCACTCCTCCGACACCCGTGAGGTGGTGCTCGACGACGTCACCGTCGCGGCCGACGCGGTGCTCGGCCAGGAGAACCGCGGTTTCTACCAGATCATGGAGGCCTTTCAGCTCGAGCGCATCGCGCTGGCCGGGATGGGCGTCGGGCACGCGGCGGAGTGCCTGGAACTGGCGATGGACTACGCGCGTCAGCGGGAGGCGTTCGGCGCTCCGCTGACGCACCTGCAGACGATCCGCCACAAGCTCGCACTGATGGAGATCGAGCTGGAGTCGGCGCGGCTCGTCACCTACCAGGCCGCCGCGCGGCTCGACGCCGGGCATCCCGAGGCGTCGAGGTCGGTGGCCCGGGCGAAGTACGTGTCCGCGGTGGCCTGCAACCGGATCGTCGACGACGCTGTGCAGCTGTTCGGCGGTGCGGGGTTCGTGGAGGAGTCGCCGGTCGCTCGGCACTACCGCGACGCCCGCATCCTGCGCATCGGCGGCGGCACGGACGAGATCCAGCTGGAGATCCTGACGCGCGGCATGGCCTCGTGACAGTGGACATCAGCGCGCCGACCGTCGACGCCGCGCCGACCGTCGACGAGGTCGTCGCCGCCACCGACAAGGCCCGCGCGGGCGGCGACCCCGCCCGCTGGCCGGACAAGCTGCCCGTCCGGGACCGGCTGGCGGTGCTGTTCGACCCCGGCACGTTCGTCGAGGACGGCCTGCTCGCCACCGCCGCCGACCAGGCGCTTGCCGCCGACGGGGTGATCACCGGCGTGGGCCGGGTCGACGGGCGGCCGGTGGCGGTCATCGCGCACGACTTCACCGTCAAGGCCGGGTCCTGGGGCGAGCTGACGTGCGAGAAGCAGATCCGCATCCTGGAGCGCGCCGACCGTGACCTGTTGCCGGTCGTCTACCTGGTGGACTCCGCGGGTGGACGGCTCACCGACCAGATGGGCTTCTTCCCCGGGCGCCGCGGAGCGTCGGCGATCTTCCAGCTCCAGGTGAAGCTGTCCGGCCGCGTGCCGCAGTTGTGCTGCCTGCACGGGCCGAGCGCCGCGGGCGGGGCGTACATGCCGGCGTTCTGCGACTGGGTCGGGATGGTCGACGGCAACGCGTCGATGTACCTGGCCAGCCCGCGCGTGGCGGAGAAGGTCACCGGCGAGCGCACCACGCTGGAGGAGATGGGTGGCGCGATGATGCACGCCACCGTCTCCGGCTGCGGCGACGAGGTGTTCGACGAGGACTGGGAGGCGATCGCGGCGGCCCGGCTGCTGCTGAGCTACCTCCCCGACGACTTCCGTTCGGCTCCCGCTCGTGCGGAGTCCCGGGAGCC
The DNA here is from genome assembly GCF_025965585.1 of Pseudonocardia sp. GTDB lineage: Bacteria > Actinomycetota > Actinomycetes > Mycobacteriales > Pseudonocardiaceae > Pseudonocardia. Next base: position 12,141 of record NZ_JAOPWR010000445.1, read on the forward strand.
GGAGCGCGAGGACTGGGACGGGCTCGTGCCCGTGGACCCGAACACCGCCTACGACGTGCGCGACGTGGTCGACCGCCTTGTCGACGCCGGGTCGTTCTTCGAGATCAAGGCCCGCTGGGCGCAGGAGCTGGTGACGGGTCTGGCCCGGCTGGACGGCCGCGTGATCGGGATCGTCGCCAACCAGCCGCAGGTGCGCAGTGGTGCGATCTTCGTCGACTCCGCCGACAAGGCCGCCAAGTTCATCTCGACGTGCGACGCGTTCAACATCCCCCTTGTGTTCCTGCAGGACGTACCCGGCTTCATGGTCGGCGTCGAGGTCGAGCGGCAGGGCATCATCCGCCACGGCGCCAAGATGATCACGGCGATGGCCAGCGCCGAGGTGCCGAAGTACACCGTGGTACTGCGCAAGGCCTACGCCGCGGGCTACTACGCGATGTGCGCGCCGGGCTTCGAGCCCCGCGCCACGCTCGCGCTGCCCACCGCGACCATCGGCCCGATGGGCGCCGAGGCGTCGGTCAACGCGGTGTACGCCAACAAGATCGCCGCCATCGAGGACGAGGACGAGCGCGCGACGTTCGTCGCCGCCCGTACCGCCGAGCAGCAGGCCGACATCAACCTGCTGCGCATGGCGTCCGACCTCGTCGTCGACGCCGTCGTCGAGCCCGACCGGCTGCGCACCGAGCTCGCCGCGCGGATGGTCGACGCCGACCGCTGGACCCGAACCACCGGCCGCCGCCACCACCCCATCAGCCCCGTGTGACCAGGAGGACGACGATGTCCGAGACCCCCGACAGCCTGGCGCAGCTCCTCGACGCGCCGATCATCCCGCTCTCTCCGGAGTGGACCGTGCCGGCGCGCGTCGAGCAGCTCGCCGCCGCCCGCGCACTCGACGGGCCGGACGCCTACTGGGAATGGGTGGCGCAGCAGCAGCGCTGGTCCACGCCCTGGACGACGGTGCGCGCCGGCGACATCGACGACTTCCGCTACTTCGACGGCGGCCGGATCAACGTCGCCGACAACTGCGTCGACCGGTGGGCCGAGGACCCCGCCACCGCCGGCCGCGCCGCCGTGGTCTGGGAGGGGGAGCCGGGCGACACGCGCACGCTGACCTACGCCGACCTGGCCGACGAGGTCAACCGCCTCGCGGCCGGGCTGCTGGAGCTCGGCGTGACCAAGGGCGACGTCGTCGCGATCTACATGCCCAACCTCGTGGAGGCGTTCACCTCCATCCACGCCTGCAACCGGATCGGCGCCATCTACACGGTGCTGTTCTCCGGGTTCGCCGAGGAGGCCGTGGCGTCGCGGCTGCAGGCGGCGCGCGCGAAGGTCGTGGTGGTGGCCGACGCGATCTACCGCCGGGGCAAGCCGATCCCGCTGCTGACGACCCTGCGCGCGGCCCGTGAGCGCACGCCGACGGTGCAGGCCACGGTGGTGGTCGACCGCACCGGCGACGCCGTACCGCTCGTCGAGGGGGAGCACGCCTACGCCGCCGTGCTGGAGAAGGGCGCCGCCGGCACCCCGGCCGTCCCGCTCGACCCCAACGAACCGTCGTTCCTGATCTTCACCTCCGGCACCGAGTCGCGGCCGAAGGGCGTGGTGCACAGCGTCGGCGGGTTCCTGCTCGGCACCTGGGCCAACGCGCACTGGCAGGCAGGCTACGAGGAGGGGGATGTGTACTGGGTGGCCGCCGACGTCGGCTGGCTGACGTTCCCCATCCAGGCCGTGGTCGGCGGGCTGGCCTGCGGCATGACGATCGCGTGCTTCGAGGGCGCGCTCGACACCCCGACCACGTCGCGGTTCTACGAGATCTGCGAGCGGCACGCCGTCACCAAGGTGCTGTGCGCGCCGACGCTGATCCGGATGCTGCGCAAGTTCGGCGACGACCTCGCCGCCGCGCACCCGTTGCCCGGCCTGAAGCTGATCACCGTGCAGGGCGAGCCGCTCGACGGCGACACATTCGGCTGGGCCGTCGACACGCTGCACGTGCCCGTCGTCAACGCCTACGGGCAGACCGAGACCGGCTCCACCTGGACCTACCCGGTCTACGGCGCCGAGGACCTCAAGGCCGGTTCCGTCGGCACCCCCGTGCCAGGGCACGCCTTCGAGATCCTCGACGACGACGGCGAGCCCGTGCCTGCCGGGGTCAAGGGCAACCTGGTGCTGACCAGCCCGTTCCCGACGCTCGCGCGCACCGTCTGGGACGACCACCAGCGCTACCTCGACACCTACTTCTCCCGCTTCCCGGGCAGGTACGCCACCAACGACGAGGCCGTGCTCGACCACGACGGGCACCTCTGGGTGCTCGGCCGCGCCGACGACGTGATCAACGTGGCGGCGCACCGCATCTCGACGATGGAGATCGAGGCTGTCGTCACCGCCCACCCCGACGTCGTGGAGGCCGCGGTCGTGGGCGTCCCGGATGCGACGAAGGGCACGGTCCCGATCGCCTTCGTGACGCTGCGCGGCGGCGCCGGGGAGGACGCGCCCGATCAGATACGCGCACGCGTGGTGAAGGAGATGGGCGGCTACGCGCAGCTGGACCGCGTCTACGTGACGTCGGCGATGCCCAAGACGCGCACCGGCAAGACCATGCGCCGGCTGCTGCGCGACGTCGTGGTGCACGGGAAGCCCACCGGCGACACGTCCGCGATGGAAGATCCCGCCGCTCTGGATGCGGTGGCAGCGGTGGTGAAGCGTTGAGCGGCTTCTGGTTCGAGGAGCTGACGGTCGGCCGGGTGGTCGAGGCGGCCACCCGGCGCACCGTCACCGAGACCGACAACGTGCTCTTCACGACGATGACCATGAACCCGCAACCGCTGCACCTCGACGCCGAGTTCGCGGCAAGCACCGAGTTCGGGAAACCGCTGGTCAACTCCATGTTCACGGTGGCCCTCGTCGTCGGGCTGGCGGTGCCGGAGCTGACGCTGGGCACCACCATCGCCAACCTCGGCTTCTCCGGCATCGAGTTCCCGAAACCGGTGTTCGCGGGCGACACGATCCACGTGGTCACCGAGGTGGTGGAGGCGCGCCCGTCGTCGTCGCGGCCGGATGCGGGCGTCGTCACGTTCCGGCACGAGGGCATCAACCAGCGCGACGAGGTGGTCTGCCGTGCGACGCGGGCCGCTTTCATGCGCCGCCGCCCCGCGTGATCGTGCGCCGACCGATGTCGCGGCCTTTCGCGCGTCCCCGCAGGGGGCAGGCACGGTGCGAGGACGCCCCGCGCGCTGCGACGTCGGTCGGGCGTCCGGCAGAGTGCACGGCATGACGACCGCACTGCGCTCCCTACTGTTCGTCCCCGGCGGACGTGCCGACATGATCGCGAAGGTCGGCCGGGCCGGTGCCGACGGCGTGGTGCTCGACCTCGAGGACGCCGTGGCCGCCACCGACAAGGACACGGCCCGCGCCACCGTCGTCGACGCGCTCGGCTCGCTGGAGGTGCCCGACGGCACGCTGGTGCTGGTGCGCGTCAATGCGACGGACAGCCCGTGGTTCGCGGAGGACGTCGCGGCGGTGGTCGGCACGCGGGCCGACGGGGTCGTGCTCCCCAAGCTCGAACGCACCGACCAGCTGGCCGAGCTGCAGGGCCACCACCTGACGATCATCGGCGGGCTGGAGACGGCGCTGGGGGTGGCCGACGCCCGTCCGCTGCTGGCGGCGGGCGCGGCGATGGGGCTCGTGGCGGCGTACTTCGGGGCCGAGGACTTCATCGCGGACATGGGCGGGCGCCGCACGCCCGAGGGCACCGAGGTGCTCTACGCCCGCAGCCAGGTCGCGCTCGCGGCCCGGCTGGCGGGGGTCGCGGCCCTCGACCAGGTGGTGACGGCCGTGCGTGACGACGCGGCGTTCCGCGCCGACGCCGAGCAGGCCCGCGCGCTGGGCTACCCGGGCAAGCTCTGCATCCACCCGGCACAGGTCCCCCTGGCGCACGAGGTCTTCACCCCGAGCGAGGCGGAGGTCACCCACGCCCGTGCGGTGCTGGCCGCGTCGGAGAAGGGTGTGGGCCTGCTCGACGGGGAGATGGTGGACGACGTCCACGTCCGCATGGCCCGCGCCACCCTCGCCCGCGCCGGCACTCGGCAGTAGCCCGCAGGCGCCCGCGCTCCGCCCCATCCCCGTGAGCCGACCCGGATCGGCGACCGACTCGGTACGAACCGGCGACCGCTCGCAGCCGACCTGTGCCGACTCGCGCACCGGCTGGTGCCGGCTCGCCCACCACGTCGTGCCGGCCCGCGCGCCGCTGCATGTCGGCTCGCGCGTGCGCGGAGGCCGGTCGCGGGACGGTTGGGCCGGTGTGTGGGTGGGGGTCAGCGCCGGAAGGTGACCTGCAGGGTGGGCTGGCTGACGCCTTCGAAGAAGTCGTTCCCCTTGTCATCCACCACCACGAAGGCGGGGAAGTCCTCGACCTCGATCTTCCAGACCGCCTCCATGCCCAGCTCGGGGTACTCCAGCACCTCGACCTTGCGGATGCAGTCCTGGGCCAGGCGGGCGGCGGGGCCGCCGATGCTGCCCAGGTAGAAGCCCCCGTAGGTGGCACACGAGGTGGTGACCTGCTTGGAGCGGTTGCCCTTGGCCAGCATCACCAGCGACCCGCCGGCGGCCTGGAACTGCTCGACGTAGGAGTCCATGCGCCCGGCCGTGGTGGGCCCGAACGACCCGGAGGCGTAGCCCTCGGGGGTCTTCGCGGGACCTGCGTAGTAGACGGGGTGATCGCGGAGGTACCGCGGCATCTCCTCGCCGGCGTCGAGCCGCTCGGCGATCTTCGCGTGGGCGATGTCGCGGGCGACGACGAGCGAGCCGGACAGCGATACGCGGGTCTTCACCGGCAGCGTGGAGAGCTGGGCGCGGATCTCCGCCATGGGGCGGTTGAGGTCCACCCGCACGACGTCCTCGACCGCGGCGTCGCTGAGGTGCTCCTCGGTGACGTCGGGGAGGAACCGGGCCGGGTCGGTCTCCAGCTGCTCCAGGAACACGCCCTCGGGCGTGATCTTGGCCTTGGCCTGGCGGTCGGCCGAGCACGAGACCGCGATGCCGACGGGCAGCGAGGCGCCGTGGCGGGGCAGCCGGATCACGCGCACGTCGTGGCAGAAGTACTTGCCGCCGAACTGCGCGCCGATGCCGAACTGGCGGGTCAGCTCCAGCACCTGCTCCTCGAGGTCCCTGTCACGGAAGGCGTGGCCGATCTCGGAACCCTCGGACGGCAGGTGGTCGAGGTAGCGGGCGGAGGCGAGCTTGGCGACCTTGAGGTTGTACTCGGCCGACATGCCGCCGACGACGATCGCGAGGTGGTACGGCGGGCAGGCCGCGGTGCCGAGCGAGCGGAGCTTCTCGTCCAGGAACTTCGCGAGCTTGTTCGGGTTGAGCAGCGCCTTCGTCTCCTGGTAGAGGAAGGTCTTGTTCGCCGAGCCGCCGCCCTTGGCCATCACGAGGAACTCGTACTTGGGCGTCTGCCCGGGCACCGAGTACAGCTCCACCTGCGCGGGCAGGTTGGTGCCGGTGTTCTTCTCGTCCCAGAACGACGTGGGCGCCATCTGCGAGTAGCGCAGGTTGAGCTTCTCGTAGGCCTCGAAGATGCCCCGCGACACCGACTCCTCGTCGTTCCCGCCGGTCAGCACCGTCTCGGTGCGCTTGCCCACGACGATCGCGGTGCCGGTGTCCTGGCACATCGGCAGCACGCCGCCCGCCGACACGCACGCGTTGCGCAGCAGGTCGGTGGCCACGAAGCGGTCGTTGGGCGACGCCTCGGGGTCGTCGACGATCGCGCGCAGCTGGGCGAGGTGGCTCGGCCGCAGCATGTGCTGGATGTCGTGCACGGCCTCCGCGACCAGCGCGGTGATGGTGGCGGGGTCGATCTCGAGGAACGTCCGGCCCGCCGCCTCGACGACCGTGCCGGCCGGCAGGTCCAGGCAGCGGTACTCGGTCTCGTCGGGACCCAGCGGGAGCACGTCGGTGTGGCGGAACTCGGTCACGGGGGTCACGCTACAACGCCCCGTCGGGCGGGGTCGGGAGGCCGGACCGGCCCCCGACCGGTCCGGCCCCCCGGAGGTGGCGCGTCCGATGTGTACCGGACGCGCAGGTCTCCGCAGATGGACCATCCCGTGTCCCCGGCGTTGCGTCAAACGCTGGCGCGAACTCGCGCTCCTCGCCGTAAGGTCGGGACATGCCTGGATCGATTCTCGGGACCTCCGTCCGCCGCGTCGAGGACCTCGACCTGATCACCGGGGCCAGTACCTACGTCGGCAACCTCCGGCTGGACGGCATGCTGCACCTCGCCTTCGTGCGCTCGCCGCTCGCGCACGGCCTCGTCACCGGCATCGACACCGGGCAGGCGGCGGCCGCGCCGGGCGTCGTCGCGGTGTACACCGCCGCCGACCTCGACCTGCCCGCCCACCACGGCCTGATGGTTGTCAACCCGGACCTCCCGCGCCCGCCGCTCGCCGTCGACCGCGTGCGCTTCGTCGGCGAGGCGGTGGCCGTCGTCGTCGCGGAGACGAAGGCGCAGGCCGTGGACGCCGCCGAGCTGGTGGAGGTGGACTACGACCCGCTGCCCGCCGTCGTCGACCCCGAGGCGGCACTCGAGCCCGGGGCCGAGCCGCAGTTCGAGGGCCGGGACAACCTCGCCGCGGGCGCCCGCTCCGACGAGGACGTGCTCTCCGACGCCGAGGTCGTGGTCCGGGCCCGCATGGTCAACCAGCGCATCGCCGTCATGCCGATGGAGGGCAACGCCATCGCGGTGCTCCCCGGCGGGTTCGAGGGCCACGACGACGATCTCACGATCTGGGTCTCCACCCAGATGCCGCACGGCTTCCGCGCCCAGGCGGCGAAGCTGTTCGGCCTGGAGAACGACCGCGTCCGCGTGATCGCCCCGCACGTCGGCGGCGGGTTCGGCGGCAAGGCCGGGATGATCGCCGAGCACACCACCGCGGTCGGCGTCGCGCGGAGGCTCAACCGGCCGGTCACCTGGGTCGAGACCCGCTCGGAGAACCTCGTCTCGATGCCGCACGGTCGCGGCCAGGTCGCCTACTACGAGCTGGGCCTCACCCGAGCGGGCACGATCACGGGCCTGCGGGCCCGCGTGGTCGGCGACTCCGGCGCCTACGCAGGCTTCGGCGGCGCGCTCTCGATGGGCCCCACCTACGTGATGAGCCAGGGCGTCTACGCCATCCCCAAGATCGCGTTCGACGCCGCCGTGGCGCTGACCAACACCACGCCGATGGGGGCGTTCCGCGGCGCGGGCCGCCCGGAGGCCACCGCCCATCTCGAGCGGATCATGGACCTGGCGGCCGACGAGCTGGGCATGGACCCCGTCGAGTTCCGCCGTCGCAACTTCATCGACCCCGCGTCCTTCCCGCTGACGACGCTGCCCGGCGCGCGGTACGACGTGGGCGACTACGACCTGCCGCTGCGCGAGGCGCTGCGCATCGTCGACTACGACAAGCTCCGCGAGGAGCAGCGCACCCGCCGCGAGACGAGGGACCCGGTGCAGCTGGGCATCGGGCTGTGCGTATACGTCGAGATCACCGCGGGCGGCGGCGGCACCGAGTTCGGCTCGGTCACCGTGCACGCCGACGGCACCGCCACGATCTCCGCGGGCACCTCCGCACACGGGCAGGGCCACGCCACGGCGTTCTCGATGCTGACGAGCGACCGTCTCGGCATCCCGATGGACAAGATCCGCTTCGTGCAGTCCGACACCGCCATCGTCCCGCGGGGTGGCGGCACCGGGGGCTCACGGTCGCTGCAGATGGCCGGCAACGCGGTGACCATGGCCGCCGACGACGTGCTGGAGCAGGCCCGACGGCGCGCCGCGGAGCTGCTCGAGGCCGCCCCCGACGATGTCGAGCTGACGGAGAACGGCGAGTTCGGCGTCGCCGGCGTCCCGTCGGTCACGCTCACCTGGACGCAGGTGGCGAGCGCGGGGGAGGAGGAGCTCTTCGCCGGCCTCGACTTCCGGCAGGAGGGCGCCACGTTCCCGTTCGGCGCGCACGTGTCCGTGGTGGAGGTCGACACCGAGACCGGCCGCGTCACGCCGCGCCGCCACGTCGCCGTCGACGACTGCGGTCGCATCGTCAACCCGCTGCTCGTGGCGGGCCAGCAGCACGGCGGGCTCGCCCAGGGCGTCGCGCAGGCGTTGTTCGAGGAGATCCTGTTCGACGACGAGGGGCAGCCCATCACCTCCACGCTCGCCGACTACCGGATGCCCAGCGCTGCCGACCTGTTCTGGTTCGAGACGTCCAACACCGAGACGCCCACGCCGATGAACCCGTTGGGTGCCAAGGGGATCGGGGAGTCGGCCACGGTCGGGGCCACCCCGGCGGTGCAGAACGCCGTGGTGGACGCGCTCCGCCCGTTCGGCGTGCGGCACGTGGACCTGCCGTGCACGCCCGAGAAGGTGTGGCGGGCGATCCACTCGCCCTCGGAGCTCTGGCACGAGCCGCCCGCGGTCTTCGCGACGCTTCCGGTGCGTGAGGGGGCGTCCGGCGCTGCGTCCGGCGGGGAGATCTGACCCGGAAGTGCGACCGGACCTGTCCGTTGCGGTAGGTCCGGCCGCCCCGTGTGTCGCGTTCCGTCGACACGTCCGGAAGGGTGTGACGTGACCCACGTTCCCCCCAACGGCGAGGAGACCCCCGTGAGCTCGAGCATCGATGGCGCTGCCATCGACAGGGTGCTGCAGGACGCGGTCGACAGCGGCGCAGTACCCAGCGTCGCGGCGATCGCTGCCGACCGCGACGGCGTGATCTACGAGGGTGCGGCCGGTCCGAAGGCCGCGGGCAGCGACGAGCCGCTCAGCACCGGCACCCACTTCCGGATCATGTCGATGACGAAGATGGTGGCCACGACGGCCGCCCTTCAGCAGGTGGAGAAGGGCACGCTCGACCTCAGCGCGCCGATCAAGGAGTACTGCCCCGAGTTCGCCGACGTTGCGGTGATCGACGGCTGGGACGGCGACACGCCGCGGCTGCGCGCCCCGGCCGGCGACGCCACGGTGCACCAGCTGGTCACCCACACCACCGGTCTGGGCTACTGGTTCTGGAGCGAGGACCTCATGAGGTGGGAGGCCGCCACCGGCACCCCCAACGTGCTGTCGGGCTCGAACGTCGTCTTCACCGCGCCGCTGCTGGCCGACCCCGGCACGCGGTTCATCTACGGCATCAACACCGACTGGCTTGGCAAGGTCATCGAGGCCGCCGGCGGCGTGAAGCTCGACGTCGCCGTCAAGGAGGGCATCACCGGGCCGCTCGGCATGAACGACACCGCGTTCCAGGTCGCCGAGGGCTGGAAGGACAGCATCACGCCCGTCCACGTCAAGGGCGAGGACGGGACGTGGGTCGACAGCGGCATCGAGCTGAACCAGACGCCCGAGTACTACGCGGGCGGCCACGGTCTCTACTCCACGCCCCGTGACTACGTGAAGTTCCAGCAGGCCCTGCTGCGCGGCGGTGAGCTGGGCGGCGAGCGCATCCTGCAGGAGGCCACGGTCGACGCGGCGTTCACCAACCAGATCGGCGACCTCGACTTCCCGTCCTCGATCCCCACCGCCGACCCGACGGCGTCCGGCCCGTTCAACGCCGGCCCCGGCTACAAGTGGGGCTATGGCCTGCTGCTCAACACGCAGGACGTCCCGGGCATGCGCCGTGCCTACAGCGGCGCGTGGGCCGGGCTGTGCAACACCCACTTCTGGGTGGACCGCTCCACCGGCATCGTCGGATCGATCTACAGCAACTTCCTGCCGTTCATCCCGCAGGAGGCGCTGGATCTGTATGCGAACTACGAGAAGGCGCTCTACGCGTCCCTGTAGCCAGGCGGAGCGCCCCGGGGTGCGGATCGTCGCCGGCTCTTGTCAGACTGCCTGCGTGACTGTGCACGAGAGCAGTCTTCGGCAGGAGGAGACACGATGAGGCTGGCGACGATCCGTACCGCTACGGGGAACCGCGCCGTCCGGCTGGACACCGACGCGGCCGTGGAGACCGGCGACGCCGACGTCCGGGCCCTGTTGGAGCGGCCCGACTGGCGCCACCGGGCCGCCGCGGCCGCGGGGCCGTCGCACCCGCTCGACGGCATCGACTACGCGCCGCTGGTGCCCTCGCCCGAGAAGATCATCTGTGTCGGGTTGAACTACCGCGACCACATCCTCGAGATGGGCAACACCCCGCCCGACTACCCCACGATCTTTGCCAAGTACGCGCCGGCGCTGGTCGGGGCGCACGACGACATCGTGCTGCCGTCGGTGTCGGACAAGGTCGACTGGGAGGCCGAGCTCACCGTCGTCATCGGCTCCCCGGTGCGCCACGCCGACGCCGACACCGCGCGCGCCGCCATCGCCGGCTACACCGTGATGAACGACGTCAGCGTCCGCGACTGGCAGAACCGCACCAAGCAGTTCCTGCAGGGCAAGACGTTCGAGCACACCACGCCGCTGGGCCCCTGGCTCGTCACCTCCGACGAGGTGCCCGAGGGCGGCCTGCCCATCGGCACCGTGCTCGACGGCGAGACCATGCAGAGCTCGTCCACGTCCGAGCTGGTGTTCGGGCCGGTGGACCTCGTCGTCTATCTCTCGACGATCCTCACGCTGAACCCGGGTGACGTCATCGCCACCGGTACGCCAGGCGGCGTCGGCCACGCCCGCAAGCCCCCGCGCTACCTCACCGACGGGGCCGTGCTCGTCACGACCGTCGAGGGCGTCGGGGAGCTGCGCAACACCTGCCGCTCGGAGAAGAGGTGACGCGGACCGTCGCCGACTCGCTCGCCTGGGCCGGCGACGGGGCGGCCCACCTGCGGGGCCTCATGACACGCATGGGCGACGATGCGTTCGCCGCGCCGTCGGCGCTGCCAGGCTGGAGCCGGGCCCACGTGCTCACCCACGTCGCCCGCAACGCGGACGCGATGATCAACCTGCTGACCTGGGCCGGCACCGGTGCCGAGACACCCGCCTACGCCAGCTCCGAGGCCCGCGACGCCGCCATCGAGGCCGGCGCCGAGCGGTCGCCCGCCGAGATCCGCGAGGACGTGGTGGCCTCGTCGGACCGGCTCGCCCAGGTCGTGCGCAAGCTGCCCAAGGAAGCCTGGTCGAAGCACGTCACCGACGTGCAGGGCCGCGAGATCCCGGCAACCGACATCCCCTGGATGCGGGCGCGCGAGATGTGGGTCCACGCCGTCGACCTGGACGTCGGGGCCTCGTTCGCCGACTTCCCGCCGCCGATGCTCACCGAGCTGCTGGCCGAGGTCGCCACCGCGATGGGGACGAAGGAGGGCTGCCCGCACATGCGGCTCGTCGCCGACGACGGCATGTGGGCGGTCGGAGACGAGATGGGCGCCGTCACCGTGACGGGGCCGGCCTCCGAGCTCGCCGCCTGGCTGCTGGGCCGATCGAAGGGCAAGGAGCTGCGTGCCGACGGCTCGCGGACGCTGCCGGCGCTGCCGCGCTGGTTGTAGGACGGACCCGGTGGACCCCGACTTCGACGCGGTGCACACCGCGCTCGCGCTGAACGCCGCGTCCCGGCCGGCGTGCTTGCCGAGGCGGAGGCCGCCGAGGCGCGGGGTCACGGTGTCGACCGTGTCGACGCGACGGACGTCGCTCTCGTGACGATCGCCGGCGGGGCGCTCAGCCCAGCCACGTGACGGACGGCTCGGCGTCCGGTCGCGGGGAGGGCACCGGCCCGGCGGGCGTGCCGAGGTAGATCCAGCCCGTGACCTCCTCGCCGTCGTACAGGCCGAGGTGGGCACGGACCTTCGGTGCATGGCCGTACCAGCCGGTGCGCCACATCGCGCCGAACCCTCGCAGGTGGGCGGCCAGGACGAGGCCGTGGGCAGCGCAGACGGCCGCGGCGCGCTGCTCCCACATCGGCACCTTCGGGTGCTCGTGCGGTGTGGCGACGACCGCCACCACCATCGGCGCGCGCAGCGCTTTGGTGCGCGTCCGTGCCAGCTCGGCCGGCGTGGCGTCAGGGCTGCGCTCGGCGTGCGCGGCGGCGAAGGAGTCGCCGAGCGGGACGAGGGCGGGCCCCTCGATCACGACGAAGCGCCACGGTCGCAGCCGGCCGTGGTCGGGGACCGCGGACGCGGCCACCAGCAGGTCGTGCAGTTCGTCCGGATCCGGCGCGGGGGCGGCCAGCGATGGCCGGGACCGCCGCCCGCGCAGCAACTCCAGGGGGTCGTCTCCGCTCACCGAACACCTCCGATCGTGGGGTTCAGCCAAGGCTACCCTCATCTCCGGCGACGGGGGTCGCCGGTGACCCGGAGGTAAGGCATGCACGCGTTCCGCTACGGGATCGAGCACGAGCTCGCGATCCTGCGCACCGACGGGTCGTTCGCGGACCACACCGACCTGGCCTTCGACGACCTCCAAGCGGTGGTCGACGCCTTGCCGGAAGATCCGGGAGACTACCCCGACCTGCGCGTCGGCGACCAGGGGATCAAGCGCAAGCGCTGGTACGTCGAGGGGTTCGAGCGCTTCGACGAGAGCGGCGGACTGGTGCGCTGCGACCCCAAGGGACTGGAGATCCGCACCCGGATCCACGGCACGGTCGAGGAGGCGGTCGCCGCGGTGTGGGCAGACTCCGCGCTGATGGACGCCGAGCTGGCGCGCCGCGGCCTCGTGTCGACGGCGATCGGGTTCAACCCGCTGCGCTCGGAGTACGCGATCGTGCCGCCGCTGAACGCGTGGGAGGAGGGGCACCGGATGGGGTCGCCGGAGGAGCGCACGGCGTACCTGCACATGAGCACCTACGGCCCGGACCTCAACCTCTCGTGCGAACGCCTCGATGCGGCCGGGCTCGTCGATGTCGCCCGCAAGCTGACGCACTACAGCCCGTGGCTGGTGCCCCTGTCGTTCTCCTCGCCGTTCCGCGACGGGGCCGCGTGGGGCGGGCTGTCGGCGCGCACCCACCTCCGGACGGGGCAGCGGCCCGCCGTGATGGTGTTCCTCGGCGACGGCGACCCCCAGGTGGACGCCGACCCGTCGCTCACGCAGCTGTCGCGGCTGCCCGCCGAGGTGGGCCGCATCGAGTTCAAGGCGTTCGACGCCTGCCCCGACGTGGTGCTCTACGGGGAGCTGCTCAGCCTGCTCACCGGCCTGGTGCTCGACGAGACGCTGGCCGGGCGCCGCACCACCCCTGACGCGATCGCGCACCAGCACGTCGCCCGCGTCGGGCTGGCCGACGACGACGTGCACCGCGGCACCGGCCAGCTGCTCGACGCGGCCGAGAAGGCGCTCACCGGGCGCGACGCGGACCAGACCCGGCTCGACGCGCTGCGCGAGCGCTGGTCGGCGCGGCACTGCCCGGCCGTGGACATGCTGGCGGCCTACGAGGCGGGGGAGCAGGTGGCCGGACTGCGCCGGAGCTGATCCCGTGCTCGTCATGATCACCGCTCGTCATGATCACCGCTCGTCATGATCACCGTCTCGGCGCGGGAACGGCCGTATGTGGCCGGGAACGTACCGAGTCGGTGCTCATGGGCTGGTCAGGCGCCGTGCCCGAGCCGCCGGCTGACCACGGCTGCGGCCTCCACCACCGCGGCCCGGGTGCGGCGGTGCTGCGCCGGGCCCGATCGGTCGCTCGGGGCAGCCACCGACAGAGCCGCGATCACCGTGCCGTCCTCGCCGCGCACCGGCGCACCGACCGACACCACGCCCACGCGACTCTCCTCGCGGTTCTCGGCCCAGCCCCGCTCGGCGACCTCGCGCAGCCGCTCGCGCAGTGTGCCCTCGTCGATCAGCGTGAACGGGGTGATCCGGCGCGGTGTCCAGGCCTCCAGGCGCGCGTCGAGCTCGTCAGGGGCCAGCGCGGCGAGCAGCACCTTGCCGGTGCTCGTGGTGGTGGCGGGCAGGCGGGTGCCGACGCGGGCGAAGATCCGGACAGTGTGCGGGCTCTCCAGCCGGTCGATGTAGACCGACTCCAGCCCGTCGAGCACAGCGAGCTGCACCGTCTCGCCGGTGGACGCCCGCAACGTGGCCATCACCGGCATCGCGGCCTCGTGCAGGTCGAGGTTGGGGCCGACGTTCGCGCCGAGGTCGTACAGGGCGAGCCCGAGCCGGTAGCTCCCCGTGGCGCGGCCGCGTTCCAGTAGCCGTTCCGCGGTGAGGGTGGCGAGCAGGCGGTGCACCGTGGACGTCGCGAGCCCGAGACGCCGGGCCAGCTCGGAGACGCCCAGCTCACGGTCGGTGCGGGAGAACTCCTTGAGCAGCCGGGCGGCGTTGCGCACCGACGTGAGCTCCCACGACGGCCGTTCCTGCTGCTTTCCCTCCATGCGGGAAGCTTCCCTTGTCGGGGGCGGCGGCGCTACCTAGCGTTCCGGGCACCACCACGAACTTGGCACCACCACGAACTAGGGAGTCGCCAGCGATGCTGACCGCCGAGCAGAACGACGAGCTGACCCAGGTCGAGGCCGGGACGCCGATGGGGGAGGTGCTGCGCCGCTACTGGTACCCCGTGGCGTTCACCCGCGAGCTCGAGGAGTTCCCCGTCAAGCGGGTGGAGCTGCTCGGCGAGTTCTTCGCGCTCTGGAAGAGCCCGAGCGGCCGGATGGGCATCGTCCCCGAGGCGTGCCCGCACCGGAAGGCGTCGCTCGCCTACGGCGTGGTCGAGGCCGACGGCATCCGCTGCCCGTACCACGGCTGGGTCTTCGACGCCGACGGGAAATGCACCGAGCAGCCCGCCGAGCGCGACAACACGCAGTTCCAGGACCGCGTCAAGGCACAGGCCGGCAAGGTCGAGGAGATGGGCGGGCTGATCTGGGCCTACGTCGGCCCGCACTCGGAGGAGAAGCCGGCGCCCGAGCTGCCGCGCTTCGACACCTACGTCATGGACGGCTACCGCGACATCGGCTGGGTCGACCTGCCCTGCAACTACGTGCAGATCATGGAGAACGCGGTGGACCCCCACCACGTCGAGTTCCTGCACGGGCGCTACTTCGAGTTCGTCGGCAAGCACGAGGGCTTCACCGCGCCGGCCTCGTTCGGCAAGGAGCACGTGAAGATCGGCTTCACCGCGTTCGAGTGGGGCATCATCAAGCGCCGCGTGCTCAAGGGCGCGAGCGAGGAGAACGACGACTGGAAGGTCGGCCACCCGCTGGTCTTCCCGTACAACATGCGCGTGGGCGGCGGCGGCATCCACCAGATGCAGATCCGCGTGCCGATCAACCGGACCACCACGCGGTTCATCCTCTACACGGTGCACAGCCCCGACGGCTACGAGCACGTCGACCAGCCCCAGATCCCCGACTACGAGGTGCCGCTGTTCGACAAGCACGGCCGCCACGTCACCAACTACGTCGAGGGCCAGGACATGATGGCCTGGTGCACGCAGGGCCCGATCACCGACCGCACCACCGAGCACCTGGGCCGCAGCGACATCGGCGTCGCGATGCTCCGCAAGATGTTCCGCGAGCAGATCGACCTGGTCGCCAAGGGCGAGGATCCGCTCGGCACCATCCGCGAGAAGCACGAGCGCATCGACCTGCCGTGCGAGAAGGACAAGTTCCACGCCGGCGGCGCCCAGTTCGCGCTCGACTTCTGCGACATGGGCTCCACCCGCTTCTCACCCGTCCTGGACACGATCAAGAAGATCCACATCAGTGCCGCGGACAAGATCGCTTCGGAGAAGGCCGCGGCTCAGGAATGAGTACCCCTGTGGACCGGCGGTTCGTGGCGGACGCCGCCGCGCACCGCCGGGACGCCCCGCGGTTCTGCCCGCACTGCGCGGGCGACCTGGCGATCGCCACGGAGTTCTGGGAGGCCGAAGAGCGCCGCTTCTACTGCTCCTGCAACGGCTGTGGCTGGACGGGGGAGATCACCCCCACGGGCGCCATGGCGACGGGGCACGAGCCCGAGCACTGACGCGGCTCCCGATCCGCGCGCGAGTTTGCGTCCTCGCACCGTCCACGGACGGTGCGCGGACGCGAAACGGCGCGCAGATGAGGGGTGGTCGTGGTCAGCGGGCGTGGGTGCCCCGGACGCGGGACACGACGTCGCGGACGCGCTCCTCGATGCCCCGCAGCTCCGTGAGGTAGAACCAGTAGTCCGGGTGCACGCCCTCGGCGAGGCGGGCACGGGCGTTCTCCAGCCGCACCGACTGGGCGTCGAGCACGGGGCCGAACTCCTTCACGAGCCCACGGTCCACCACCAGCCGCTGGGCGTCGCGCAGCACGAAGCGGGTGTCGGCGGCCCGCTTCGCGGGGTCCTGGCGCACCGCGCGCAGCCCGGTCAGCCGGTCGGTGACGGCGTCGTGGCGTTCCTCCGCGCGCCCGAGGGCGGCGCGGGCTGCGGCCACGGCGTCGCCGGCGTCGTCCCAGTCGCCGGCGTCGGCGTGACGGCGGGCGGTGGCGATCGCGGCGTCGGCCTCGGCGACGGCGGCACGGGCCCGCGGCTCGGCGTCCACGAGGTCGCGCGAGCACGGTTCGGAGAACTCCCGCCGCAGCCCCGACATCGCGGGCTCGATCCGCTCGATCTTCGTGAGTGCCGCCGCCCGTCGTGTGGTGACGCTGGCGAACGCCGAGCGCACGTGCTGCGCGGTGCGCGGTGCCTCCGCCGCCAGCGACGCGGCCGAGCGGGCCAGCTCCAGCACGTGCTGCGCGGCCTGCCGCCGCTCGTGCAGGCCACCGCTGTCGATCAGCGCCGCGGCACGGTCGGCCTCGGCGAGGCGCTCGGCGGCCCGTCGCGATCCGACGCCGGCGGCATCGGCCTGCGCGACGGCCGCGCGGGCGGACATCAGCGCGGTACGGGCCTCCTGCACCGCGCCGGGCAGGGCCCTGAGCGCGAACTCGGCCTCGTCGAGGGCCCGCGCGTGGGTGGAGCGGAACCGCCGGATCGACTCCCGGGCCCGCTCGACCTCGCGCAGCGCACGCTCGTCCGCCTCCTTCGCACCGCGGACCGGGCCGGTGCCGTCGAGGGGGAAGTCGCGCGAGGCCGTCAGGTAGGCCTCCGTGGCGGCGTCGCCGACCGAGGCCACCTGCGCCCACGCGTCGGCCAGGCGCTGCGGCGA
>NZ_JAOPWR010000448.1 GCF_025965585.1 Pseudonocardia sp.
CGCCTCGGCGTCGTCCCACTGGACCTCGAGCTCGTCGGCCCCCGCGGTGGCGCCGGACTGGTCGCCACGGGCGAGATCGTCCAGCATGGTCTGGGTGGTGCCGCGGAACACCGACAGGTCACCGAGGGCCGAGACGGGGGCCACGGGGCCGTGCCCGGTCGCGGCCGGAGCGGCCGCGTCGGACCGCAACGCCGATGTGCGCAGGGCGTACCCCGTCCCACCTGCGGCGACGACGCGCACCACGACAACCGACGGTCGTCATGTCGGGGCGCTGGGTCAGCGGCGCCTCGCGTCCCCTTCGAGTTCGCGATGGTCACCCAGGGCCCGCGCTGCGGGATCAGCCGGGGCAGCCGGATCAGGCCCCCGGCCGCGGCGGCGAGCACGTAGCGCAGCCCACGCGCCTGTAGGCCGAGGCGGAACTCGGTGTGGTGTCGCCGTAGCCGGCGCCGGCGACCACGGGCCTGCGGGCGAGCCCCCAGCCGTCGTCCTGCTCGTCGCCGGTGATCTCGTCGAGCATGTCGAGGGCCTGGCGCCATTTCTCCCGATGCCGCACCTGATCAGGAATTCGGCTGCGGGCCAGGCGTCGCCGGATCTCGGCCGCCAGATCCGGGTTGGCCTTGTCGTCGATCGTGGTGTCATCCCAGGATTTCGGCAGGAACAATCGCCAGTCGATCGCTGCGGACGCCCAGTCGGTGACCGCGTGCACGCTGACCCCGATCTGGCAGTTCCCGACCTTCCCCAACGACCCGGAATACATCCGCGCCACCCCGGGCGAGCCCACGCCGTCCTTCGGGAAACCGGTGTCGTCGACGACGAAGGCGCGCGGATCGATGAACGATTCCGCCCACCGGGCCACCCGTTTCCGAACCTCGACGAAGTCCCAGGTCGAGGTTGCGCACCGGGTCGAAGACGACGACGACGCCGGCTGTCGACTGTGGCACGTCCAGGACGACGTCGAAGTGGTAGGAGCGATTCGGCTTCAGTTCGTTCGGTGCGTCGTAGGTGCACGAAGCCGCCTGCACGGTCGACGCCACAAGCGACTCGCCGTCACGACTGACAGATTCCCACCCGGTCCCGAAGATCACCCGAGGCAGGAGATTCTGTGGGTCGGCTGCGGTCTTCGCGCTCACCTTGACGGCAACAAACTTGCCATTCTTCGGATCGTCCACGCCACTGTTGCAGCGAACGCCCTCGACTCCGGACGGCACGAAGTCGACGACCACATCGGTCGTGCCCGGGTTGGTGACAGCCGCATGCTGACCAATGACCTTCGGCAGTGAGCCGCGCTCTGTGTCGGCACACCGGTACCGTAAGTCGGATTGACCAACGGCGTGGACGGCGACGCGAGGACCGGCGATCCTGCGGGCGTAGCACAGCCGGCCGACGCCAGTGGCACGATCAGGAGCAGGAGCCCCCCTCATGTGAATTCTTCCGTCCATGCGAATTTCTTCTTCAAGCGAGGGCATCGTTGACCAGCACGGTCAACACCAAACCCGTCGTACCGCGGGCGACCGGCTGCGCCTGAGCGTTCGACACGACCGTGCCTTCCAGCCGAGAGGCATAGAAGTCACCGGTATAGCGCACGGCCTGGTATCGCCCCCGCTCGCGCGACAGCTCCACAACGTTCCCGGATCCGGAGCCGTCCACGAGCTGCTTCAGGCGCCGAGCCGTCGCCACATCCGCCATCTCCACCCACGACGCCGCGACAAGCACGACATCACCCTTGCGATCGCCTACCTCGAACAGCGCTCGATGCAAGCCCACGCAGGGGTTCGCCGTCAGGAAGTCACGCACCTGCCCATAAGCATGCGCGGCACAGTTGCTGGCATCGTCGGTGACTCGTGCGGCGACCCGCACGCCACGAGCGACGATCCGCGCCTCCGCAGCGGCAGAATCCCGATTACCGACCTCGGAAGACCCGCGGCCGTTGACCGACCCCGAACTGCCTGGCCCGAGCAACCCCGAGCCGGCCGCACTCGTACCGCCCACTCCCAGCGCCACGGCGACACCGACGGCCAGAAGGACAGTCGCGGCGCCGCCACTGCCCTTCGAACTGCCACCACCCGCTCCCCCGATCCTGCGTGTCACGCACTTCCCCCTCGGTGACTCCAGGGAGACCTTTGCCAACCAGCCATACGACGTTACCGACGCATACTGCAGTGTGCTGGCTATCGCGCATGCCAGCGGCCTGGAAGCCAGCCCGCTGGCAGCCCCGACGCACACCACGACGCCCGAGGCCGCGGATATTTCGTGTCACGCGTGGTGTCACGCCCGAACGCAGCATCCCCGCATCGGCGACCGGGGGCTGCCTGACTCGCCGCCCGGCGCGCCGGAGCTCAACCGCAACAACAGCCCTCACCAGCGTGGAGTGGACATCACCAGTCGACTCGATTTCGTGTCACGCACCGGCCACATCGTTCACTCGGCTCAACCAAAGTTCGCCGCGAATTCAGGCCTAAAGAGCACAACTGCTGGTCAGAGGCTTGAGCGGGCGACGGGAATCCCGACACACACGCTTTCGAGGTCTGAGAATCAACGATCGCCGACAGTCGCGGAGCGTCGCGGCGCTGGTGAGGGGCTCGGCACGTCGACCGGCAAGCATATGCGATCGCCGGCAAATGCAACCACGA
>NZ_JAOPWR010000453.1 GCF_025965585.1 Pseudonocardia sp.
GGTGATCTACGAGATTCGTGAGTACACCACGGTGCCCGGCCGCATGCCCGCCCTCGTGAAGCGCTTCAAGGACCACACGCTGCAGATCTTCGAGCGGCTGGGGATGGAGGTCACGTTCATCTCCCTCACCGAGCTCGGCGACGACTCCAACAACGAGCTCGTCTACGTCATGCGGTGGGACTCCTACGAGGACATGGCCGCGAAGTGGGCCGCCTTCGGGGCCGACCCGGAGTGGCGGGACAGGCGCGCGGAGAGCGAGGCCGATGGACCGATCGTCGCCCGCATCAGCCGACGCGTGCTCAACTCCGGCGTCTTCGGGTGACGGCCACCGAACGGTGGCTGCGGTTGGAGGGCGTCGACAATGTCCGTGACGTGGGCGGGCTGCCCCTGCGCGGGGGCGGCACGACGCGGGCGGGGGTGCTCCTGCGCAGCGCGTCCCTGCAGTACCTCACACCCGCCGACGTCATGCGCCTCGTCGACGAGGTCGGGCTGCGGCTCGTGCTGGACCTGCGGACGCCCGAGGAGATCGAGCGCTACGGGTCCACCGCGCTGACCGACGCCGGTGTGGAGACGGTGCCCCTGACGCTCATCGGGGAGAGCCGCAACTACCTGCCCGAGACCGGCGACGACACCGACCCGCTGCTGCGCAACTACCTCGGCTACCTCGCCGACCACCCCGCCAACGTCGTTGCCGCGGTGCGGCGGCTCGCCGCGGCCGACGCCGGCCCGGCGCTGGTGCACTGCGCGGCGGGGAAGGACCGGACGGGCACCGTCGTGGCACTGGTCCTGGACGCGGTCGGTGTCGAGCGGGACGCGGTGGTGGCCGACTACGCGCTCTCGTCCGAGCAGATCGAGACGATGTTCCGGCGCTGGACGACGGCGTCGGGCGACCCGATGCCCGAGGACCTGACGCCGCACCACCCCCGCGCCGAGGTGATGGAGACGGTGCTGGCCAGGCTCGACGAGCAGCACGGCGGTGCGGCGGGCTGGCTGGCTGCCAACGGCCTGACCGACGAGGAGTTGGAGCGGCTGCGCGAGCGCTTCACCGCCTGACCTACCGGTCTACGGGAGCTCCTCGATCGTCACCTGGGTGTCGAGCTTGCGCAGGGTGCCGGGGTCTCCCGTCACCGCGGGCCAGCCCCGGCGCCGCGCGCTGGCGGCCACCTGGCCGGCGGCGATGTCGTCGCCGCCGGATGCGGCCATCAGCAGGCCGGACTCGAGCGCCGACGCCGTGCTCAGCTCGTCGATCACGATGTTGGGGAGGTTTAGCAGCACTTGCAGCGCGGCGTGGTGCTCGGGGTCGAGCAACGCCCAGGCGCGCCCGAGGGCGGCGCTCGGGATGGCCAGCACGATGTTCTCCTCGACGGCGGCCCACACCAGCGCCCGCATGTACACGGGCCGGCCCACGGCGAACGCGGCGAGCGCGGTGCTGTCGAGCACCCGGCCGCCGATCACGTCCGCACCACCGGTTCCACCGGTGCCGCCGCCATCAGACGGCGGCGGGCGGGACGAGGAGCAGGGTGCGGCGCGCCTGCGCGAGCTCGTCGGCGGGTGGAGGCCCGCCGTAGAGGTCGGCCAGGGTGGCCAGGGACCGCTCGCGCACCTGACGCGCCTCCATCGCCTCGGCGATGTAGCCGGCCAGGCTGTCGGAGGCGCCGTGGTCCACCGCGTCACGAGCCGCGGCCAGGAGATCGGCCGGCAGGCTCACCGTCACCCGCTCCGTACGCATGTCGCAGAGCGTACCCGCTCCGTTAGTGCTGGTCACGGACCGTCAGACGGGTGACCGGAGGAGCCGGTTACCCGTGAGTATGTCAAGGTGGGCAGGAAGTCCTGCCGAGCGTGCGAGGAGGCCGCGATGGATCTCACCTACACCGCAGCGGAGGAGGAGTTCCGCAGCGAGCTGCGCTCCTGGCTGCAGTCGAACATCCCGGAGGAGTGGAAGCGCCCCGGGTTCTGGGAGTCGCTCGACGACGACGAGAACTTCCGCCTGCGCCGTGACTGGGAACGCGACAAGGCCCTCGCCGGGTTCGCCGGCATCCAGTGGCCCACCGAGTTCGGCGGCCGCGGTGGCACCCCCGGCATGAAGGCGATCTACGACGTCGAGATGGTGCTGGCCGACGCGCCGCGCACCGTCAACCCGCTGGGACTGACCTTCCTCGCGCCCACCGTGATGGCCATCGGCACGGACGCGCAGAAGAAGGAGATCATCGGCCCGATGCTGCGCAACGAGGTGATCTGGTGCCAGGGCTTCTCGGAGCCCGGCGCGGGATCCGACCTCGCGGCGCTCTCCACCAAGGGCGTCCGCGACGGTGACGACTTCGTGGTCAACGGCCAGAAGGTGTGGACCACCAACGCCGTCCACGGTGACAAGATCTTCACGATGGTGCGCACCGAGGCCGGCAGCCAGAAGCACCGGGGCATCTCGATGCTGCTCATCGACATGCACCAGGACGGCGTCGACGCCCGCCCGCTCAAGCAGATGAGCGGCGCGAGCGAGTTCGGCGAGGTGTTCTTCGACGACGCCCGGGTGCCCGCCACCGACGTGCTCGGCGAGATCGGCGAGGGCTGGCGCACGGCGATGCTGCTGCTGTCGTTCGAGCGCGGCGCATCGGGCATCGGTCAGTACACGGAGTTCCGCCGCCAGTACGACGAGGTCGTCGAGGTCGCGAAGAAGCTCGGCCGCGACAAGGACCCGGTGATCCGCGGCAAGCTCGCCAAGGTCCTCACCGACCTGGAGTGCCTGCGGCTGCACGCCATGCACGTGCAGACGCAGGTGGAGCAGGGTCGCGACCTCGGCTTCGAGGCGTCGATGACCAAGCTGATCTGGTCGGAGCCGTCGCAGGACCTCTGGGAGGTCTTCGACGACATCCTCGGCGACGACGCCACGCTCTCGGAGATCGACGGCATCGACCTCACGCCGTTGCACGCCCAGGCCATGTGGTCCCGGTCGGTCACGATCTGGGGCGGGTCCTCGCAGGTCCAGCGCAACGTCACCGCCGAGCGCGTGCTCGGCCTGCCGCGATAAAGGAGGGTCGGACATGTTCTTCGCACTCACCGACGACCAGCGCGAGTTCGACGCCGCCGTGCGCGGCTACCTCGCGGAGCGCTTCGACCTCGAGGCCGTCCGTGGCGTCTTCGAGGACACCGCGGGCGACGGCCACCCGTCCTCGCTGTGGGAGGCCGCCGCCGAGCAGGGCTGGCTCGCCGTCACCGTCCCCGAGGAGAACGAGGGTCTCGGGCTCGGGCTGGTCGAGGCCCAGGTCATCGCCCGCGCGCTCGGCGCCGGCGTCGCGCCCGGCCCGTGGCGTGGCACCGTCCTGGCCGCCGAGGCCGTGCGGCTGGCCGGCTCCGACGAGCAGAAGGCCGCCTGGCTGCCGAAGCTCGCCGGTGGGGAGGCCGTCGGCGCGTTCACGCTGCGCGGCTCCGCGCCGGGCACGCTGACCGCCGTCGAGTTCGGTGCCGTGGCCGACGTGATCGTGGCCCGTTCCGGGGACGGCCTCGCGCTGGTCACCGGCGCCACCGCCACCCCGCAGGGCTCCTACGACGGCACCACGCGCCTCGCCTCGGTCGAGGCCGGGGCGGGGGAGGCGCTCCCGGGCGCCACCGCCGAGGTGATCGCGGAGCTCGAGGCCCGGGCCACCGTGCTGGTGGCGGCCGACCTGGTGGGCATCGCTCGCGAGGCGGTCTCCCGCACGGTCGCCTACGACAAGGAGCGCTCCCAGTTCGGCGTGCCCGTCGGCTCGTTCCAGGCGATCAAGCACGCGTTGGCCGACCTGCACGTGGCTGTCACGCTCGCCGAGCACGCCGCCCTCTACGCCGCCCACGCGGTGGACGCCGGCCTCGACGGGGCCGACCTGGCCGTCGCCGTGGCGAAGGCCAAGGCGAGCGACACGGCGATCGCCGCCACCGCCGCGATGATCCAGTACCACGGCGGCATCGGCTACACCTGGGAGCACGAGGCGCACTTCTACTACAAGCGCGCCAAGCGGCTGGCCGGCCAGTTCGGCGACGCCGACGCCCAGCGCGAGCGGATCGCCGCGTTGACGATCTAGCACCTCGGCCGCCCGTGCGCGGAGAGCGCTGCCTGGCAGTGTTCCCGCGCACGAGGCGGAGGGGGCAGGTGGTTCGCCCGATCGGATCCGGACGGTCGATCAGGACGCAGCGCGACCAGGTGCGACCACTGTGGAGCATGCGGACGCATCGTTCGGGTGGCACGGTAGGGATATGCCGTCCGCTCGTGCCACATCCGTCAACGCCACCGCCGCAGCACTCCTCGGTCTGCTGCACGGCGGGCCGATGACCGGTGGACAGCTCGTGGCCGCCGCGGGGGAGCAGTTCGGGGCCTTCTTCTCGGTCACGCGCAGCCAGGTCTACCGCGAGCTGCCGGTGCTGGCCGAGGCCGGGCTGCTCAAGCTCGGCAAGGTCGGGGCGCGGGCGTCGCAGCAGTACGCGATCACCGCGGCGGGCCGGCGGTCGTTCAAGGCGTGGCTGGCGGCCGACGGCGGGGTAGACCCGCTGCGCAGCCCGCTCGTGCTGCGGCTGCTGCACGCCGGCATGCTGACGACCAAGCAGCGCGCCCATCTCGTGGGCACCAGCCGGGAGGCCTACGCCGAGCGGCTGGTGGCGGCGCGGGCGGCCGCTCGGGGCGAGTCCGACCCCTACCGCAAGCCCGTGGCCGACTTCGCCGTGGCCCACGTGCGGGCCATGCTCAAGCTCCTGGACGCCGTCCCGGAGGAGTAGGCCCCGCGCCGGGGCGCGTAGCCTGGAGCGTTGTGAACCCCGACGCCGCCGCCGACCTGAAAGAGCTCACCACCACCCTGGAGAGCATCGAGGCGGTCACCGACCTGCCCGCGCTGCGCGCCGAGATCGACGACCTCTCCGGCCAGGCGGGCCAGCCCGACCTGTGGAACGACACGGAGGCCGCGCAGAAGGTCACCAGCCGGCTCGCGCACGCGCAGGGCGACCTGCGGCGGCTCGAGGAGCTGCGGCGTCGCCTGGAGGACCTCCCGGTGCTCTACGAGCTGGCCGAGGACGAGGGCGACGAGGCCGCGATCGCCGACGCCGACGCCGAGCGCGCCAAGCTCCGCGAGGACATCTTCTCCCTCGAGGTGCGCACGCTGCTGTCGGGCGAGTACGACCAGCGCGAGGCGCTCGTGACGATCCGGTCGGAGGCCGGTGGCGTCGACGCCGCCGACTTCGCCGAGATGCTCATGCGGATGTACCTGCGCTGGGCCGAGCGCCACGGGTACCCGGTCGACGTCTACGACACCTCCTACGCGGAGGAGGCCGGTATCAAGTCGGCTACGTTCGCGGTCCACACCCCGTTCGCCTACGGCACGCTGTCGGTCGAGCAGGGCACCCACCGGCTCGTGCGCATCTCCCCGTTCGACAACCAGGCCCGCCGCCAGACATCCTTCGCGGGCGTCGAGGTGGCGCCCGTCGTCGAGACCAGCGACCACGTGGACATCGACGAGAAGGAGCTCCGCGTCGACGTCTACCGCTCGTCGGGGCCCGGTGGCCAGGGCGTCAACACCACCGACTCCGCGGTGCGGCTCACCCACCTGCCCACCGGCATCGTCGTGTCGTGTCAGAACGAGCGGTCGCAGATCCAGAACAAGGCGT
The DNA here is from genome assembly GCF_025965585.1 of Pseudonocardia sp. Taxonomy (GTDB): domain Bacteria; phylum Actinomycetota; class Actinomycetes; order Mycobacteriales; family Pseudonocardiaceae; genus Pseudonocardia. Next base: position 5,623 of record NZ_JAOPWR010000453.1, read on the forward strand.
CGGCGATGGTGGTGCTGCAGGCCAAGTTGCTGGAGCGGCGCAGGCAGGAGGAGCGGGCCCTGATGGACTCGCTCAAGGACACCGGTTCGTCGTGGGGCAACCAGATGCGCTCCTACGTGCTGCACCCGTACCAGATGGTCAAGGACCTGCGCACCGAGCACGAGGTCGGCAACCCCTCCGCGGTGCTCGACGGCGACATCGACGGCTTCATCGAGGCGGGCATCCGGTGGCGGCGCAACCAGGCCGCAGAAAGCTGATCAGCGAACTGATCCGCCGAGCGGTAGCAACCGGGCGCCGAGGGGGCGCGTCGGATAACGGCGGGGTCGCGGCGCGCCGGTAACGTCCGCGCTCGTGATCCGCCTCGAACGCGTCACCAAGCTCTACAAGACCTCGACGCGTCCCGCGCTGGACCGGGTCTCGGTGAACGTCGACAAGGGGGAGTTCGTCTTCCTGATCGGACCCTCGGGATCGGGCAAGTCGACGTTCCTGCGCCTGCTGCTCCGCGAGGACGTGCCCACCCGCGGCAACATCTTCGTGTCCGACCTCAACGTCGCCAAGCTTCCGCGGCGCCGCGTCCCGCGGCTGCGCCAGCGCATCGGCTGCGTCTTCCAGGACTTCCGGCTGCTGCCGAACAAGTCCGTCGGCGGCAACGTCGCGTTCGCCCTCGAGGTGATCGGCAAGCAGCCGTCCACGATCAAGAAGGTCGTGCCCGAGGTGCTCGACCTCGTCGGGCTCGAGGGCAAGGCCGACCGGCTGCCCCACGAGCTCTCCGGTGGCGAGCAGCAGCGCGTGGCGATCGCGCGGGCGTTCGTGAACCGGCCGCTGGTGCTACTGGCCGACGAGCCCACGGGCAACCTCGACCCCGACACCAGCCAGGACATCATGCTGCTGCTGGAACGGATCAACCGCACGGGCACCACGGTCGTGATGGCCACGCACGACCACTCGATCGTCGACTCGATGCGCCGCCGCGTCGTCGAGCTGGACCTGGGGCAGGTCGTGCGCGACGAGTCCCGCGGCGTCTACGGCGTGGGGCGGTAGGACGTGCGTTCCGACTTCGTCGTCCGCGAGGTACTCACGGGCCTGCGCCGCAACGTCACGATGACCGTGGCGATGGTGCTGACCACGGCCATCTCGCTGGGCCTGGTGGGCACCGGCCTGCTCGCCGTGCGCACCATCGACCGCACCGAGCAGCTCTACAGCGACCGCGTCGAGATCCAGGTGGCGCTGACGTCCGACGTGTCGGCCAACGACACCGACTGCAGCCAGCCCGTCTGCGCCGCGCTCAAGCGAACGCTGGAGAACTCGCCGCTCGTGGCGTCGGTGACCTACGAGAACCAGCAGACGGCCTACGAGCGCTACAAGCAGCTCTTCGCCGGGCAGTCGCTGGCCGACGTCGTGCGCCCGCAGTCGCTGCCGGCCACGCTGCGCGTCAAGCTCGCCGACCAGACGGCCGGCGCGGCCGCGGTCAAGCAGGCCATGACCGGGCAGGTCGGGGTGCGCAACATCATCGACCAGCGCGACGTCGTGGCGAAGCTCTTCGACTTCCTCGGCGGCGTGCGGAACGTGACGTTCGCGCTCGCGCTCGTGCAGGCCGTGGCGGCGCTGCTGCTGATCTCCAACACCGTGCAGGTCTCGGCGTTCACGCGGCGCACCGAGGTGGGTGTCATGCGGCTGGTGGGCGCCACCCGCTGGTACACGCAGCTGCCGTTCCTCATCGAGGCCGTGGTCACCGGTGTGATCGGTGCGCTGATCGCGGCCGGCGGGCTGCTGGTGGGCAAGTTCCTGTTCATCGACTCGCTGCTGAGCGGCATCGTGTCGAACGGGGTGGTGCCGCCGATCCAGGTCTCCGACATCCTGTGGGTGTCACCGTTCCTGCTGATGATCGGTGCGGGCATCGCCGCGATCACCGGCTACGTCACGCTGCGCCTGTACGTCCGGCTGTAGACCGGGGGGCGGCACGGGCGGCGGTCACCGTCACCACCCGTGACGGCCTCCGCCTCGTCCCGGCCCCCCGCACGTGCCCTCGCGGCGACGGGGGTGCTCGTCGCGCTGGGCGGGGTGCTCGGAGCGGGGCTGTCGTCGCTGCTCTGAGCGACGTCCCGCATCCCGGTGGCGGTCCCGCGTAGGCTGGACAGGTGAAGGAGAAGGGCCGCAAGGTGATCGCGCAGAACCGCAAGGCACGTCACGACTACGCGGTGCTCGACACCTACGAGGCGGGTGTCGCGCTGCTGGGCACCGAGGTGAAGAGCCTCCGGCTGGGCCGGGCGTCGCTGGTCGACGCGTTCGCCACCGTGGACGACGGCGAGGTGTGGCTGCGCGGGCTGCACATCCCGGAGTACACGCAGGGCAGCTGGACCAACCACGAGCCTCGGCGCACCCGCAAACTCCTGCTGCACCGCGGCGAGATCGAGCGCCTGATCGGCAAGATCCGGGAGGGCGGGCTCACGCTCGTGCCGTTGTCGCTGTACTTCAACGAGGGCAAGGTCAAGTGCGAGCTCGCGCTGGCCAAGGGCAAGAAGGCCTACGACAAGCGCACCGACCTGGCCAAGCGCGACGCCGACCGCGAGATCCAGAAGGCCTACGGCCGGGCGGCCAAGGGGCGCGTGCGGGAGATGCGGTGACGGCCTCGCCGGCCCGAGGCGACGACACGGCCTTGCCGCCCCGAGGCGACGAAACGGCCTCCCCGGCCCAGGGTGTCGACACTGTTCCCGCTCCTCCGCAGAGCGACGACGACGTCCCGCGGTTCCTCACCGAGCTGGGCGTGCCCGGCATCGTCGACGTCCACGTGCACTTCCTGCCCGAGCGCGTGATGGCCAAGGTCTGGGCCTACTTCGACGAGGCCGAGACCCACTACGGCAGGGCGTGGCCGATCCACTACAAGACACCCGAGGCCGACCGCGTCGCGACGTTGCAGAAGCTGGGCGTGCGCGCGTTCGCGCCGCTGGTGTACCCGCACAAACCGGACATGGGCCGCTGGCTCACCGAGTGGGCGGGCGACTTCGCCGCCCGCACCCCGGACGCCGTGCCGACGGCCACCCTCTACCCCGAGCCGGACGTCGTCGACTACCTCGGCGCGGCCGTCGAGGCGGGCGCCCGCGCCGTGAAGGTGCACGTGCAGGTGGGGGCGTTCGACCCGCGCGACGAGCTGCTGCGTCCGGCGTGGGGCCTGCTCGCCGAGGCCGGCGTGCCCGCGATCATCCACTGCGGCCACGGCCCGATCCCCGGGAGGCACACGGGCCTCGACGTGTTCGCCGGGGTGCTGGCGGAACACCCGCGGCTGCCCGTGGTGCTCGCGCACGCCGGCATGCCGGACTTCACCGGCGCGCTGGACCTCGTGCGCCGCCACGAGCGCGTGCACATCGACACCACGATGGTCGGCACGCCCTACTCCCTGCAGATCGCGCCGCTGCCCGACGACTGGGCGGCGCAGCTCGTGGACGTGGCCGACAAGGTGGTGTTCGGCTCCGACTTCCCGAACATCCCCTATGCCTACTTCGAGCAGGTCAAGGCGGTGGCCGGCTGGGCCGCGGCCGACGACCGGCTGGGGGCGGGGTTCCTCCGCTCGGTGCTCCACGACGCGCCCGCACGGCTCCTGGGCCTTCCGACCTGACACGGGGGCGACCGGGAAGAACCGGCTTGCCCCGCGCGTTAAGCTATGTGGACGTCCGACACCGGGCGTCGAAGGGGGTGAACGGTTTCGACTCTGGACGTCGAGCAAGGGGAAGCGTGTCGAGGAAGGCAACGATGAGCTCGTTAACCACCCGTTGCAACCTTATAAGCGCCAGCGATACGCAGCGCGAATTCGCCCTCGCCGCCTGAGCGAGTGCGATTCTGTCGGACCGGGTGCGTTCCCCGACCCGGACCCCGGCATCAGCTAGGGGACTTACCTGTCCACCCGGTCGCGGGGTGGACAGGGACAGCAAACAGCGACTGGGATCGTCACACCGACTCGTCCGCATGATCGGTGGATCCGAGTAGAGACAACGCGGACTGCGCACGGAGAAGCCCTTGTGAAGCGACAGAGGACCCGGGTTCGATTCCCGGCACCTCCACCGTTGACGGCAGCCCCGTCGGCCACCCGGCCGACGGGGCTGCCCCCGTCTCGGCCCCATCGAGGAGAGTCATGAACGACGCCGAACGGCCCTACGACGTGGTCGTCTACGGCGCCACCGGCTACGTGGGGGCGCTGGTCGCCGCGTACCTGGCCGAGCACGCGCCCGCGGAGGTCCGGATCGCGCTGGCCGGGCGGTCCGCCGCGAAGCTGGAGAAGGTCCGCGCGGACCTGCCCGAACGTGCACGGTCGTGGCCGCTGCTGCAGGCCGACTCCACCGACCCGGCCTCCCTCACCGCCATGGCCACTGCGACGCGGGTGCTGGTGACCACCGTCGGCCCCTACGCCCGCTACGGGCTCCCGGTGGTCGAGGCGTGCGCGCGGGCGGGCACGGACTACGTCGACCTGACCGGCGAGGTCCTGTTCGTGCGCGACGTCATCGACCGGTTCGACGCGGTGGCCCGCAGCACCGGCGCGCGGATCGTCCACTCGTGCGGCTACGACTCGATCCCGTCCGATCTCGGGGTGCTGCTGCTGCACGAGCAGGCCGCGGCCGACGGCGCGGGGGAGCTCACCGCCGTCGGGCTCGTCGCCACCGTGCGGGGTGGCTTCAGCGGCGGGACGATCGACTCGATGCGCGCGCAGGTCGAGGCCGTCGGCGCCGACCCGGCGCTGCGCCGCGTGGTCGCCGATCGGCACGCGCTCAGCCCCGACCGCGCGGCCGAGCCCACACCGTCGCAGCCGGTGGACGCCCCGCCCCCCGCTCGCCGGGGCTCGCGCGGGATGTGGACCGCGCCGTTCGTCATGGCGTCGTACAACACCCGGATCGTGCGGCGCAGCAACGCGCTGCAGGACTGGTCCTACGGCCGCTCGATGCGCTACCAGGAGGTGATGGGCACCGGGCGCGGTCCCGTCGGGGCGCTGGCGGCCGCCGGCACCACGGCAGGCCTCGGGCTGGTGCTCGCCTGCATGAGCTTCGGGCCCACCCGGTCGCTGCTCGACCGGGTGCTGCCCGCACCGGGCACAGGTCCGACGCCGGAGGAACGCGAGCGCGGCTGGTTCCGGATGGACCTCGACGCGGCGACGACGAGCGGGCGCCACTACCGCGGGGTCGTCTCCGGTCCCGGGGATCCGGGGTACGCCGCCACGGCCGTCATGCTCGGGGAGAGCGCGCTCTGCCTGGCCCTCGACGGGGCGCGGCTGCCCGACCGGACCGGGTCGCTCACCCCGGCGTCGGCCATGGGCACGGCGCTGATCGACCGCCTCCGCGCCGCCGGCCACACCTACACCGCCGGCGCCGCGTAGCGGGCGTGACGACCACGTCCGGGTTACGGTTCGGTACGGACCGTTAGCAATGCTCAGGGAACCGGACGACAGCGGAGGATGGCGATGGCGGGGACGATCGCCCAGCAGGCGGACGGAACGGGGGACGCGCCGGCCTACCCGATGGAGAGGGGAAGCTGCCCGTTCGATCCACCGGAGCCGCTGGCCCGGCTGCGCGAGGACCGTCCGGTCACCCGCGTCACGTTGTGGAACGGCCGCTCGGCTTGGCTCGTGACGCGCTACGCCGACGTGCGGGCCACGCTCTCGGACCCGCGCATCAGCGCCGACGTCCGGAGCCCGGGGTTCCCGCTGCTCGGCCCGGGGCGCATCGGTCGTCCGGACCTGCGGACGCCGCCGTTCATCGTGCTCGACGACCCGGAGCACGCCCGGCTGCGGAAGATGCTCATCAGCGACTTCACGATGCGCGCCACCGCGTCGCTGCGGCCGATGGTGACGGGCGTCGTCGAGGACCTGCTCGACGCCATGGAGGCGGGCCCGCGCTCGGCCGACCTCGTGCAGGCGTTCGCGCTGCCGTTGCCGTCGCTGGTGATCTGCCGCCTGCTCGGCGTCCCGTATGCCGACCACGAGCTGTTCCAGCGCCTGTCCGCGCAGCTGCTGACGTTCACCGCCGACGGCGGCGAGGCCATGCGCGCGTCGGAGGAGCTGCGCGACTACCTGCGCGAGCTCGTCACCACCAAGCTCGCGACGGCGGATCCCGGCGACGACCTGCTCGGCCGGCTCGTGGTGCGCCGCGTGCGCACCGGCGAGCTCGAGGTGGAGGAGGCCGTGAGCATGGCGACGCTGCTGCTCGTCGCGGGCCACGAGACCACGGCCAACCAGCTCGCGCTCGGCACGATGGTGCTGCTCCAGTACCCCGCGCAGGCCGAGGAGCTGCGCACGACCGACGACCCGGAGGTGGTCGCCGGCGCGGTGGAGGAGCTGCTCCGGCTGTTGACGATCGTGCACAACGCCCGCTCCCGGGTGGCGCTGGAGGACGTCGAGATCGGCGGCGTGCTCGTCCGCGCCGGCGAGGCCGTGCTGCCGTCGGGGGAGACGGCCAACCGCGATCCCGAGGCGTTCCCCGACCCCGACCGGCTCGACATCCACCGGCGGGCACGACACCACGTCGCGTTCGGATTCGGGGTGCACCAGTGCCTCGGGCAGCCGCTCGCGCGCCTGGAGCTGCAGATCGCCTACCCGGCGCTGCTGCGGCGGTTCCCCGGCCTGCGCGTGACCGCGCCCGTCGAGGACCTGCACTACCGCGCCGACAAGATCGTCTACGGCGTGGCCTCCGTGCCCGTGGAGTGGTGACGGGCGTTACACCCCTGTCGCGGATACGTCGGCGGGGGCTACTCTGAAGTAGTTAGCCATGCTATATAACTCAGACCAGAGGGAGGCCGGCGATGACGGGGACACTCGCCGAACGACCGAACACCGAGGCGCTGCACTACCCGATGAGCCGGGGCGGATGCCCCTTCGACCCGCCCGCTGCGCTGCAGGAACTGCGCGAGACCGAGCCGATCAGCCGGGTGCGGATCTGGGACGGCAGCACACCATGGCTGATCACACGCCACGAGGACGCGCGCGCCGTGCTCGCCGACCAGCGCTTCAGCGCCGACTTCCGCAAGGACGGCTACCCTCCGACCTCGCCCGGGCAGAAGGTCCGGCGCGCGAAGGTGCGGTCGTTCATCTCGATGGACGACCCCGAGCACGCGCGCTACCGCAAGATGCTCATCTCAGAGTTCACGGTGAAGCACACCGAGAGCCTGCGCCCGATGATCACCGAGGTGGTCGGCGAGCTGCTCGACACGATGGCGGCGGGCCCCAAGCCCGTCGACCTCGTACAGGCGTTCACGCTGCCGCTGCCCTCGATGGTGATCTGCCGGATGCTCGGGGTGCCCTACTCCGACCACGCGTTCTTCCAGCGGATCAGCGCGAAGCTGCTCAACAACACCACCGCGCCCCAGGAGGCGCTGGCCGCCACCGACGAACTGAGCGACTACCTGCTGAAGCTCGTCCACGCGAAGGATGCCGACCCGCGCGACGACCTGACCAGCCGGCTGGTGCTGCGCCGCATGCGCACGGGGGAGATCGACGCCGACGAGCTCGTCGCCATGCTCAACCTGCTGCTCATCGCGGGCCACGAGACCACGGCCAACCAGCTCGCGCTCGGCACGCTCACCTTGCTCCAGCACCCCGAGCAGGCCGATGAGCTGCGCACCACCGACGATCCAGCGCTGGTCGGCGGCGCGGTCGAGGAGCTGCTGCGGCTGCTCACCATCGTGCACAGCGGACGCCGCCGCGTGGCCACAGAGGATGTCGAGATCGGCGGGGTCACGATCCGCGCCGGCGACGGTGTCGTCGTGGCGGGCGAGGTCGCCAACCGCGACCCGCAGGCCTTCGACGATCCCGACGAGCTGAACATCCACCGCTCGGCGCGCCACCACGTGGCGTTCGGGTTCGGGGTGCACCAGTGCCTGGGGCAGCCGCTCGCGCGTCTGGAGCTGCAGATCGCCTACCCGGCCCTGCTGCGCCGCTTCCCGGACCTGGCCGTGACGGAGAAGGTGGAGGATCTGCCCTTCCGCGACGAGATGCTGGTGTACGGGCTGCACGAGCTGCCGGTGACGTGGTGACAGTGCGCGGAGAGCGTTGCCGGGGCAGCGCTCTCCGCGCACGACCTCGTCGTCATGCGAGGGTGAGGGTCGCGAGGTAGGCGGGCCAGCTGCCGTACTCGCTGATGTCCACGGCGTCCGCGGGCGCGGCGACGCATACGATGCCCAGCGCCGACTCATCCGCCAGGTCGACCGTGCCGATCGCCAGCGGGGCGGGCAGCGCGCGCAGCAGCGTGCCGACCGCCGCCACGGGCATCCGGTGCAGCTCCACCTCGACGGCGGTGCCGCCCTCCGGTGCCGCGACGATCCCGCCGCGGGCGACACCGGCGCCCGCCAGCGCGATCATTCGGTAGACCGGCGCGGTGACCGCGTCGCGTTCGTAGCGGGCACCCAGCGCGACCAGCTCCGGGTGCAGCGGCTGGCCGGTCCGGTGGGCGGCCACCACTGCGAGGAGAACGGTGTCGGGGGAGTGGGGGGCGACCGGCGCCGCCCCCCGCCCCGCTTCGCGGCCCGTCATCCGAGGGGCACCTCGGACACGTGGGCCGCGACGATCCGCCACCCGTCGGCGAACCGGACCCAGGTCTGGCTCTGCCTGCCCTCGATCGCACCGTCCGGGTAGCCGAACAGGGTGGTCACGACGGCCGTCCTGTCGTCGACGGCCACCACGCGGGTGTCGGAGAGCCGCCGGCCCGCGGGCACCGAGGGGTGGTCGCGCCGCCAGGCCGCGATCTCCCCGGCGCCCTGCTGCCGGTCGGCCACGCCGAACCGCACGCACCGGGCGTCGTCCCAGAAGAGCCCGGTGAGCACGACGACGTCGCCGTCCGCCAGTGCCCGCTCGTACCGCCCGAAGGCGGCCGCCACGTCGGCGACCACCTCCGGGCTGTCGACGACTCCGCTGTCGAGAGCAGCCGGGGCGTCGAGCCTCACGCGGTGGCCGGGCGGGTCGTGTCGATCGACGCGACGGTGGCCGCGGGCTCGTCGACGCGCTGGTCGGGCACCTCGGACGCCGCGGCCGGCTCGGCCTCGGCCGTCGCGGTGTGCCGCCGGACCAGGCCGAACGCCAGCAGGATGATGCCCGCGAACAGGTAACCCAGTGCGATCTGGCCGCCCACGCCCCAGCCGACCGACGGCGCGTGGATGAGGCCGACGTAGCCCACCGCGGCGCCGATGAAGCAGTAGACGGCCGCTGGGATGAACTTCTTGTCGATGACGAACGCCGTGATCGCGCCGAGTAAGAGGCCCGCCAGGATCGCCCCGCCGCCGAGCAGCGACAGGCCCGTGTAGACCACACCGGCGTTCACCAGCGCGGGTTCACCGACCTGCGCCGCCGTCGTGCCGGCTGCCGAGAGCGCGTTGTCGATCAGCCCCGACGCCCAGGACGCGATGTTCGGGATGATCGCGATGACCACGGCCACCGCGTGCGCCTTCGGCACCTCCTGGAACGCCTGTGCGCCGATCAGGAGACCGATGTAGAGCAGGATCGGCACGATCGCCGGCAGCGGCAGCAGTGCCCCGAGCAGGCCGAACAGGCCGAGGAAGCACATGAGCGCGATGACCACGCCCGAGGCGAGCGAGTAGGACGTGCGGCCGCCCGCGGCCTTCCAGCCGGGGTGGCCGATGTACACGGCGGGCGGGAACGGGCAGCCGAGCACGGAGCCCACGATCGCCCCGGTGCCGTCGGCGAGCAGGATCGAGCGGAGGTTGTACTCGTCACCGGCGACTGCGGCGCTCTCCACGTTCGTCATGCCCTCGGTGAAGTTGTAGATGCCCAGGGGGATGGCCGTGGCCAGCAGCGGCGCGACGTCCGTCAGGCCCTGTCCGAGACGTCCGAAGTCGGCGGTGGGCAGCGACAGCGCCACGTCCTTGGCTGCCGACACGACGTCCGGCACGGACATGTAACCACCGATCCAGCCGATCGCCGAGCCCAGGAGCAGGGCGGCGAGGCCGACCGGGATGCCGCCCGGCAGCTTCAGGTCGGTGAAGAAGCCGACCAGGATGATCACCATGACGGGCAGCGCGATCCACAGCGCCTCCCACATCTGGGCGGCCGGGCGCATCGAGATGAAGGCGATCGAGACGCCGGCCAGCGTGCCGAGCATGGCCGCCTGCGGCGTGTACCTACGGATGTACGGGCCGACGAACGCGCCGATCAACACGATGATCCCGATGATGAAGCACCACGCGAGCCCGGAGGCCCACGCGGCGATCGGGTCCTTCGTCCTCAGGTAGATCGGCAGCATGACCACGAAGGTCACGATGAACATGTGCGGCACCGACGGGCCGTAGGGCATCGCGCAGACGTCGGTGCGGTTCTCGCGCTGGGCGAGCCGGCGCGCGAGGTAGGTGTAGTAGACGTTGCCGATGAGCAGCTGCACGCCGAGCGCGGGCAGGATCACCCCGAACACCTCGGTGCCGGGGATCTTGACCACCCCGATGCACAGCCCGGAGAGCACCAGCACGTTCACCAGGGTGTTGAAGCCCAGGCCGAAGAACGCGTTGGTGTCGCCGGACACCCACCAGGAGATCGTGACCGGTTCGGGTTCGGTGGTCGTCTCGCTCATGACGGTGTCCCTTCCAGGGCGGGGGCCATCGAAGTGGGTGCCAGTGCGGTGATCAGTGCCGTGGAAGGAGCGACCCAGCCGAAGATGCCGCCCTGCGCGGCGATCATGGCCAGGCCGGCCTTCTGGAACTCGGGGAAGTAGGAACCGGTGCAGTCGGACAGGACGAGGCACTCGTAGCCGCGGTCGTTGGCCTCGCGGACCGTGGTGTGCACGCACACCTCCGTGGTGACGCCGGTGACGATCAGGCTGGTGATGCCGCGCGCCTGCAGCTCGGCGCCGAACGTCGTGCCGTGGAACGAGCCCTTGCCCGGCTTGTCGATCACGAGCTCGCCGGGAGCGGGCGCGAGGTCGTCGATGATGTCGTGGCCGTACTCGCCGCGGATGAGGATGCGGCCCTTGGGCCCCGGGTCACCGATCCGCAGGGACGGCTCCCCGCGGGTGAGCTTGGCGGGCGGGCAGTCGCTCAGGTCGGGCACGTGGCCCTCCCGGGTGTGCACTATCGCCCCCATCCCGATGGCGCGGGCGGTGGCCAGCACCTTCTGCAGCGGCGGCACCACCGACTGCAGCAGCGAGACGTCGTTGCCGAGCGTCTCGCCGAAGCCGCCGAGCTCCACGAAGTCGCGCTGCATGTCGATGATCACCAGGGCGGTGGTCGCCGGGGCGAACTCGAACGGATAGGGGTCGGCGGGGACGGTGGTCATCTCGCCTCCGCGGGGGCGGGTACGTCGGCGTGCGTCATGAGGTTCCCTCGATCACGGCGGTGGACGTGGCAACTGCGCCGAACACGCCGCCCTGCATGGTCACCATGTGCAGGGCGGCGTCGTGGTTGGAGGGGTCGGTGGCGCCGGTGCAGTCGGAGAGGACCAAGCACTCGTAGCCGCGGTCGTTCGCCTCGCGCATGGTGGTGTGCACGCAGACGTCGGTGGTGATGCCGGTCAGGATGATGTGCGTGATCTGCCGGGTCCGGAGCACGAGATCGAGGTTGGTGGCGTAGAACGCGCCCTTGCCGGGCTTGTCCAGCAGCACCTCGCCCTCGATCGGAGCGACCTCCGGCACGATCTCCCAGCCCGGCTCGCCGCGCACGAGGATCCGGCCGGTCGGGCCCCCGCTGCCGATCTCGGCGCCGATCCGCGCGCTGCGCCAGCGCTTGTTGGCGGGAAGGTCGGACAGGTCGGGCGCGTGCCCCTCCCTCGTGTGGACGACGAGCATGCCGGTGGCCCGGGCGTGCGCCAGCATCGCCGCCGTCGCCGGGAGACCGGCCCGCGTCAGCGAGATGTCGTAGCCCATCCGGTCGACGTAGCCGCCGGGCCCGCAGAAGTCGACCTGCCAGTCGATGCAGATCAGCGCGGTGTGCGCGGCGTCGACCGAGCCGTCGTAGGGCCACGGGTAGGGGTTGGCGGCGACCGGACCGATCGTCGCCTCCCGCTTGCTCGCAGGGGCGGGCGTCGAGCCTGCTCGAGTGCGCGTGGGTGCGGTGGTCATGCGGCCTCCCTGGTGATCAACCGATGTGCAGCGGACAACAGCCGGTCCTCGGAGAAGGCCGGGCCGATGAGGGTGACGCCGACGGGCCTGCCGTCGGGGGTCGTGCCGGCCGGGACCGCGACGGCGGCGAGGTCGAGCAGGTTCGCGAACTGCGTCCAGCGGCCGAGGACGAGGTTGCGCACCACCGGCTGCTCGGCGATCTGGGCGCGCGTGAACGTCGTCGGGACGGTGGGGAGCAGCAGGGCGTCGGCGCGCTCCCACAGCCTGTCGCACCAGGCCTTGAGCTCCTGCAAGCGGTGGACGCCGCGGAAGACGCCGACGCCGTCGACGTCGTGGCCGCGCTCGATCACCGTGCGCGTGACCGGCAGGACGTCGTCGGGGTGGTCGGCGAAGAAGCCGGCGAGATCGGCCAGCCGCTCGGCGATCCAGGGGCCGCCGTAGAGCAGGTCGCCGGCCTCGATCAGCGGGCCCAGCTCGGTGTGCCCGACCGCCCCGGCCCGGGCGGCGACGCCGGCGAACACCTGCTCCATCGCGGTGTCGCCCTCGAAGTCGAGCGCGCCGTCGTCGGGGACGAGCAGGCGCACCGGGCCGCCGCCGTCGCTCGCGGGCCCGGTGCGCGACCACGGGTCGTCGGCATCGGGTCCGGCGAGGACGGCCAGCACGTCGGCGGCGTCGTCGAGGTCGGTGGCGAAGACCGAGACGCAGTCCAGCGACCGGCACGCCGGAACCACCCCGCTCGCTCCGACCAGCCCGCGGGTGGGCTTGAGCCCGACGATCCCGTTCATCGCCGCCGGGACGCGACCCGAGCCCGCGGTGTCGGTGCCCAGCGAGAACGCGACGAGCCCGGCCGCCACGGCCACCGCGCTGCCCGAGCTGGACCCACCGGACACCAGGTCGCCGCCGAACACGCTCTCGGGCGCCCCGTACGGCGAGCGGACGCCGACGAGGCCCGTGGCGAACTGGTCGAGGTTGGTCTTGCCGACGACCACCGCGCCCGCGTCGAGCAGCCTGCGGACGCTGCCCGCGTCGACGGCCGGGGTGTAGGCGAACGCCGGGCAGCCCGCGGTGGTGGGCAGCCCGGCGACGTCGATGTTGTCCTTCACCGCGAACGGCACGCCGAACAGCGGCGGCAGCTCGGCGCGGCCGCGCAGGGCCTCCAGCTCAGTGGCCCGCTCGTGCAACGCGGCGCGCTCCACGAGCGAGATCCACACCGCGTCGTCACCGCGGGCGGCGATCCGCCCGAGCACCTCGTCGACGATGTCGTGGACGGTGAGGTCGTCCCGCCGCAACGCCTCGCTCAGCGCCCGCACCCGGAACGGGAGGGCTGCCACCTGCATCTGCATTCCGTCGATTGTCGACAGTTTGGTGTCAGGTGATGGTCTCTCCCGTTACGGGCATGTCACGCCCGCAGGTGGCGGCCCGAACGCCGGCCGGCGCTGGCCCGAACGGTGCAACGCCGTCAGGTGCCGAGTTCCGGCGCAAGGTACGTGCGGGCCCCGTGGTGCTCCAGCTCGGCAAGCACCGCGTCCGTCCCACCGCTCGCGACCGCGTCGTAGAGCCTGCGGTGGCGGCGGGCGCCGTCGCAGGGGGAGCGGTCGCGGGCCTCGCGCCGCATGTTGGTGGCCATGTAGAGCTGCAGCTGCAGGAGCAACGGCTCGTACACGCGCATGAGGTGGTGGTGCCCGGCCAGCGCGACCAGCGCCAGGTGGAAACCCCGGTGGGCGGCGTCCTGCTCGAGGGCGGCACCGGACGCGGCGGCCCGGTCCATCTCCTCGACGGCGACGCGCAGCCCGTCCAGCAGCGTGGGGTCGGGGGTGCCACCGCCCCCGAACGTGCAGCGCACGGCGAACTGCTCGAGCGTGTCGCGCAGGGTGAACAGCTCGTCCATGTCGCGGGCCGAGAGCTGGGTGACCCGCACCCCGCGCCGGGGCAGGTGCTCCACGAGCCCCTGCTGCCCGAGCAGCCGCAGCGCCTCGCGCAGCGGGGCCCGGCTGGTGCCGAAGCGGCGGGTGAGCTGCTCCTCGACGAGCCGCTCCCCGGGCGCCAGCGCGCCGCTGAGGATCTCGCCGCGCAGGCGCCGCACGGCGAGCTCGACGAGGCTGCTCGCCTCCAGCCCGCCGGTGGCGACAGGCTCTGCGGTCACGGCGGATCTCCTCGGGCGGTGGCGGCTGTTCCCTCTCAACATTGTCAGACCGGCGCCGTCCGCGCGGCCGCTACCCGGCGACGCCCACGCCGATCAGCACGCCCACGACGTACGTCGCGCCCGCCGCGATCGCGCCGAACAGCAGTTGGCGCAGCCCGCTCAGCCACCACGAGCGGGTGGTGAAGCGCGAGGTCAGCGCGCCTGCGACGAACAGCCCGACCGCGCCGACGGCCAGCGCGAGCAGCAGCGAGGAGTAGCCGAGCAGGTACGTGATGATCGGGAAGATCCCGCCGATCGAGAACGCGACGAACGACGAGATCGCGGCCGTCCAGGGTGAGGGCCGGTCGTCGGGATCGACGCCCAGCTCCTGCGTGATGTGCACCTTGACGGCGAGCTCGGGGTCGGCGCTCACCTCGCGCGAGACGGCCTCCGCGGTCTCCCGCGAGAGCCCCATCTCGACGTACATCTCGGTCAGCTCCGCGGCCTCGGCGCTCGGGTGCCTTCGCAGCTCGTCGCGCTCGATGCTGACCTCGTACTCCACCGCGTCGTTCTGCGTGTCGACGGACGCGAACTCGCCCAGCGCCATCGAGAACGCGCCGGCGACGAGGCCCGCCATGCCGGTCAGGACGATCGCGTGGCGGTCGGCCCCGCCGCCGCCCACGCCGGCGACCAGCGCGATGTTGGTGACGAGGCCGTCCATGGCGCCGAAGACGCCGGCGCGCAGCCAGCCCCCGGAGACGTCGGCGTGCTGGTGGTCGTTCTCGTGCTCGGCGAACTCCGCCGGCCCCGGAACCGCGGTCATGGCGCGAGCGTATGGCCCGGGCGGGCGGCCGTGCGGCGCGGCGGCGCGGCCACCCGAACGGGCCGACTCGCGCGCCTGATCGTGTCGACGGCCCGGATGTGTCGACTCGCGGGGTGGTGGGGGCGCCGGGTGCCGCCCACCACCGCACCGCCCGCGCGGTGGCGGGCGTGCGCCGCCTGACGGACCTCGACGCGGTCCTGGAGCAGGAGCCGGCGCGCGAGCACTTCTGGTGCTCGGGCCGTGACGGAGGGCGAGCGACCCGTCGATAGGCTGATCGTGTGAGGCAGGAACAGGTGCTCGACGTCGTCGGGACGCTCGCGCGCCTCGGCCTCGCGGCCGTCTGGCTCGTCTCGGGCACGCTCAAGGCGGCCGACCCCGACCAGACCTACGTCGCCGTCCGCGCCTACGACGTGCTGCCGACCGGCGGGGTCGAGGTGGTGGCCGCGGTGCTGCCGTTCCTGGAGATCGCGCTCGGGCTGCTGCTGCTCGCGGGCGTGGGCACCCGAGCAGCCGCGGTGCTGTCGGCGGCGCTGCTGCTGGTGTTCGTCGTGGGGGTCGCGCAGGCGTGGGCGCGCGGGCTGTCGATCGACTGCGGCTGCTTCGGCGGCGGCGGCGCCGTGGCCCCCGGCGACACCGCCTACCTGCAGGAACTGATGCGCGACACGAGCTTCCTCGTGCTCGCCGCGTGGTTGATCGTGCGTCCCCGCACCCTGCTCTCCATCGACTCGCGATTCGGCGGAAGGACCTGACATGGGCGGAGCGTCCAGAAACGACAAGAAGCGCAGACAGGAGGCCGCCGCCCAGCGGCTGGCCGCGGCCGGCATCCAGGTGCCCGCGAAGAACACGGCCAACCGCACGCCGCTGATCGTGGTGGGCGTGGTGGTGCTCGTGGCCGTCCTCGTCGGCGCCGGGATCTTCTACTTCCGCAACAACTCCTCGACGCCGGCCGTGGCCCCCACCTACACGGCCACCGTCTCCGGCGCGGTGGTCACGGCCGGCACCGGCAAGGTCGTGATCGACACCTACGAGGACTACCTCTGCCCGAACTGCCAGCGGTTCGAGCAGCGCTACGGCCCCGACATCACGGCCGCGCTGAACGCCCGGCAGATCACCGTGCGGTACCACAACATCGCGATCCTCGACCCCAGCTCGAACCCCCCGGGGTACTCGACGCGCGCCGCCAACGCGGCCATCTGCTCGGCAGCGGCGGGCATCTTCCCCGCCTACCACGCGAAGCTCTACGCCGAGCAGCCCGCCGAGGGCAGCCCGGGCCTGAGCAACGCCCAGCTGATCCAGTTCGGCACCGAGCTCAAGGCCCAGGGCGACTTCGCCGGCTGCGTGAACAACGGGACGAACGACGCGGCCGTCGCCGCCGAGACGAAGAAGGCGATCGCCGACCCGGCCCTGCAGACCAACGGCCAGTTCGGCACCCCGACGGTCGCGATCAAGGGCGTGAAGGTCGACCTCAACGACAGCAACTGGCTGAAGAACGCCATCGCGGCCGGCTGATCACCACGTGCCGCACAGGAGGCCCTGCCGAGGGCGTTCCCGTGCGGCGCGCGGCGATCGTCAGGACCTGCGGGACGGGTGATCCCAGGTGATCTCGGGCCGGCGCCCGCCCAGGTGCCGGCCGAACCAGTCGAGGATGATCTCCGCCCGCTGCACGCGGTGGCGCGGTGAGCCGCCGCGCGACAGGCCGTGGTTCTCCTCGGGGAACCGCCAGTACTCCACGGGCCTGCCCAGCATGCGCAGCGCCAGGTGGAGCTGGTCGGCCTGCTCCGGGTGGCAGCGCAGGTCCTCCTCCGAGTGCAGGATCAGCACCGGGGTGTGGATGTCGCGCACGTAGGTGATCGGCGAGACCCGCCGGTAGACCTCGGGCCGTTCCAGGTGCGAGACGCCCAGCTCGTGGCGGAACGTGCCGGCCACGTCGGAGCTCCACTCCTCCGACTCCAGGTTGTTCACCGCGCGCTCGCTGCAGGCCGCGGCGAACCGGTCGGTGTGGCCGATGAGCCAGCTCGTGAGGAACCCGCCATAGGAGCCGCCGAGCACGCCGACGCGGTCGGGGTCGAACGAGGGCTCGCGCGCCAGCGCGGCGTCGAGCACGGCCAGCACGTCGTCGGCATCGATGCCGCCCCACCCGGTGCCCGGGACCTCCGCGGCCTCCGGGCTGCGGATGGAACGCAGCCACGCCTCTGTGCGCCCGGTGGAGCCGTGCGGGTTGCAGTAGACCACCGCGTACCCGGCGCCCGCCCACAGCTGGAACTCGTCGAACCAGCTGTTCCCGTACTGCGCCATCGGGCCGCCGTGGATCGAGAGCAGCACCGGCACGCTGTCGCCCTCCGCGACGCCGAGCGGCCGG
This sequence comes from Pseudonocardia sp., assembly GCF_025965585.1. Classification (GTDB taxonomy): domain Bacteria; phylum Actinomycetota; class Actinomycetes; order Mycobacteriales; family Pseudonocardiaceae; genus Pseudonocardia. Next base: position 22,959 of record NZ_JAOPWR010000453.1, read on the forward strand.
ACCACCCACGCGTCGACGTCACCGTCGCCCGCGGGGGAGGGCACCGTGAAGTGTTCGAGCGCAGCGGCCGGGACGGCCGCCTGGAACGCGGCGCCGAGCGTGGTGAGCTGCCGCTCGGTGCCGTCCCCGTAGCGGACGAACACCTCGGGCAGCGCGGTGGGCGTGCTCGCGACGAACGCCAGCGTGTCGCCCACCTTGTCGTACGCGCTGACGACGCGGGTGCTGCCGACGAGCAGCTCCACCTCGCCCGTGCCGTCGGCCGCGATGCGGTGGACGTGGACGTCGCCGCGGTCCTCGGTGGCGAACAGCAGCCGCTCGCCGTCCCAGAGCGGGGAGCGGGCGCCGGGGTGGGGCGCGCACTGGCGGTCCAGCCCGGCGGTCAGGATCCGCTGCTCGCCGGTGGCGACGTCGAGCACCGCCACCTGCCCGTTCGACGGCACCAGGCGCACGTCGTCGGTGAGGGTGGCGATCCGCGTGCCGTCCGGGCTGAACGAGGGGTGGGCGTGCGACAGGCCTCGGTCGGTAAGCGTCCGCCGCTCGCCGGTGCCGTCGGCGGCCACGATGTGGACGTCGTCGAGCAGCGCCGCGTCGTGCTCACCGGTGGCCGCCGTGACGGCCAGCGTGAGCCCGTCGGGCGCCCACGCGAACCCGTTGTGATCCCAGGCCCCGCCGGCCACGAGCGTCGGCGGCGCCGACGCGTCGGCCGGGACCACGAACACGCCCCGCGGCCGGTCGACGATCCAGCCCTCGCCGTCCAGGCGCGACACGAGCCGGTCGATGAGCCGGGGCGGCCGGGCACGGTCGTCGTCGCCGTCGGAGTAGCGGCCGGTGCGTTCCCGCGACGCGAACGCGATGCCCGCGCCGTCGGGCGACCACTCCGGCTCCTCCACTGCTTCCGGCCGCTCGCACACTGTGATCACCTCGCCGGGGCCGCCGACGGGCATGACGTGCAGCGAGTGCTTCCCGTCCCGCGACCGGGTGAAAGCGAGCCTGCTCCCGTCCGGCGACCAGGCCGGCTGCCCGTCGCCGTGCTCGCCCGAGGTCAGCGGGAACGGTGCCGCCGAGCCGTCGGTCGCCGCGAGCCAGACGGACCGGCGGTACCGGTTGCCCTCCAGGTCGACGCGGGAGACGACGAACGCCACGCGGCGGCCGTCGGGGGAGAGGCGGGGATCCGAGACACCCACAAGGCGTCCGACGTCGGCGGGCTGCACGGTCGCGACGGTAGGCGACCCGGTTCGCGGGGGCCTCGCGGGCTCGTGTAGCTTTCTCTTCGCAAGGGGCTGTGGCGCAGCTGGTAGCGCATTTGACTGGCAGTCAAAGGGTCAGGGGTTCGAATCCCCTCAGCTCCACCCATGCTGACCAGCGGAAACTTTCCGCTGAAGTTGTCCACACCGACACTCGTGGTGCCGATCGTGGTGCGAATCCGCTCTAGCGTTGCACCATGACTTCCGCGGCGTCGCGACGCCGGTCTCGCTCCAAGGGCCGCATCGAGCAGTTGCCCAGCGGGTCCCTGCGCGTCGTCGTCTACGCCGGCCAGGACCCGCTCACCAAGCGCCGTCACTAC
>NZ_JAOPWR010000457.1 GCF_025965585.1 Pseudonocardia sp.
GCGGAGATCGGGCCGCGGTCGACGCGCTGCACCAGTCACTCCCCGTCGACGATCGCTACCTACGCTTCTTCAGCGTCTCCACGGTGGGCCCCCGGATGATTGCGGACGTCATCGTCGCCGACGACGAGACCGCCGTCGGCGCCTTCCGCGGCGACAGGCTCCTCGGCGTCGCGCACTTCCGCCACGAACCGCCCGGCACCGACCCCGAGTTCGCGATCGCCGTGGCACACGCCGATCACACACCGGGGTGGGCTCGTTGCTGCTCGAACATCTGGCTGCGGCGCGGTCGAAGAAGGCGTAGCGCGGTTGACGGCGGAGGTCCTGGCCGCGAACCACGGGATGCTGCATGTCCTGCGCGACAGCGGCATCCCGATGAGCTCGATCCCCCAGGGGGACGACATCAGCATCGTGCTGCATCTCGACCATCTGCGGATCGAGCCGGCCGACACCGACGGGTTCACCGACGCCGTGTTGCACCGTCAGGCGCTCGCCGATGCCGCGAGCCTGCGCCCGGTCTTCCAACCGTGCTCCCTCGCGGTCGTCGGCGTGGGTCGGCGGCCCGACTCGGTCGGGCGGCTGATTCTGCGCAGCATCCTCGACGGCGGGTTTGCCGGACCGGTGTACGCGATCAACCCGCACGCTGACGAGGTCGAGGGAGTCCCCTGCGTGGCGTCGATGGCGGAGTTGCCTCGCGCCGTCGACCTCGCCGTCATCTGTGTTCCGGCGGACGCGGTGCCGGATGTCGCCGAGCAGTGCGGTCGTCGGGGTGTACGGGCTCTGTTGGTGATCACGGCGGGCATCAGTGGAAGCCCTGCGCTCGCCGGGCGACTGACCGCGGCCCTCGGACGCCACGGCATGCGCACGGTCGGGCCGAACTGTCTGGGTCTGGTCAACACCGACCCGCACGTCGCGGTGCAGGCCACCTTCGGGCACCCGGTGGCAGGCGGGCAGGTCGGAGTGGCGGCGCAGTCCGGCGGGGTGGTCATCGCGATCACCGCGGAGCTGGACCGGCTCGGTCTGGGGGCCTCGACGGTGGTGTCGACGGGCGACTCCGTGGACGTCAACGCAGACGACATGCTTCTCTGGTGGGCTCAGGACGGCCGCACCCGGGCCGCGGTGCTCTACGTCGAGTCGCTGCGCCGCCCTCGTGTGTTTGCGATCCTGGCCCGGCGCCTGGCCCGCCGAATCCCCGTCCTGACGGTCCGTTCGGGCAGCTCGGAGGCCGGCCGGTCGGCGGCGGCCTCGCACAGCGCCGGCAGCGCCACGCCCCGAGCGGTGTGCGATGCGTTGTTCGCCCAGACCGGCGTACTCGCCGTCGACGAGATCACCGAGCTGCCGGGGCTGCTCGCGCTGTGCCGCCAACCGCTGCCCGCCGGCCCGCGGGTGGCCGTGCTCAGCAACGCCGGCGGCGCCGGTGTCCTGGCCGCGGGCGCGTGCGTACGCGCCGGCCTGCAGATCGCCGTTCCGGAAACAGGCACCCGTGCCGCGCTGACCGCACTGCTGCCGGGGACGGCAGCGGTCGCCGATCCGGTCGACACGACCGCGACGGTGCCCGCAACCGTCTTCGGTCGCGCGCTGGAGCTGTTGCTGTCCGATCCCGGTGTCGACGCCGTGCTCGCTCTCGGCGCGCCTACGGGGACCGGTGATCCTTTGCAGGGTGTCGGACCGATCGTGGCGGCCGGACCCGGCAAGCCCGTTGCCACCGTCCGCCTGGGACAGGCCGAGACCGTGACGCTTCCCGTCGGGCTACATCCCGACGATGTGGCGAGCCCGGTGTTCGCCGAGCCCGCGGCCGCGCGAGCCCTCGCGGCGGCCGCCCGTCGTGCCACCTGGTTGCGCCGACCGTCGCTGCCCGCCCGGACGCCCCTGGGCGTCGACGCCACGGCCGTGCACGTCGTCGTGGCCGACGCCATCAACCGGCAACCGGAGGGCGGCCGGCTCGAGCCGCAGGCGGCGACCGCACTCGCCAGGTCCGCCGGGCTACCGGTCCTCGCGACGACCGTCGTGCACGGCGTCGAGGCCGCCATGCGCACCTGGCGCACAGCGCGGTGGCCGGCGGATCCGCCGCCCGGCTGCGGGAGCAGGGCCGATGGTCCTGCGTCCGGGCGATCAGTGGGCACCTGCCGCCGCGAACGCGTCAGCCCCGCTGAGCCGCAGGACAGGGAGGCCCGGGGTCTGCCCGAGACGGTGGGTGACGATCAGCGCGGTCCGCCCCTCGGTGGCGGCCAACAGCTCGGCGGCGAGGGCCTCCGAGGTGGCCGGGTCGAGGTGGGCGGTGGGCTCGTCGAGGAGCAGCACCGGCCGGTCGGCGAGCAGCGCCCGGGCCACCCCGAGGCGCTGACGCTCGCCGCCCGAGACCGCACCCCCGTGTTCCCCGACCGCCGTGTCGAGGCCGTCGGGCAGCGTCGCGAACCAACCGCCGAGCTGCGCGGCGTCCAGCACGGCGAGGACGTCGTCGTCGCCGGCGCCCGGGGCGGCGAGCAGCAGGTTGGCCCGTAGCGTGCTGTCGAACAGGTGGGTGCGGGCGCCGCACCAGGAGATGCCGCGGCGCACCGAGTCCCCGGTCAGCGTGTGCACGTCACGGCCGTCGGCGAGCAGCGTGCCCGCGGACGGCTCCAGCGTGCGCAGCAGCGCGGCCACCACGCTCGACTTCCCGGACCCCGACGGACCCGTCAGAGCGAGCCGGGTGCCGGGGCGCAGCTCCAGTCCGACGTCGCGGACGGCGTCCGCGTCGGCGCCGGGCCAGCGCAAGGCGAGCCCGTGCGCCGCGAACCCGGCGGGCGGCGACACCGGCGTGGCCTCCGCGGGATCGGCGACGGTGGCCGGGAGCGACTCCAGCTCGGCCAGCCGGCGGGCGGCCGGCACCGCGGTGAGCAGCCGGACGGCGGCGTCCGGGAGGCCGACGAGCACGTCGGCGAGGGCCAGCGGGGTCAGCGCCAGGACGGCGAGTGCGGTACCGGGCAGCGTCCCGGCACGCACGGCCGCGATACCGACGGCGGTGGCCGCCACGGCGGTGAGACCGATCGCGAGCACGCCCAGCCCGCTGCCGAGGCCCCGCGCAGTAGCGGCCCGGCGCAGCAGCACGGTGAGGCGGCCGTCGGCCGCGGCGAGCCGGTCACGGTGCAGCGCCGCCGCTCCGAAGACGACGAGATCCGGTGCCGCCTCCAGCACCTCGACGGTGCGGGCGAGCACGTCGCCGCGGGCCGCCGCCGTCCGGCGCTCGCTGCGGTGCGCCGCCCACGCCGTGGCGCCC
>NZ_JAOPWR010000519.1 GCF_025965585.1 Pseudonocardia sp.
GAGGAACGTCGCCGTGGCGAGGCCGTCGTCGGCGAGGTAGCCGGTGGTGCGCAGTGCGGCGGCCAGCGCAGACGGCGAGTCCGACGGGGCCGGTGGGCGATCGTTCACAGAACCAGCATGACTGACGAACCAGGCGGTAGCCACTACGGGTGTTCCAGGGCACTGCCCGCCGTGATCATGCCGTCACTGAGCGTCCACCATTCGATGTGACGAAATCGGTAATACTTTCGTTTTGGTTCTATTGGTCGAGCCGTAATAAAGCCGTGATTACACCGCCATGACCTGCAGATACCTGGCTATCGGCAGGTTAATACATTCGTTACCGTGATGATGGTCACTCCCTGTAGAATTGCTTTCGCCCCCAGGCCGCCTCGTAGCGTCGACGACCGGTCGTTCCAGTGGGGCGACCGAGAATGCATCCGGAACCGTCGCACCAGGCCTTGTCCCGCGGTTTCGGTCCGTCGAGATGGAAGACGGGACAAGGCCGAGGTCGCAATTTCCCGCCGCCGCCCCACGGCTGCGGGAACACGGACAAGGACTGCTCGCCGGGTCGGTTCCCGCCCGCTGACGAGCGCGTCCTCCTCGACCGTGCGGAGGAGAAACCCCGTAATGAGTTCTCGACCTGCCACCAGCAAGGGCCGAAGTCTCGTTCGTCTGATCGTCGCCGGAGCGGTTGTCGTCGGTACTCCGATCGCAATCGCCGGCACGGCCAACGCCGCTCCCGACTCCATCTGGGACAAGGTCGCCCAGTGCGAGAGCGGTGGCAACTGGAGCGTCAGCACCGGTAACGGCTACTACGGCGGCCTGCAGTTCAGCCCCAGCACGTGGGCCGCCTATGGTGGCTCCGGCTCGGCTGCGAACGCCAGCCGTGAGCAGCAGATCGCCGTCGCGGAGCGGGTCCTCGCCGCGCAGGGCTGGGGGGCCTGGCCCGTCTGCTCGAAGAAGGCCGGGGCCACCGGTTTCGCCGCCGAGCCCGGCAAGACCGTGCGTGCCTCGGCGCCCATCGCGGCCGCCCCGAAGGCCGCCCCGGTCGCGAAGAGCGGCGCCGGCTACACCGTCGTCGCCGGCGACACGCTGAGCGGGATCGCGGCGAAGCAGAACGTCACCGGTGGGTGGACGGCGCTCTGGAACAAGAACACGGACGTGCTGAGCAACCCGAACATGCTCCGCGTCGGGCAGCAGCTCGCGCTCTAGGCACTGCCGACCCCACGTGCGCGGACGTCGCCGCCCCAGCACTGACGTCCGCGCACGGGTGTCTCGGGACCCGTCTCAGGCGCTGTTGACCCACTCGTCGTCGCCGTCGGCGTACGACTGGTGCTTCCACACCGGGAGCAGCCGCTTGATCTCCTCCACCAGCTCCGAGCAGGTGTCGAACGCCTCGCGGCGGTGATCGGCGGCCACGGCGCAGGCCAGCGCGACGTCGCCGATCGCGAGCGTCCCGACCCGGTGGCTCACCGCGATGGCCCGCACGCCCGTCGCCCGGGCGGCGACGTCGGCGGCCACCTCGGCCACGACCGTCGACGCCGTCGGGTGGGCGCTGTACTCCAGCCCCAGCACCGAGCGCCCGCCGTCGTGGTCGCGGACCACGCCCGCGAACGTCACCACGGCGCCCGCCGCCGGGTGGTCGACGAGCGCCGCGTGCTCGGCGACGTCGAGGGGCTCCTCGCCGACGGCGGCGCGCAGCACCACGGGTGTCCGGTCCTGGGTCATCGGTGATCGCCTCCGCGCAGTTGGTCGACGGCATGATCCAGCACACCGTCCAGCACCGACAATCCGTCCCGAACTCCCCCTGTCGATCCGGGGAGGTTCACGACCAGCGTCCGGCCCGCCACGCCGGTCAGTCCTCGCGAGAGGACGGCCGTGGGGACCTTCGGAGCGCCCGCCGCGCGGATCGCGTCGGCCAGTCCGGGCACCTCGTAGTCGAGCATCGCGCGGGTCGCCTCCGGCGTCGCGTCGGTGGGGGAGATGCCCGTGCCGCCCGTGGTGATCACGACATCGACGCCCTCGGCGACGGCGGCGCGCAGCGCGTCGCCCACCGGGCCGCCGTCGGGCACCACGGCCGGATCGGGGGTGTCGTAGCCGCGCTCGCGCAGCCACTCGACGATCAGCGGCCCACCGCGGTCGGCGTAGACACCCGCCGAGGCCCGGTTGGACGCCGTCACGACCCGCGCCGTGCGCGCGTCCGTCACGAGCGGTCCTCCGGACGCGTCCACGTGCCGGTCTTACCGCCGTCCTTGCGCTCGACGCGGACGCCGTCCATCACGGCGGCGGGATCGACAGCCTTGATCATGTCGTGCAGCGTGAGGCCCGCGACGGCGACGGCCGTGAGCGCCTCCATCTCCACGCCGGTGCGGTCGGTGGTGCGCACCGTGGCGCGGACGTGGACGCGGTCGCCGTCCGGTTCGAGGTCGACGGTGACGCCGGACAGTGCGATGGGGTGGCACAGCGGCACGAGGTCCGGGGTGCGCTTGGCCGCCATGATCCCGGCGATCCGCGCGGTGGCCAGTGCGTCGCCCTTGGGCAGGCCGTCGCGCAGCAGCAGGTCGATCACCTCGGGGGTCGTGCGCAGCGTGCCAGTGGCGACCGCCGTGCGGGCCGTCGCCTCCTTGCCGGTGACGTCCACCATCCGGGCGGACCCGGCGGCATCGACGTGGGTGAGCTCCACGCCCGCGACCCTACGGCGTGGCCGGTGCGACGGTCCGGAGCGGCCAGGCGGAGGGCCGGTTCGAGTGGCCTGCATCACAGCGGCGCAACCTTCGGCGGGCACGGTCGCCGCCACGCCCGGTCATCGTGAACAGCCACGACTCTGCCCGGTTGGCCCATTCGGACTACACGTTCGGGTCATGCCTCGATCGGCGCGCCGGGTTTGCGCTCCACGAAACCGGACGTACCGTCCCTCTCGGCTCGTGCGGACTCCCCAGGTCCGCACCCGTCCCGGTACCGCAGCGCTCCCCTGTCCGGCGGTTCCGGAATCCCCCGTTGCCTCACGAACAACCACGTGGGACAGGAACGGACCAGGCGGGCCCCAGCCCGCCACGCCATCTCCCCGGGCGGGTCCGTGCGCAGCGTCCGGAGAAGCCTCATGGCTCGCTACCGCGGTCGTCATCGCGCCCCCAGCAACACCGGTCGGGTCATCGCCCGAACCGCACTCGCCGGAGCCGTCGCCGGCGCCCCGTTGGTCACCATGGTCCCGGCGGCCAACGCCGCGGCCGATTCCACATGGGACAAGGTCGCGCAGTGCGAGAGCGGCGGCCGGTGGGACATCAACACCGGCAACGGCTTCCAGGGCGGCCTGCAGTTCACACCCAGCACCTGGCGGGGCTTCGGCGGCGCCCAGTTCGCCCCGGCCGCCGACCAGGCCACCCGCGCCGAGCAGATCGTCGTCGCCGAGCGGGTGCTCGCCCAGCAGGGCTGGGGCGCCTGGCCCGTCTGCTCCAAGAAGGCCGGGGCCACCGGCGAGTCCGCGACGCAGCGCAGCGTGCCCGGCGCGACGGCTCCCGCGACGGCTCCCGCGACGGCTCCGCTGACCATCCGGCTCAGCGCCCCCACCGGCGCCACGACCGGCGGCTACATCGTCAAGGCGGGCGACACCCTCAGCTCCATCGCCTCGGCCAACGAGGTCGCGGGCGGCTGGAAGGGCATCGTCGCGAAGAACCCAGCGCTCAGTGGGAACCCCAACATGATCATGCCGGGGCAGCAGCTGACTCTCTAGGACACGGTCTTCTCCAGGACACGGTCCTAGGTCAGCGGGCCCGGAAGCGGGCCAACGCCTCGGGGGTGTCGACGTCGTCGGGATCGGCCACGTCGGCGCACTCCACGAGGTCCAGCGCCGGGTGACCCGCGAGGTAACCGCGGGCCCCGGCGTCTCCGGTGGCCGAGGCGATCACCCCCGCCCAGTGCTCCCGTCCGATGAGCACGGGGTGGGCGGCGCGGCCGTCGTACGAGGCGCGGCGGAGTGCGTCCGGGGTGGCACCGGCCGCGAGCCGGGCCACTGCCGCGCTCGTGACGCCGGGCAGGTCCACCAGGTGCACCAGTGCGGCATCGGGCGGGACCTCACGCGCCGCGAGCGCGGAGAGCCCGGCCCGGAGCGAGGCGCCCATGCCCTCCGCCCAGTCGGCGGCCTCCACGACGTCCACGTCGGACGGCAGGACGGCGCGCACGTCGGTGGCCGCGGCGCCCACCACCACGGTGATCGGGCTGCAGCCGCCCGCGGACAGCACGTGCAGGGCGCGACGCACGAGGGGCTCGCCGTCCAGCTCCACCAGTGCCTTCGGGCCGCCCATCCGGCGACCCGCGCCGCCCGCGAGGAGCAGCCCGGCGGGCGCGGCTACTTGTTGATCTTCGTGACGGGGTGCTCGTAGGGCACCGTGTCCAGCGGGAACTCGAGGTCGCCGAACGGGGAGAGCGAGCCCTGTACCGGACTGGCGAGCTCCGACACCGGGTGCTCGCCATCGGGCAGATCGGGCCAGGTCGGGTCGACACGGCCCTCGGGCGCGGGCTTGGCCACGATCTCCTCCTTGCGGGGCTGGAACTCTTCGCCGACAAGTATTCCGTACCGGATCACCGGGCGGCGCACGGGTGCCGCCGACTACCGTGGACCCGATGCCCACCTCGCTGGTCGACTGGCTGCGCGCCCAGGACGACGGGACGCTCGCCACCCTGCTGCGGCTGCGTCCCGATCTCGCCGTGCCGCCTCCCGCCGACCTGACGGTGCTGGCCACGCGCGCCGGCATCCGGGCGTCGGTGCACCGCGCGTGCGACGACCTGGACACCGTGGCGCTCGCCGTCCTCGAGGCTCTCGTGGTGGCGGACGCCGACGTCGCGCCCGTCCCGCGGGCCGAGGTGGCGCGCCTGCTGGGCCCGGACATGCCTGCAACGGGCCTGAGAGCGTCGCTGAGCGCCTTGCGGGGCCGGGCCCTGGTCTGGGGGCCGGACAGTGACTTGTCGCTCGTGCCGGCCGCACGCGAGATCGTGCCGCGCTTCCCCGGCGGGCTGGGGCGCGTCGCCACCGGCCCGGCGGGTTCGTCCGAGCTGCCGGCGCTGCTCGAGGCCGTCGAGCCCGACGAGCAGCGCGTGCTCGACGCGCTCGCCGCGGGTCCGCCGATCGGGCGCAGCCGTGGTGGGTCGGCGCCGCACAGCCCGGTCGGGCGGCTGCTGGCGAAGGGCCTGCTGCTGCGCGTCGACCCGGAGACCGTCGAGCTGCCGCGTCAGGTCGGGCTCGCGCTGCGCGGCAAGCGCCCGATGGGTCCCCTCACCCTGACCGCTCCGGACCTCGCCACCCGCGACCGTGGTGCCGACGTCGTCGACCGCACGGCGGGCGGTGCCGCGCTCGGCGTGCTGCGCCAGGTCGAGCTGCTGATCGCCTACTGGAGCCGCAACGGCCCGCCCGTCCTGCGCTCCGGCGGGCTGGGTGTGCGCGAGCTGCGCCGCGCGGCCAAGGAGATGGACGTCGACGAGGCCACGGCCGCGCTGCTCGTCGAGCTGGCCGTGTCGGCCGACCTGGTGGGGCAGAGCGACGGCGTCGCGCCCGACTGGGTGCCCACCACCCAGGCGGACGTCTGGGCCGCGGGTGGCCCGGAGCTGCGCTGGTCGCTGCTCGCGCGCACCTGGCTCGACATGCCCCGGCTGCCCGGGCTCGTGGGACGCAAGGACGACGCCGGCCGCCCGATCAACGCGCTGTCCGACGGTGTGCGCCGCCCGCTGGCCCCCCGCGACCGTCGCCGTGTGCTGGCCGGTCTCGCCGAGCTGCCCCCGGGCACGGCCGCGGGGTCGGCTGCCGCACTCGCCGACGTGTTGGCCTGGCGCGCGCCCCGCCGCGGC
>NZ_JAOPWR010000355.1 GCF_025965585.1 Pseudonocardia sp.
GGGGGTGAGCGCGGCCACCGACGCCGCCTGCGCCCCGAGCGCGACGAGCAGCGTCACCACCGCGAACGGGCCCGCGCCGCCGTCGCGCATCACGGCCAGCGCGCGCTCGGGCGGGCCGTAGCAACCGAGGCCGTCGGCCGTGTCGGCCAGCCCGTCCAGGTGCATACCGCGGGTGGCGAGCCCCAGGAACCCGACGGTGAGCAGGCCCCCCACCAGCACCGGGACGCCCAGCAGCGACAGCGCCCAGAACAGCCCACCGGCCACCCCGCCGAGCAGCGCGCCGACGACGGGCGCCCAGCGCAGCGCGGCCGCGGCGGTGCGGGCGTCGGGGGCGCCGGTGCGCACCGGCAGCACCGTGAGCCAGCTCAGCGCGAGCGCGAGCCCCCTCACGGGGTTGCGGGGACCTCGGTCGTGGGGATCTCGGAGACGGCCGTCTCGGCCACCAGCCGGGCGGCCATCTGCAGCAGCGGGACGGCCGTGACCGCGCCCGTGCCGTCGCCGAGCCGGACGCCGAGGTCCGCGAGCGGGGTCAGGGAGAGGCGGTCGGTGACCAGCACGCCGGCCGGCTCGGGGGAACGCTGTGCGGCGAGCCACCATTGCTTCGCCCCGGGGGCGAGCTCCTCGGCGATCAGCGCGGCGGCGCCGACCACCAGGCCGTCCAGCAGCACGGGGGTGCGCCGCAGCGCGGCCTGGACGAGGAACCCGCTGAGCACCGCGAGGTCGGCCCCGCCCGCGACGCGCAGCAGCGCCAGCGGGTCGCGCAGGTGGGGCCTGGCCCGGCGCATCGCGTCGCGGACGGCGGCGGTCTTGCGCATCCACCCGTTGTCGTCGATGCCGCTGCCGCGCCCGATCACGGCCACCGGCTCGGTCGCGGTCAGCACCGCGACCAGCGCGGACGCCGGCGTCGTGGCGCCGACCCCGAGCGACGCGGGCACGAGCAGGTCGGCGCCCGCGTCCACCTCCTCGTCGGCGAGCGCCCGCCCGATCGCGAAGGCGTGCTCGGTCTCGGCCTCGGTGAGGGCGTCCTCCCGGTCGATCCGGCCGCTGCCGCGGCGCACCCGGTAGCGCTGGGCGGTGCCGTCCTCGACCTCGTGGTCCACGCCGACGTCGACGACGCGGACGGACACCCCGGCCACCGTCGCGACCACGGTCACGGGCGCGTTCTGCTCGCGGACGGCGGCGACCTGCCGCGCCGTCGCGCCCTCGGGATCGGCGGAGACGCCGGCAGCGGCGATGCCGTGGTCGGCGGCGACGACCACTACGCGCGGGCGCGCCGGCGGGCGGGGCGGGCACTGGCCCTGCGCGGCGGCGAGCCACACGCCGAGCTCGGCGAGCGTGCCCAATGCTCCGGGGGGCACGGCGAGCAGGGCGTACTGCGCCACCGCGGTGCGACGGGCGTCGGCGTCCGGGGCGGTCACGGCGGGGAGATCCACGACGTCTTCCTACAGCGGTGCGCCGACGAGCGCGGGGGCGGGTCCGCGCACGAGCTACTTCAGTCGCAGGGGCAGCCCGGCCACCAGCAGCAGCACCTCGTCGCAGACGGCCGCGAGCGCGGCGTTGAGCGCACCCAGCTCGTCGCGGAACAGCCGCCCGGCCCGGGTCGGCGGCACGACACCCAGCCCGACCTCGGCCGACACCAGCACCACGTCGCCCGGGCACGACCGCACGGCCTCCACGAGCGCGTCGACCTGTGGGGAGACGTCGACCTCCGCGGAGACCCACGCGCCCGCGTCGTCGAGCACGGCGGTGAGCCAGGTGGCCAGGTCGTCCACGAGCAGCGGGTCGCCCCCACCGGCGACGATCGCGGAGACGTCCGGCTTCTCCACGGTGACCCAGCCCGGCGGCCTGCGTGCACGGTGCGCCTCCAGCCGCGCCGCCCACTCGGGGTCGTCGTCGTCGCGGCGGGCGGTGGCGAGGTAGCGCACCGGTGCGTGCGGGGGAAACAGATCCTCGGCGTAGCGGGACTTGCCCGACCGGGTGCCGCCGAGGACGAGCGTGCTGGTCACCTCCGCACGCTAACCTTGACGCCGTGGCTTTCCGGTGGCGGTACCAGACCGAGTCGGGCATCCCCGTGGACGGACCCGACGAGACGTTCGAGGACCAGGCCGAGGCCGAGGCGTGGTTCTCGGACATCTGGGCCGAGCTGCGCGCCCAGGGCGTGGACGCGGTGGTGCTGATCGAGGGCGAGTCCGAGGTCTACGGGCCGATGAGCCTCGACGAGGGCTGACGGCCGCTCAGAGCCGGATCACCGGTCGGTGAGGTCCGCCCCCGGAACGCCTCCACGAGCGGGTCCGGGTGGCGGTCAGGGGTTGGCGCCCCGCGCCACGCGCGGCTTCGGCACGCGCAGCTTCCGCAGCTGGCTGGCCCGCGTGAACGTGTACCAGCTGGTGGCCGGCATGCCGATGCGCTCGTTGGGGAACTTCGCCTGCGCCTTGCGCGTGGTGGTGACGCCCAGCAGCACGCCCTCGGCGATCATCACGATCAGCGCGAGCAGGCTGAACAGGCTGAGGTACTGCTGGATCGACGGCACCGGCAGCACCACGGAGATCACGACGATCACCGCGAGCGGCATGAACAGGCCCATGAGGTGGGGGCGGGAGTCCACGACGTCGCGGACGTAGGCCTTGACCGGCCCGCGATCGCGCGGCAGCAGGTACTTGTCGTCGCCCGCGGCCATCCGCTCGCGCCGCACGGCCGCCAGCCTGCGCTGCTCGGACTTGTCGGGCCGGCTCGCCCGCGCGAGACGCGAGGCCTCGCGCTGGGTGCGCGGCGGGGGCGGGGCCGGGCCTCGGCGCTTGGCCTCGGCCTCGCGGCGCTTGGGCGTGGGCCGGCCCTTGCCGGCGGCGCGGACGCCGTCGCCGGGGCCGTTCGCGGCCTCGTCGGACGCGGACGTCTCGGCACCGACGGTGGTCGGGGTGGAACGGCCCAGGAACCTCACGGATCCCACCTTACGGTGCACGGCGCCCGTCGGACACTACGGTGGGACGGTGCATGTGATCGTGGCTCCTGACTCCTTCGGCGGCACCCTGAGCGCCACCGCCGCCGCCGAAGCGATCGCCGAGGGATGGCGGCGCACCGCCCCCGATGACGAGCTCGTGCTGCTCCCGCTGGCCGACGGCGGCACCGGCTTCGTCGACGTGCTGCACGCCGCGCTGGGCGGGGATTGGCACCCGCTCGTCGTCACCGGTCCGTTCGGGGATCCCGTGGACGCGCGCTGGCTGCGCATCGGCGACACCGCCTACCTCGAGTCCGCCGCCGCGTGCGGCCTGCACCTCGTGCCCCGGGACCGCCGTGACCCGGCCACCGCCCGCACCGTCACCACCCGCGGCGTGGGCGAGCTGGTGGCCGACGCCGTGGCGGACGGCGTGGAGGAGGTCGTCATCGGTCTTGGTGGCTCGGCCACCACCGACGGCGGCGCCGGCATGCTGGCCGCGCTGGGCGCGGTCCCCGTCGACGACGCCGGCGTACCGCTGTCGCCCGGGGGAGCGGCGCTGGCCGGGGCCGCCCGCCTCGACGGCGTCCCCGCGCTCGGGGGCGTGCGGCTCGTCGCGGCCGCCGATGTCGACAACCCGCTGCTGGGCCCGCACGGTGCCGCCGCGGTGTTCGGGCCGCAGAAGGGCGCCGACGCCGATGCGGTCGCGGAGCTCGACGCGGCGCTGGCCCGCTTCGCCGACGTGCTGGCCGTTCTGGGGCGTGACGTGCGCGACGAGCCGGGTGCCGGTGCCGCGGGCGGGCTCGGGGCCGCGCTGCTGGCCTGCGGGGCGTCCCGGGTGTCGGGTGCGGGGCTGGTCCGCGAGCTCGTCGGCCTCGACACCGCGCTCGACCGCGCCGGCATCGCCATCACCGGCGAGGGCAGCTTCGACTGGCAGTCGCTGCGCGGCAAGCTCATCACGGCCGTCGCGCGCGCCGCCGCCGACCGTGGCGTGCCGTGCCTCGTGCTGGCCGGCCAGGTGAGCGTCGGGAAGCGGGAGGCCGCCTCGGTGGGCGTCGACGCGGCCTACGGCGTGGCAGACGACGCAGGAGGGGTCGTGGCGTCGATGGCCGATCCCGCGGGCACGCTGGCCGCGCTCGCCGAGCGTGTCGCGGCGCGCTGGAGCCGTTGAGGGCACCGGAGCGTCGTTCGTGGCGCGGATCACCCCGCTCTCGCGTCGGTGGTGTCACGTCGTCGGCGTGAGGGCTTAGTATCGGCTGCAGAACCGGGAACACGAACTGCCCCGCTCGTTGTTGGGAGAGCCATGACCGTCGAGAACACAACCGCGCCGACGACCGAGACCGAGACCCACGGTGTCGAGCTCACCGACACCGCCGCCTACAAGGCGCGCACCCTTCTGGAGCAGGAGGGCCGTGACGACATGCACCTGCGCATCGCCGTCCAGCCCGGTGGTTGCGCGGGCCTGCGCTACCAGCTCTTCTTCGACGACCGTTCCCTCGACGGCGACCTGTTCCGCGAGTACAACGGCCTCAAGGTGGGCGTCGACCGGATGAGCGCCCCTTACCTGCAGGGTGCGGTCATCGACTTCGTCGACACCATCGA
Source organism: Pseudonocardia sp. (assembly GCF_025965585.1). Taxonomy (GTDB): domain Bacteria; phylum Actinomycetota; class Actinomycetes; order Mycobacteriales; family Pseudonocardiaceae; genus Pseudonocardia. The sequence continues at coordinate 4,535 of NZ_JAOPWR010000355.1, forward strand.
GAAGCAGGGCTTCACGATCGACAACCCGAACGCCGGCGGTTCGTGCGCCTGCGGCGACTCGTTCAACTGACGCGTCCTCCCGGTCGCTGACCGGATGATCGAACCCCGGTCGTGAGCTTCGGCTCCGGCCGGGGTTCTTTCACATGTCAACCGGTAAGGTGACGCGACGTGTCTATCGCCGTGACCGGTTCCATCGCCACCGACCACCTCATGCACTTCCCGGGGAGGTTCGCCGACCAGCTGATGGCCGAGCAGCTCGACCGGATCTCGCTGAGCTTCCTGGTCGACGACCTCGCGATCCGCAAGGGTGGTTCCGGGGCGAACATCGCCTTCGGGCTCGGCGTGCTGGGGCAGTCGCCGCTCCTGGTCGGTGCGGTGGGCGCCGACTTCGCCGAATACGGCCATTGGCTGGAGAGCCATGGTGTCGACTGCTCGGCCATCCTCGTCTGCGACGACGTGCACACGGCGCGGTTCGTCTGCACGACCGATGACGACATGCGCCAGATCGGCTCCTTCTACACCGGCGCCATGGCGCGCTCCATCGACCTCACGCTCGCCCCGCTCCAGTCCCGCGGCCTGGACCTCGTCCTCATCGGGGCGAGCGACCCCGCGTCGATGGTGGCGCTCACGCAGGAGTGCCGCGACCTGGGCATCCCCTTCGCCGCTGACGTGTCGCAGCAGGTCACGCGCATGGAGGGCCCCGAGATCCGCCAGCTCGTCGAGGGCGCCCGCTACCTGATGACCAACGACTACGAGTGGGACCTGCTCCAACAGAAGACCGGCTGGACCGAGGCGCAGGTCGCCGAGAGGATCGACATCCGGATCACCACGCTCGGCGAGCACGGAGTCCAGATCGTGGGGAGGGAGACGGGCGACCTCAAGGTCGGCGTCGTTCCGGAGACCGGCAAGGTCGACCCCACCGGCGTCGGCGACGCCTTCCGCGCCGGCTTCCTCGCCGCCACCACGGGCGGGCTGTCGCTGGAGCGCTCCGCCCAGCTCGGCGCGCTCGTCGCCGTCCAGGTGCTGGAGACCGAGGGCGGCCAGGAGTGGGTGTGGGACCGCGCCCACGGCCTGGAGCGCCTGCGCGACGCGTTCGGCCCGGACTCTGCCGACGACATCGAGAAGATCCTCCCCGTCTGACCGTCCCGGCTGCCGCAGCCCCTCTCCATGATCGTGAGACGCCGCACAGCCGGGCGGCGCCTCTGATTTCGGCCGCAGCGCGTCAGACGGGCCGGCTCGTGCCTCCTTCTCTGATCGGCGCCGGTTCCCGGCCCGACCGGAGAAGGGGCAGACCATGAAGCATCCCGCGGGCACGTCCGACATCGCCGGCTGTCCGCAGTGCTGTCCGCGGTGCGGCGCTCCGGCGAGATCGTGGACCGCTTCGTGCCGGCAGGCACCGACGGCCCGCTCGACCACGTGACGGTGGTTCCGGGCGCTCGCCGAGTCGTTCCCGGTTGCCGACGCGGCCGGACTCGACCTGCTGGATCGCGCCGTGGGTCAGAGGCGCACCGGGTAGGCCGGCTCGGGGATCTCGGGCCGGATCCGCTGCTCCACGAAGATTCCGTGCCAGAGCAGGAACACCAGCAGCGTCCAGATGCGGCGGCTGTGGTCGATCGGGCCCTCGCGGTGGGCGTCGAGCATGCGCTGCACGGCGGCGAGGTCGACGAGGTGGTCGGCCTGGGAGTCGCGGATGATGTCGCGCGCCCAGGTGTACATCTCGTCGCGCAGCCAGTGCCGGATCGGCACAGGGAAGCCCAGCTTGCGGCGGTGCAGCACGTGCGCGGGCACGATCCCGTCGAGCGCCTTGCGCAGCGCGAGCTTGGTGGTGCCCTCCCCGATCTTCTGGGCCAGCGGCAGCCCGGACGCGACCGCGAACACCTCGGGGTCGAGGAAGGGCACGCGCAGCTCGAGCGAGTTGGCCATCGTCATCTTGTCGGCCTTGACGAGGATGTCGCCGCGCAGCCAGGTGAAGAGGTCGACGTGCTGCATGCGCGAGACCGGGTCCCAGGCTGCTGAGTCGCGGTAGTGCGGTGCGGTGACGTCGGTGTGGCTGCGGCGCGGGTCGTAGGTGCGCATGATCCCGGCGAGCTGGTCGTCGTGGAAGATCCGCGCGTTGCCGTAGTAGCGCTGCTCCAGCGGGAGTGCGCCGCGGCGCAGGAGGTCCTTGCCGCGCATGCCCTCGGGCAGCCGGGTGGAGGCCCTGCCCATCAGGCCCCGCAGCGATCCGGGCACCTTCTCGAACGGCGCGAGCGACAGCGGCTCGTGGTAGATCGTGTAGCCGCCGAACAGCTCGTCGGCGCCCTCGCCCGACAGCACGACCTTGACGTGCTGTCGCGCCTCGCGGGCCACGAACCACAACGGGACGAGCGCGGGGTCGGCCACCGGGTCGTCGAGGTACCAGACGATGAGCGGCAGCGCGTCCATCATCTCGTCGGGCTTGACGGTGCGGACCACGTGCCGCACCCCGATCGCGGCGGCCGACTCGGCTGCCACGTCCACCTCGGAGTAGCCCTCGCGCTCGAACCCGGTGGTGAACGTGACCAGGTCCGGGTTGTGCTCCTTGGCCAGCGCCGCGATGACCGTGGAGTCGATGCCGCCGGAGAGGAACGCGCCCACCGTGACGTCGGCGCGCATGTGCTTGGCCACGGAGTCGCGCAGCACGTCGGCGATCTTGGCGTACACCCGCGGGCCCTCGCCGCCGCCGGTGTGGAAGACGGGAGTGAAGTAGCGCTCCTCCTCGATCTCCGGTGTCGATCCTGTCCGGCCAGGCCGTACGACGACGTGCGAACCGGACTCGACGCGCCGGATCGCGCGGTGCATGGTGGCGGGCTCGGGTACGTACTGCAGGAGCAGGTAGTGCTGCAGGGCCACGGGATCGAGGTCGGCGGCCGGATCGCCCAGGCCGAGCGCCGGGGCCAGCTCCAGCAGGCTCTTCTTCTCGCTCGCGAACGCCACGCCCGCCGGGCCGGAAGCCACGAACAGCGGCTTGATGCCGAACGGGTCGCGGGCGCCGAAGAGCACGCGCCGGTGGGAGTCCCAGATGAGGAACGCGAACATGCCACGCAGCCGGCTCACCGCGGCCGGGCCCCAGTAGTGATAGGCCGCCACCACGGCCTCGGTGTCGCCGTCGGTGGCGAACGTGGCGCCGTGCTTGCGCGCGAGCTCGTCGCGCAGCTCGAGGTAGTTGTAGATCTCGCCGTTGAAGACGATCGTGTAGCGGCCGTCCTCGTACTGCAGCGGCTGGTGGCTGTGCTCGACGTCGATGATGGACAGGCGGTTGAAGCCGAACACCACGTCCGCGTCGTTCCAGGTGTCCGTCTCGTCCGGTCCGCGGTGCCGCGCGCAGCGCATGGCCGCGGCGACCGCGTCGGTACGGGCGGCGGCGTCGCCACCGGTGGTCAGCAGTCCCAGCAGTCCACACACAGCGAGTCAGTATGCCGACCCCGGCGTGACGCTCCGGTGGCCGCACCCGACAGGCGATTCCGGGGACCCCTCGGCTACGCTCTACGCGAGGTCGAAGGCGCGTGTCCGCATGCGCCTTTGCGGCCGTATGACGACGGGCTTTTCGAGCGACGGGCTAGGGAGGCGGCGAGCAGTGGGCCGAGCAGAACGCGGGGGAGACCACCGCGGTGTCGGGCGCTCGACGTGGGGGCGGGCGGCCAAGTTGGGCGCGCTGGCGCTGCTGGTCATCCCGCTCACCACCGGGTGTTCCGTGGACGAGGTCCTGCGCTTCGGCTGGCCGGTGGGGGTCACCCCGCAGGCCGAGCAGATGCGCCACCTGTGGACCTCCGCCGCCGTGGCGGCGCTCGTGGTCGGTGTCATCACCTGGGGCGCGATGTTCTGGGCGATCATCTTCCACCGCAAGCGCAAGGGCGGCGACGACGTCCCGCCCCGCCAGACGCAGTACAACCTGCCCGTCGAGATCGTCTTCACGGTCATCCCGACGATCATCGTTGCGGTCCTGTTCGGCTTCACGGTCAACGTCCAGAACTTCGTGGAGAAGGACGACCCGGACCCCGCCCAGACGATCGACATCACCGGATTCCAGTGGAACTGGGACTTCGCCTACCCGGGCAGCACCGCGCCGAACGGTCAGCCGGTGCACACGCTGGGCACCAGCGAGACGATCCCGCTGCTCGTCCTGCCGACCGGCGAGAAGATCAAGTTCGTGCAGCGCTCGAACGACGTGATCCACAGCTTCTTCGTGCCTGAGTTCCTCTTCAAGCGCGACGTCTTCCCGGACCCCGAGGTCAACGACCAGGACAACACCTGGCAGGTCGACAGCATCGACAAGGAAGGTGCCTTCGTCGGGCGCTGTGCGGAACTCTGCGGCAGCTATCACTCGCAGATGAACTTCGAGGTCCGCGCCATCTCTCCGCAGCTGTTCGACCGCTGGATGACGCTGCGCAAGCAGGTCAACCCGGCCACCGGTGTGGGGTACACGGCGGGCGAAGCCCTGGCGGCCATGAACTGCGGCCAGCTCTGCACGCCGCAGGCCTACACCACATATCCGTTCACCACCGACCGCACGCAGCGGTCGGCGTCGGAACCGCCGGTGGCGCTGCCGGCCACTGCAGGAAGCTGAGGGGCGGACGATGAAGGTCGAATCCCGGATCTTCGAGATCATCACGGCGTTCTTCTTCCTCTGCGCCATCGTCTACAGCGTGCTCACCCACGAGGTCGTGGGCATGGCGGGGCTGTTCCTCACCGGTGGGCTGTCGCTGATCATCGGCACGTACTTCCGGTTCGTCTCCCGGCGGCTCGAGGAGCGTCCGGAGGACAACCCGGAGGCGGAGGTCTCCGACGGCGCCGGCGACGTCGGCTTCTTCTCGCCGGGCAGCTACTGGCCCATCACGCTCGCCGGTTCCGCCGCGCTGGTCGCCATCTCCCTGGCGTTCTTCTACGTCTGGTCGCTCGTCATCGCGGGCGTGCTGCTGCTCATCTCGGTGGGTGGCCTCGTCTTCGAGTACCACCTGCGTCCCTCGGACCACTAGCTCCTCCAGCTCGTACCGACGCCGGGTCCCGTTCGCGGGGCCCGGCGTTCGTGCGTCCGGGGCGGTCGACCACGCGGAAGGGCGCCCCCGGACAGGTGCGAACAGGGCCATGACGTACCGCTCGACCGCGGCGCACCGAGTCGTGGGACGGGTGGGTCGGTCAGGCGCGGGCGGCCTTGCCCAGCGCGCCGCGGGCGATGATCACCTGCTGGATCTGGGACGTGCCCTCGTAGATGCGGAACAGCCGCGCGTCCCGGTAGAACCGCTCCACCGCGACCCCGCGGATGTAGCCGGCCCCGCCGTGCACCTGCACCGCGCGGTCGGCCACCCGGCCCACCATCTCGCTCGCGAAGTACTTGGCCGCCGACGGGCCCTGCACCGTGTCGGTGCCCGCGTCGTAGGCGCGGGCGACGTCGAGGACCAGGGCGCGGCCCGCGTAGTGGTCGGTGACCGAGTCGGCGATCAGGCCCTGGATCAGCTGGAACGACGCGATGGGCTTGCCGCCCTGCTCACGGGTCTGGGCGAACTCCACCGACTCGTGCACGAGCCGCCCCGCCATCCCGACGCAGAGCGCGGCGATGTGCGCGCGGCCGTGGGAGAGGCACTTGGCGGCGATCTGGAAGCCCACGTCGAGGCCGTCCTCGCCGCCGACCAGCGCCTCCGCGGGGACGCGGACGTCGTCGAGGTAGACGTCGGAGGTCCAGGTACCCATCTGGCCCATCTTGTGGTCGCGGGCACCGAACGTCAGGCCCGGCGTTCCGGCCGGCACCAGGAACGTCGAGATCCCCTTGTTGCCCGCGGCGTCGGGGTTGGTGCGGGCGAAAACCATGACCACGTCGGCGACCAGGGCGTTGGTGATGTAGCGCTTCGAGCCGTTGAGCACCCAGTCGGAGCCGTCGCGCCTGGCGGTGGTGGCCAGCCCCGAGGGGTCGGAGCCCGCGTCGGCCTCGGTGAGCCCGAACGACGCGGTGACCTCGCCGGAGGCCAGCCGCGGCAGCCAGGACGTCTTCTGCTCCTCGGTGCCGCCCTTGATCAGCACCTGACCGGCGATGCCGTTGTTGGTGCCGAACAGCGAGCGCAGCGCGGGAGTGGTCCAGCCCAGCTCGAACGCGAGCCGGGCCTCCTCCTCCAGCGTCATGCCGAGGCCGCCGTAGGACTCGGGGATCGCGAAGCCGTAGAGACCCATGTCCTTGCACGCCGCGATGATCACGTCGGGGATGCGGTCCTCGGTGTCGATCTGCTCCTCGAGCGGCACCACCTCGGCGCGGACGAACTCGCGCACCGAGGACAGGATGGCGTTCAGGTCGGAGGTGTCCACGTCGATCTCCTACTCGGAAGGCTGCGTCTCGCAGGCTACCCGTGGGTAGTCGGGCCTCGCGCCCCTGTCGTGATGATCGCCGTGCGCAGTACGGCAGCGTCCCCGGCAGGGCCGCCTCGTGCGGTCCGCGGTGATCACGGCCCCGTCAGCGCGGTGATCTCGGCGTCGGTCAGGCCCAGCTCGCGCAGTACCGCATCGGTGTGCTCGCCCAGCGCGGGCACCGGGTCCATCCGGTTGTCCCAGCCCGCGGCGTCGATCGGCGGGAGCAGAGCGGGCACCGGGCCGCCGGGTGTGCCGACGTCGCGCCAGCGGTTCCGTGCGGTGAGGTGCGGATGGGCCAGCACCTCGGACGCGGTGTTGTAGCGCGCGTTGCCGATGCCGGCGGCGTCGGCGGCCTCCTGGATGGTCGCGAGGTCGGTGCGCGCGCACCAGTCGGCCACGGCCCCGTGCAGCTCCGCGCGGTGGGCGACGCGGCCCGTGCCGGTGGCATAGCGGGGCTCGTCGGCGAGATCGGGGCGGCCGAGCAGTTCGCGGGCGAGTCGCTGCCACTCGCGGTCGTTGGTGGTGCCGAGCACCACGGTGTGCCCGTCGGAGGTCGGGAACGCGCCGTAGGGGACGACGGCCGGCGAGCCGAGCCCCTGCGGCTGCTGCTCGACGCCGGTGTGGCGCGTGACGTGCAGCGTGTAGCCCATCAGCTCGGCCATGACGTCGAACATCGCGACGTGCGCCGACGCGCCCCCGCCATCCGTCCGTCGCTGGTAGAGGCCCGCGAGCACCGCGATCGCGGCGTAGAGGCCGCTGGAGGTGTCGGCCATCGGCGGGCCCGCCTTGGCCGGCCGGCCCTCCCACCCGGTGATCGACGCGGCGCCGGACTCCGCCTGCACCAGCAGGTCGTAGGCCCGCTTCGCCGAGAGCGGCCCGCCCGGCCCGTACCCGGAGATCTCGACGGCGACGAGGTGCGGGTGGCGCGCGGTGAGCTGGGCGGGCCCGATGCCGAGCCGCTCGGTGGCGCCGGGAGCGAGGTTGGACACCAGCGCGTCGGCGGTGGCGAGCAGCCGGTGCAGGGCGTCGAGCCCGCGGGGGTCCTTGAGGTCGAGCGCCAGGGACTCCTTGCCCCGGTTGACCCAGACGAAGTGCGCCGCCATGCCCTCGACGACGTCGTCGTAGTGGCGGGCGAAGTCGCCACCGCGCGGGTTCTCCACCTTGATCACCCGCGCGCCGAGGTCGCCCAGCGTGCGGGTGGCCAGTGGCGCGGAGACGGCCTGCTCCAGCGCCACGACGGTGACGCCGGCGAGCGGGCCGGGACGGTGCGGAGCGGTCATCGGGTCCCTCGGCGGTCGGTGGCGAGTGGGTCGGCGGACAGTGTCGCCGATCCGCACGGATGAGTCCTGTCCAGTCGGCCGGTCTGCACTCCGGAACCACCGTGCGGTCGTTCCTCGATCGGTGGCTCCGCTTAGGGTGCGATGCATGTCCGACGTCTACGAGCGGTTCACCGCCCTGCGCATCGAGCACCCCGAGGACGCGATCCTTCGCATCGTGCTCGACGGCCCGAACCTCAACGCCGTGAGCGCCGCCGCCCACGAGCAGCTGGCCGACATCTGGCCGGTGATCGACCGCGACGCAGGGGTGCGCGCCGTGGTGATCCAGGGTGCGGGGAAGGCGTTCTCGGCGGGCGGCTCCTTCGACATGATCGAGGAGATGGCGGCCGACCCGGTGGTGCGCACGCGTGTGATGCGCGAGGCCCGCGACATCGTCTACAACGTGATCAACTGCTCGAAGCCGATCGTCTCGGCCATCCACGGCCCGTGCGTGGGCGCGGGCCTGGCGATCGCGCTGCTCGCCGACATCTCGGTCGCCGGCCGGAAGGCGAAGATCGTGGACGGCCACACGCGCCTCGGCGTGGCCGCCGGCGACCACGCGGTGATCAACTGGCCGCTGCTGTGCGGCATGGCCAAGGCCAAGTACTACCTCCTGACCTGCGACGTCCTCACCGGGGAGGAGGCCGAGCGGATCGGGCTCGTGTCGCTCTGCGTCGATGACGAGCAGGTGCACGACAAGGCCATGGAGGTGGCCCGCAAGCTCGTGGTGGGCTCCCCTACCGCCGTGACGTTCACGAAGCAGGCGCTGAACAACTGGTACCGCTCGGCCGGCCCGGCGTTCGACGCGTCGCTGGCGATGGAGTTCTACGGCTTCGGCCTCCCCGACGTGCACGAGGGGGTGGCCGCGCACCGCGAGAAGCGGGCGCCGGTGTTCACGACGCCCGCGCCGTAGCCGCGCCGCCGCGTGCTCGCCGGCCTCACCTGGTCGGGAGCCCGAGCCGCCCGTCCGTGTGGTGTGGAGCGGCCGGACCGCCCGGCAGGCTCACCCCATGGCACGGGGACGGCACCATCGCTCGCGCTCGCGGGCGCGGTGGCTCGTGCCGGTGCTCCTGCTGCTGGTCACGACGACGTCCGGGGTGCCCGCCCGCGCGGCCACCACCGGCCCCGCCTCCGTTGCCGTCAGCACCGCGCTCGCACAAGTCGGCCTGCCCTACGAGTGGGGCGGCAACGGGCCCGCGGCCGGCGACCTCGGTTTCGACTGCTCGGGGCTGACCCGCTTCGCCTACGCCGCCGCGGGCATCAGCCTGCCGCGCACGGCCCACCTGCAGTACTACGCCGGCCCCGGCGTGCCGTCGGGGGCGCCGCTGCTGGCCGGTGACCTCTTGTTCTACGGCGTGCCGAGCAACGTCCACCACGTCGGGCTCTACCTCGGCGACGGCACGATGGTCAACGCTTCCGACGTCGGGACACCGGTGCAGGTGGCCCACTACCGCTGGCCCGGCGACGACTACCTCGGCGCCACCCGTCCGGCCGCGCCACCGGGCACCCCCGGCCTGCTGCCGCCGGTGCCGGCGCTGCCGAAGGTCGCGCAGATCGCGGTGCCGCAGCTCTTCCTGGCGCCACCGGTGTGAGCAGCCCTCCGGCTACTGCACCGCGCGCAGGTCCAGCGTCAGCTCGCCCGGTGCTCCCGGCACCAGGCGCACCGGGATGCCCCAGTCCTGCTGGTAGCGGTGGCAGGCGGCGAACACGCCGTCGCCCTCGTCGCACGCGGCGGCGGCCACGCTGATCTGCAGGACCCCCTCGGTGACCTCGCCGAACACCAGCTCACGGGCGAGCCCCGTGGCGGTCCCGGTGCCGGCGACGAGGAGCTCGGGCGGGGACGCCGCCACCGTGAGCTGCGTGGGGTCGCCGAAGCGCGTGTCGAGGTGCTGACCGGTCGGCGGCGTGAAGGCGATGCGCAGGTCCAGCAGGCCGGGGGAGAGGTCGGTGGGCGCCCGCCTGACCTGGTGAGCGCCGCCCTCCACCAGCGTCGACGCCGGGATCGGCACCCGCACCAGCCGGTGCGCCGCCGACTCGACCACGATCAGCGTGTCGCCGTCGACGAGGAGATCGCTGGGCTCGGCCAGGTCGCTCGCCAGCGTGCCGACCGTCCGCGTCACGGGGTCGTAGCGGCGGACCGCCCCGTTGTAGGTGTCGGCGATCGCCACCGACCCGTCGGGCAGCACGGCCACGCCGAGCGGGTGCTGCAGCAGCGCCTTCTCGGCCTCGCCGTCGCGGTGGCCGAAGTCGAACAGCCCCTGCCCGACGGCGGTGGTGACGGCCGCGCCGACCCCGGGCGCCGCCGTCATCGAGCGCAGGGCCGAGGTCTCGGCGTCGGCGATCCACAGCATCGATCCGTGCCGACTCGCGGGCCCCCCGACCCGCGGAGTCGAGGTGGCCAGGCCCGAGGGCTGGGCGAAGAAGGCCTCCCGGGGGGCGCCGTCGCGCAGGCCCTCGTTCGTCGTGCCCGCCAGGACCGCCGTGGCGCCGGTGGCCGGGTCCCACGTCCAGAGCTGGTGGTTGCCCGCCATCGCCACGACGACGCGGCCGTCCCACCACACGACGTCCCACGGCGTCGACAGCTCATCCGCGGTGCCCCCGACCTCCACCCGGTCGCGCAGCTGGTCGCCGGTGCCGGCGACCGTCGTCACCGAGCCGTCAGCGAGGTGGACGCGGCGCAGGGCGTGGTTGACGCTGTCGGCCACGACCACGTCGCCGTCCGGCAGCAGTGCGAGGCCCTGCGGCTCGGCGAACCGCGCCTCGCTCCCGTCCACGAGCCCCCGCTCGCCGGTGCCGATCCGCCGCCGCACCGTGGCGAGATCGGCCTCCAGCTCGACGAGCTGGTGGTGGGCTGTGTCGGAGACCAGGAACGTGCCGCCGCGCCCATCCTCTCTGGGCAGGGCGATCACCTTGCCGGGGAAGCGCAGCGCCGTCTCCGGCTCGGGCGGGGCGACGTACGGACCGCCGCCGCGGTGCAGGACGTCCGCGTGCTCCGCGATCAGCTCCTCCACCAGCACGGCGAGCCCGTGCGCGTGCCCCTCGCCGGACATCTGCGCGACGACGTACCCGCGCGGGTCGACCACCACGAGCGTCGGCCACGCCCGGGCTGCGTAGGCGTCCCACGTGACGAGCTGCGGGTCGTCGAGCACCGGGTGGTGCACGCCGTACCGCTCCACCGCGGCATCGACGGCCACCGGGTCCGCCTCGTGCAGGAACTTCGGCGAGTGCACCCCCACCGTCACGAGGACGTCGGCGTAGCGCTCCTCCAGCTCGCGCAGCTCGTCGAGGACGCGCAGGCAGTTGACGCAGCAGAACGTCCAGAAGTCCAGCAGGACGATCTTGCCGCGCAGCTGCGCCAGCGACAGGTCCCGCCCACCCGTGTTGAGCCAACGCCGTCCGCGCAGCTCCGGCGCGCGCACCCGAGTTCTCTCCACGAGAGCCACCAACCGGTTCCGGCGCGCGCGTGTTCCGCATCGGCACGAAACTGGTTCCCGTGCCCGAACTGCCCGAGGTGGAGCTCGCCCGCAAGGTCCTCGAAGGTGCGCTGGACCGGACGATCAGGTCCGTCGACGACAACGACGAGTGGGTGTGCCGGCCGCACCCGCCCGGTGAGATCGCGACGGCGCTCGCAGGCGGGAAGCTCACGGTCGCCCACCGGCAGGGCAAGACGATGTGGTGCGAGACCACCCGGCGCGGCGGGAAGCCCGGGCCCCATCTGGGCATCCACCTCGGGATGGGCGGTCGCATCGTCGTCACCGACACCGAGGGCGAGCGGATCGGCGGCGGACCCGAGCGCCCGGACCGCAGCCCGCGCAAGGCCGAGTGGGACCGCTTCACCGTGAACTTCACCGACGGCGGACAGCTGCGGCTGTTCGACAAGCGCCGGCTCGGCCGCGTCCGGCTCGAGCCCGACCTCGACGCGCTCGGTCCGGACGCCGAGATGATCAGCCGGGACGAGTTCCGCACGCGGGTGGGGCGTGGCCACGCGGCGGTGAAGGCGCGGCTGCTGGACCAGTCGGTGCTCGCCGGCGTCGGCAACCTGCTGGCCGACGAGACGCTCTGGCAGGCGTCGCTGTCGCCGGCCGCCCCGGCGGACGAGCTGGGCGGCGCCCGGCTGGACCGTCTCTACGACTCCCTGGAGCAGTCGCTCAAGGCCGCCGTCGCGAACGGCGGCGTGCACACCGGTGAGGTCATCCCGTTCCGTCGGGCCGAGGCGACCTGTCCCCGCTGCGGTGCGCCGATGGTGCACGGCACGGTCGGCGGCCGCTCGACGTGGTGGTGCTCTCAGGAGCAGGGCTGATCAGCGGGGCGCGGGTCAGCGGGAGGGCGGGGGCGCCGTGCTGTGGCGCACCACCAGCTCGGCGGCCACCAGCGCCGGCAGCGGCGTGCCCGCGGCCTCCGGCCGGATGACGTCGAGCAGCCGGTGCAGCGCCCGTTCGGCGGCGTCGGTGAGGGGCTGGCGGACCGTGGTCAGCGGGGGCCGGTAGTAGACCGCGGTGGGCTCGTCGTCGAAACCGACGACGCTGACGTCCTCGGGCACGCGGCGCCCGGCCTCGGCGAGCGCGCTGAGCGCGCCCAGGGCCATGTGGTCGTTCGCCACGAACACGGCGGTGACGTCCGGGTCGAGGCTCAGCAGCTCGCGCATCCCGGCGTGCCCGGACGCCGCCGTCCAGTCGCCCGTGACCAGCGGCGGGATGCGCGCGCCCGCGGCGTCGAGGGTGGCGCGCCACCCCTCGACCCGCCGGTCCGCAGACGGCCAGTCCTGCGGACCGGCGACGTGGTGCACCGTGCGGTGCCCCAGGTCCAGGAGGTGGCGGGTGGCCGCGACGGCGCCGCCGCGGTGGTCGATGCCGACGGCGGGCAGGGTGGTGCTCTCGTCGAGCCCCGCACCGCCCAGGAGCACGGCCGGCGTCGGCCCGAGCGCGGTGGTGAGGACGTCGACCGAGCTGCGGTTCGGCACCACCGCGATCACGCCCTCCACCGCCAGGTCCTGCAGCCTCCGCACCGCCCGCGTGGCGGACCCGGCGTCGAAGCGGTCCACCACGGCGATGGCGACGCCGAGGCCGCTGCGGCATGCCGCCCGGTCCACGGCGTAGAGCAGGCGCACCGGACCGTGCAGCAGCGTGTCGAAGGTGATCACCCCGATGATGCCGCTGCGCCGGGTGGCGAGCGCGCGGGCCACGGCGTTGCGGCGGTAACCGAGCTGGTCCATCGCCGCGAGCACCTTGGCCCGGGTCGGCCCGCTGACGTGCGGGGTGTCGTTGACCACCCGCGACACGGTCTGCAGCGACACCCCGGCCAGCCGCGCCACGTCGGTCATGACCGGCGCCGGGGCCTTCAGGGCGGGGCCGCCCCGCGCCGGGCCGTCGCCCGGTGTCTCCGTCACTCGAGCACCGCCCGGGCGCTCCACCGCTTCCACACCACGACGCAGACGGCGAGCCACGCGGCCCCGACGAGCCATCCGGCGATCACGTCGCTGAACCAGTGCACGCCGAGGTACACGCGCGTGGCACCGACCGCGCCCACCCACGCGGCGGCGACCACCACGAGCACCGCGCGCCGGAGCCCGCCCAGCGACCCCCACGACAGCACGACGATCGTGCCGACCACCACCATCGACATCGTGGCGTGCCCCGAGGGCAACGACTCGTTCGCGGAGCTCACGAGCCGGTCCGCGACCGGCGGCCGCGGCCGGTCGAGCACCCGCTTGATCGTGGTGAACACCAGCGCCGCCGTGCCCATCGCCACCACGGCGAGCACCGCGTCGGCCCGCCGGCCGCGGTACCAGCGGAACGCCCCGACGAGCACGGCGAGCACCGCCGTGGCCGCGGTGTTGCCGATCGTGGTGACGGCGACCGCCACCGTCGTCAGCACCGGCGACCGCGCCTCGATCGACTCGCCGAGCGCAGGCCGGTCGAGCTCGGCGGGCCCGTACCCGGCGAACGCGGCCCACACCGCCGCCACGGCCAGGACGACCAGGAGCACCGCCATCCACACGTCGCCGGTGGTGCGGGCCGCGGCCGGCGTCGTCCCCTCGGTCATCGTCCCCCCCGGGTCGTCGCCGTCAGGCCGGTCGGCCGCGCCACTCGCGGTAGAGCCTCACCAGCGCCGCCGTGGACGGGTCGAGCCCGCCGGTGCCCTTCTGGCCGGTGAGCACCGGGCCGAGCTCCTTGGCCAGTACCTTGCCCAGCTCGACGCCCCACTGGTCGAAGGAGTCGATGCCCCAGATCGTGCCCTCGACGAACGTCATGTGCTCGTAGAACGCGATGAGCTGCCCCAGCACGGACGGCGTGAGCTTGCGGGCGAGGATCGTCGACGACGGCCGGTTGCCGGGCATGACCTTGTGCGGCACCACGTCCGCGGGCGTGCCCTCGGCGGCGATCTCCTCGGCGGTCTTGCCGAACGCGAGCGCGGAGGTCTGGGCGAACAGGTTGGACATGAACAGGTCGTGCATGTCGGTGTGCTCGTCCACCGGAATGACGTAGAGGGGCTCGGCGAAGCCGATGAAGTCGGCCGGGATCAGCCGGGTGCCCTGGTGGATGAGCTGGTAGAACGCGTGCTGGCCGTTCGTGCCCGGCTCGCCCCAGAAGATCTCGCCGGTGAGGGTCGTGACGGGCGTGCCGTCGCCGTGCACCGACTTGCCGTTGCTCTCCATCGTCAGCTGCTGCAGGTAGGCCGGCAGCCGGTGCAGGTACTGGCTGTAGGGCAGCACAGCGTGGGTCTGGGCCTCGAAGAAGTTGACGTACCAGACGTTCAGCAGCCCGGCGATGACCGGGAGGTTCTCCTCCAGCGGCGTCTTCCGGAAGTGGCTGTCCATCGCGTACATGCCGGCGAGGAAGTCCTCGAAGTGCTCCTTGCCGATCGCGACCATGAGCGAGAGCCCGATCGCCGAGTCGACCGAGTAGCGCCCGCCCACCCAGTCCCAGAAGCCGAACATGTTGGCCTCGTCGATACCGAACGCCGTGACCTCCTTGGCGTTGGTCGACACCGCCACGAAGTGCTTCGCCACGGCCTTCTCGTCGCCGCCCACCCCGGCGAGCAGCCACTCGCGGGCGACCCGGGCATTGGTGAGCGTCTCCAGCGTGGTGAACGTCTTGGACGAGATGATGAACAGCGTCGTGGTGGGGTCGAGGTCGCGCAGCGTCTCGCTGATGTCGGTGGGGTCGATGTTGGAGACGAACCGCATCTCGAGGTCGCGCTGCGCGTAGGCCTTCAGCGCCTCGTAGGCCATGACCGGCCCGAGGTCCGAGCCGCCGATGCCGATGTTGACCACGGCCCGGATACGCTCGCCGGTGTAGCCGGTCCACTGCCCGGAACGGACGGCGTCGGTGAACTCGCCCATCCGGAACAGCACCTCGTGCACGTCGGTGACGACGTCCTGGCCGTCGACGCCCAGCGCGGTGGCGCGGGGGGCGCGCAGCGCGGTGTGCAGCACCGCACGGTCCTCGCTGGTGTTGATGTGCTCACCCGCGAACATCGCCTCGGTGCGCTCGGGCAGCCCCGCCGCCCGGGCGAGCGCGGTGAGCAGCCCCACGGTGTCGCGGGTGATGCGGTTCTTGGAGTAGTCCAGCACCAGCTCCGCCCCGGTGGCCGTCATGGCCTCGGCGCGCCCGGGGTCGTCGGCGAACAGGTCGCGCAGGTGCAGGTCGGCGACGGCCGCGTGGTGCTCGGCCAGCGCCACCCACTCGGGCGTCGCGGTGATGTCGGCGGGACTGGTGTCTGTGTGTTCGGCGGGCACGGGTGCATCCTGCCCTCTCACGGCCTCCCGGTCAGGGCGGGACCTGCTGTGTCATCGGACTAGGCAGGGGCGTGCGCGTGCGGGCTGACGGCGCAGGTGCTCTCGACGCGCTCCCACAGCGCGATGCCGCCGAGCAGGCCGGAGACGTTGGGCACGACGGTCCGGTTCGGGCCGAGCGTGTCGGGGTCGAGCTTCTTGGCGTTGCCGCCGCCGATGTAGACGTGGTCGGGCAGCACCATCTGCTCGAACGCCTCCAGGGCGTCGAGGACGCGCTCGCGCCACTTCTCCTTGCCGATCTTCTGCCGCTCGTGGTCGCCGCACGCCACCTCGATGGACGTCCCGTCGCCGAACCGGCCGTGCGAGAGCTCCATGTGCGGCAGCAGCGCACCGTCGAAGAACGTGGCGCACCCGACTCCGGTGCCCAGCGTGATCACGAGCTCCATGCCGTGGCCCTCGATCACGGCGCAGCCCTGCACGTCGGCGTCGTTGGCCACCCGGACCGGCTTGCCGAAGCGCTGGGCCAGTGCCGTCTCGAGGTCGTAGTTCGCCCACAGCTCCTTGAGCTTCGGGTCGGGGTCCTTGCCCGGCGCGGGCCGGACGAACGCGGTGACGTCACGGACCCGGCCGCGCCGGATCGCCCCCGGGAAGCCCACCGACACGCGGTCGTAGGCGGGCTGCGCGGCCGCGAGGGCGGCGAGCTCGTCCAGCAGCACGCCGGGGGTGCACGGGTAGGGCGTCTCGCGACGCTCGCGCACGGACAGCAGCTCGCCGTCCGGAGACAGGACCGCGGCCTTGAGGCCCGATCCGCCCACGTCGATGGCCAGGGTGAGCGGTCCGCCGGTCATGTCGTCCCCTGTTCACGAAGCTGTGCTCTGACGGCGCGACGGTATCCGGTCGGGCGCGGTGACGCACGAGCCCGGGGCGCCCTGCGGTCCCGGCGTCGCTGCTGGAGGTGGGCCCGTGGGTGCTGTCGCTCGCCGCGGGAGCGGGGGAGGAGGCGGTGCCGGGTAACGCGCGGCCCGGCCGACGTGCACAGCGGGCACCGGGCGGGGGCGGTCCGGAGGAAGCTGCTGCCCGCCTGAGCCCGTGGGCGCACCACCGGGGTGTGAGCCCCGGACCAGGCACCCTCGTCCTTCTTCGGCAGGCCGGGCACGCCGAGCCGGGCGCCGTGGCGGGGCAGGTCGAGCAGCGGCGTCCTGCCCTCCCCGAGCGCACTCCAAGTTGTCCAGTGTGGAGGTCCAGTGTGGAGAAGGCCGTCTGCCGAGTCGATCGCCTCGGCCACCGGGCGTCCCCGCTGGAGGCTGCCGTCATCGCGGCAGCCGACCGGCGACGTTCCTCCGAACGGCCCAGACGTCCAGCCTGCTCGTCGCGGTCCGTGTCCGATCCGGGCCGGCTCGCGCCGGGCGTCTCAGCACTGTCGGAGCAGTGATCGACGCGACCGTCGATGAGCGGCGTATGACGTGGGGCGACCGGACCATCCCTGTAGTCGCCCGATCGGGTTGACTGCGCCGACTGCTCAACGCGCGGGACCGTACGGCCGTCGCACAATCCGCTGACTGGTCGTATCTGTCTGCATCTATCGGGTTAAGTCACCGACACGCGGCGACGTGTTCCGTTCACATCAGGGTCTTGGAGGCTTACCCACATGTTCAACCGACCGCTCCCTGCCCCGGCGCGTGACATCGCGCTCCTGATCGGCCGCGTCGTGCTCGGCGTGGTGCTCTTCGCCCACGGCTGGCAGAAGCTCATGATCGACGGGATCGCCGGTACCTACGGGCAGTTCGAGAAGTTGGGCATCCCGCTCGCCATCGTCTCCGCGTCGTTCGCGTCGTTCGTCGAGTTCGTCGGCGGGGTGCTGCTCATCGCCGGTGCGCTCACCACCACGGTGGTCGCGCTGGACATGGTGGTGATGGTCGGGGCGGCGGGCTTCGTGCACATCACCCACGGCATCTTCGCCCAGGACGGCGGGTGGGAGCTGGTCGGCGTGATCGTCGCCGCGGAGCTCGCGCTGGCCGCCACCGGGCCGGGCCGGTTCAGCATCGACCACCTCATCTCCTCCCGCCGTGCCCGTGAGGACGCGGCTCAGAAGCGGACCCAGGCACCGGTGCACCGAGCTCCGACGCCCAACGCGGGCACGTTCGCGTCCGTGGTCCGGCAGTCCCCGAGCCGCGCTCCGCAGCACGTCGGGGTGGCCGCGCAGTTCACCCGCATGGCCCCGCACCAGGCGGTCGGCTCGTCCGCGTACCAGCAGGGGTCGTTCCAGCAGCCGTCGTTCCAGGACCAGCCGCTCCCCGAGCGGTCGTACCCGGAGTCGTCCTTCCAGCAGCTGCCGCAGCAGGCCGCGCCGCAGACGGCCCCGCAGTCCGTGTCGTCCCCGGCCCCCGAGCCCCAGGCGGCACGGACCGTCGAGCGGACCGGCCCGCAGCAGGCCCGGACCGGCGCGTACCCGGCGGTCGCGACCCGGGTGGCGACGAGCCGTCCCGCGGCGGAGGCGGCGCACGACGAGATCTCCCGACCCGAGCAGGCCCCGGCCGCCCCGTCCCAGACGGGCCCGTCGGACGCCGTCGCGTCCGAGGTCGTTCGGTCGGAGGCCGACGCCCCCACCCGGACCGAGCAGTTCGCGCTCGTCCCGCCCGTCGGGCAGCGGACCGACGCCGCCGCGGTCGCGGACCTGGTCGAGCCCGTCGCCCGTCCCGAGGTCGCGCCCACTGCACGGCCGTCGGCCGAGGTCGTCGCGGCTCCCGCCGAGGAGTCCGCCCGCCCGGCGGACGCGCACGACACCGCCGACGCGCGCCGGCCGGTCGATGTCGCCCCGCTCTTCGAGCCGCGCCGGCCCATGGAGGCCCAGCCGTCGTCCGACGCGCAGCCCTACCGCAGCACCCAGCCCGCCTTCACCGCCCCGGCCGCGTACGGCGCGCCGGCGGGTGCCCGGCCGTCGTCCGGCGCGCAGCCGGAGGCCGGTCCGCGCCCGTCGTACCGCCCCCGCCCGGCGTTCGACGGCGCGCAGCCGGAGCAGCGCGACAACGAGCTGCCGCAGCGGATCCGGCGGGCCGAGCGGGTCGGCTTCGCCGCCACGCCCTTCCACTGATCCGTACCCACTCCACCGACCCGCCGCCCCCGTCCCGACAGAGGATCCTCGTGAAGTTCGATCCGAACCGCCCGCTCCCGGCAACTGCCCGTGACGTCGCCGTGCTGGTCGGCCGAATGCTGCTCGGGGTGGTCATGTTCGCCCACGGCTACCAGAAGATGATGATCAACGGGATCGGCCGCACCACCGATGGCTTCGAGTCGCTCAGCATCCCGCTCGCGATCATCTCGGCGTCGTTCGTGACGGTGGTGGAGTTCGTGGGCGGCGTGCTGCTCATCCTCGGGGGCCTGACCACGGTCGTCTGCGGCCTGATGACGGTGATCATGGTCGGGGCGGCGGTGTTCGTGCACATCCCGAAGGGGATCTTCCTCGCGGGCGGCGGCTGGGAGCTGGTGGGCGTCATCACCGTCGGCCTGGTCACGATCGCGGCCGTGGGCCCCGGGCGGTTCAGCCTGGACCACCTGGTGCGCGGCCTGCAGGAGCGGCACCTTCGCGAGCTGGCGATGGCGTCGAAGTAGCGCTCTGCTTGCACGTCCTGCGCGCACGGGGCGGGTCCGGTCACACGACGGCCGGGCCCGCCCGCGCGTGTGTCTACGGTTGACGCGCGGCCCGACCGGGCAACCGACGGGTATGCCGACCCCGCACACCTCCGCTTCCCGGACCCCCGCTGCTCGAACCCCCGGTGCCCCGACCCCCGCTGCGCAGACCCCCACCACCGGCCACGAGCCCCGCCATGCCACGGTCGCCGACCACCTCGTCGACCGCCTGGCGTCCTGGGGAGTCGACCACTACTACGGCTACCCCGGCGACGGCATCAACGGCCTGACCTCGGCCCTGCAGCGCCGGGGCGACACCCGGTTCGTCCAGGTGCGGCACGAGGAGACCGCGGGGTTCGCCGCGTCCGCGTACGTCAAGTACGGCGGGGGCAGGATCGGCGCGGCGCTCGTGACGTCCGGGCCGGGGGCGGTGCACCTGCTCAACGGCCTCTACGACGCGAAGCTCGACCACCAGCCCGTCGTCGCGCTCGTCGGGCAGACGGCGCTGACCGCGCAGGGTGGCGGCTACTACCAGGAGGTCGACCTCCTCTCGCTCTACAAGGACGTCGCGGGCTTCCTCGCCCAGCTCGACGACCCCAGTCAGGTGCGCCATCTCGTCGACCGCGCGTGCCGCACCGCGCTGGCGCACCGGACCGTCGCGGTGCTGGTGGTGCCCAACGACATCCAGGACACGAAGGCGGTGCTCGACCCGCCGCACAGCCACGCCCACTACGCCACGTCCAACGCGCCGAGCTCACGGCCCACCGTCCCGCCGGAGGAGGACCTGCGCGCAGCCGCCGATGTGCTGCGCGGCGGGGAGAAGGTCGCGATGCTCGTGGGCCAGGGCGCGTACGGCGCCGAGCCCGAGGTGGCGGCGATCGCCGCGCGCCTGGGCGCCGGGGTGGCGACGGCGCTGCTGGCGATGCCCGTCGTCGACCAGCGCGAACCTTGGGTCACCGGCTCCATCGGGCTGCTCGGCACCGCCCCGAGCTGGCAGCTCATGAAGGACTGCGACCGGCTGCTGATCGTCGGCTCGGCCATGCCCTACAGCGAGTTCTACCCGCCGGAGGGCGTGCCGGCGGTGCAGATCGACATCGACGGCGCGCAGCTGGGCCTGCGCTACCCGACGCAGGTCAACCTCACCGGCGACGCCGCGCCCACGCTGCGCGCGCTCACCGCCCTGCTGGGCGACCACAACCCGTCCATCGCGTGGCGGGGCGAGGTCGCGCAGCACGTCGCGTCGTGGGAGGAGGGGCAGCGGAAGGTCGCGCAGCAGCCCGCCGACCCGGTCAACCCCCAGCTCGTGCTCACCGAGCTCGACGACCGCCTGCCCGACGACGCGATGGTCGCGGTCGACTGCGGCACGGTGACCGCCTGGTTCGCCCGGCACCTGCACGTCCGGCCCGGGATGCTCGCGAGCCTGTCGGGCACGCTGCTCTCGATGGGCGGCGGGATGCCCTACGGCATCGCCGCGAAGTTCGCCCATCCCGACCGGCCGGTGTTCGTGCTGCTGGGCGACGGCGCGATGCAGATGAACGGCGTCAACGAGCTCATCACCGTCGCGAAGTACTGGCGCGAGTGGGCCGATCCGCGGTTCGCCCTGCTGGTGCTCAACAACCGCGACCTGTCGTTCGTCAGCTGGGAGCAGCGCAGTACCGAGGGCACACCCAAGTTCGACGACAGCCAGCTGGTCCCCGACGTCGACTACGCGGCGTGGGCCCGGTCGCTCGGGCTGGGCAGCGTGCGGCTGGAGGACCCGTCGCAGGTCGGGGTGGCCTGGGACGCCGCGCTGGCCGCCGACCGGCCGTTCGTCATCGACGCCGTGGTGGACCCCGCCGAGCTCATGGTCCCGCCGCACTTCACGCTCGAGCAGGCGAAGAACACCGCCGAGTCGATCGTGCGGGGCGACTCGGACTGGCGGGGCATCCTGCGCCGCGGCCTCCCCGCGGCCGCGGCGACGCTGCTGCCGCACCGGAGCTGACGGTCGAATCGTGAGCACCCCCCCGTTCCGTGACGGCGACGCCGGTCTGCGGTCGGACGAGGCGGGTGGGAGCTCGTCGGCGTCCGCCTCGACGCGTGCGGGACGATGGCCGCGTGGCCCCACCCGCCCCGACGAGGTCTCTGCGGCACGTCACCGCCATCCGCTACGTCACGCCGCTGCGCGAGGGCGGGTCGCTGCCCGGGCTCATGGAGGCCGGCGACCTCGGTACCTACGTCGTCAAGTACTCCGGCGC
>NZ_JAOPWR010000356.1 GCF_025965585.1 Pseudonocardia sp.
TACCCCGACTTCGACGTCCTCGATGCCGTGGCGACCTGGGACGAGGCGACCCGGAAGGTGGTGCTGGCCAGGTTGGAGCCGCCCGGTCCGTTCCGGTTCTTCACCCGGGCCGAGGTGGCCCCCCTCCGGGCGTTCTGCGACACCGTGCTCGCCCAGGACAGCGAACCGCGCGTCCCCGTCGCGGAGATGGTCGACGCCAAGCTCGCCGCCGGGCAGCTGGACGGCTACCGCTACGCGGACATGCCCGACGACCGCGACACCTGGCGGCTCGTGCTGGCCGGGCTCGACCACACCGCGCGCACCGGCTACGGACGGGAGTTCGCCGGGTGCGCCCCCGAACTCCGGGAGAACATCATCGGAGAGTTCGCGCACGCTCGGCTGGTCGGCGGTGTGTGGGAGCGACTGAACGTCGCGCGGGGGTGGTCGGTGGTGATGCGCGCGACGTTGGCCGCCTTCTACTCCCATCCCTGGGCCTGGAACGAGATCGGGTTCGGCGGGCCCGCCTACCCGCACGGGTTCATGAGGCTGGGCGGCCCCGGCGCGGCCGCCGCCGGTTCCCGCGAACCCTTCGAGACGCCCGGTGCCACCGAGCGCGACCCGGACGTCGACGTCGAGGGAGGGACGAGCTGATGGGCGACTTCTGGCGCGGCGTCCTCAAGGGCGCGGTCGGGCCTCGGGCGAACGACTCCCGGTTCCTGCTCGACGTGCACTCCCGCGACCTTCCGGGAGAACAGACCATGCGCCGCTACGCCGACGGTGACGAGGTCGATCTGGTCATCGTCGGCGCGGGTGCGGGCGGGTCCGTGCTTGCTCAGCGCCTGGCGCGCCGCGGGTGGCGGATCGTGGTCCTGGAGGCGGGCCCGTTCTGGCACCCCGACCAGGACTGGGTGTCGGACGAGGCGGGCAGCCATCAGCTGTACTGGACCCAGGACCGCGTGATCGGCGGGGCCGACCCGATCGAGCTGGGCAAGAACAACTCCGGCCGCGGCGTCGGCGGGTCGATGGTGCACTACGCCGGCTACACCCCCCGCTTCCACCCCGGCGACTTCTCCACCCTCACCGACGACGGAGCTGGGGGTCGGCGTCGGCACCGTCGTCGGCGCCGACGGGCAACCCGCCGGGGTCGGCGTCGGCAGTGTCGTTCCCGGAGGGCTCGCCGCCAAGGCCGGGATCGCGACCGGGTCGGTGATCACCGCCGTCAACGGCACACCCGTCCACAGCACCGCCGACCTGTCCCAGGTTCTGGCCAGTCTGAACCCGGGACAGGCCGTCCCGGTCGGCGTCACCGATCCCCAGGGCACGTCGAGCACGGGGACCGTCACGCTGGGCCAACTGCCCGGCAGCTGAACCACCCACGACTGTCCCCCGGAGGACGGATGACGACCGCGACCGCAGCCTGGTCACCGTCGCGTCATCGACCACACGTACGACGCCTACGGCCCCTCGATCGTGGGCCGTGTGGTTGGCGCGGAGGCCGCTGCGGCCACCCTTCGCCTGGACGTGCGGTCGTTACCGGACGCCACCAGCCGGACGTACCCCGGCTCAACCCGGATATTTGTATGCAGTAGAATAGTTATCATGACTACAACTAATGAGAGCGTTCCTTCCGGCCCGGTGACGGACACGGAGGATCGAGTGCTCCTGATCGGCGCGTCCCGTGGTCTGGGCCTCGCGCTGGCCCGCGAGTGGGCAGAGAGTGGTCGGCATGTCGTCGCCACCGTTCGCGGCTCGGCCCGCACCCCCCTGCACGACCTCGCCGACACCTCCGCGGGGCAGATCGAGGTCGAGACCGTCGACATCACCGAGCCCGCGGAGGTCGCGGCACTGCACGACCGGCTGGGGGACCGCGCGTTCGACCTGCTGTTCATCAATGCGGGCGTCACCAACGAGCCGGAAGGCACTGTGGCGCAGACCTCGACGGACGAGTTCACCCGGGTGATGGTCACCAATGCGCTGAGCCCGCTGCGCGTCGTCGAAGCGCTGCAGGACCTCGTCGAACCCACTGGCACGATCGGGGTGATGTCCTCGGGTCAGGGCAGCGTGGCAAACAACGAACACGGTGGCCACGAGGTGTACCGCGGTAGCAAGGCTGCGCTCAACACGTTCATGCGCAGCTACGCGGCCCGGCACGACAACGATCTCCGGACGCTGGTCCTGATGGCCCCCGGCTGGGTGCAGACCGACCTCGGCGGTCAGGATGCCCGGCTCACCATCGACGAGAGCATCCCGAACGTCGTCAAGACCCTCGACGCCCTCCGGGGGACGCCCGGTCTGCACTACGTCGACTACCTGGGCCGCACGGTAGCGTGGTGAGCGTGGCAGGGTCGTCGAGACGCTCGGCCGATCCCGTCGAGCAGGCCTGGGTCCTGATGTACCGGCTGGTCGAGGCCCAGGACCGCCGGGGCGAGCTCGCCGAGGCGCTGGGTTTCCGCCTCGGTGGCGGCAGGGGGAAGGTTCTGCTGCAACTTCGCGACGGGCCGCTGACCCTTCGCCAGATCGCGGAGGCGAACGGGGTCGATGCCCCCTACGCGACCCTGATCGTCGACAAGCTCGAGACGCACGGCCTCGTCGAACGTCGGCCGCACCCCGACGACCGACGCCGCAAGCTGGTCACGCTCACCGCTGCCGGACGGGACGCCATCGCGACCGTCGATGCCATCCTCACTCGCCCGCCGCACGCGATCGGCACCCTCCCCGCCGACGACCTCGAGCAGCTCACCGGCATTCTCACGCGTCTGCTCGATGCAGACGCGGCCGAGGCCGGGGGCTGACGGCCGCGCTGGACGTGAGCCGGATGCCGGCGCGTGCCGCCGCCCGAAGTCACGCGGCGGTTCGCTCGTCAAGGGGGTGCCTGCGCAGGATCGCCTTCACGGCCGAGCCGCCGAGGGCGAGCGCCGGCGGATCCATGAGTACCGCTACCGGCAAGGGCTGACCGATCAGGATGAGAAGGTCGCCTGGCGACTCCTCGAACGGCCTTTTGTCAGTATCGCCACGCCGGCACGACCCGGTTGACGACCCGACCAGCAGATAGTGATTCCGTCACTGCCGACCAAAACGGACCCGTCGAGAAAGGGCCCGTCGAGATTTCTGAAACAGTTGAAACAATCGACACGATCGACACACTGTGAACGGCCTCACAGACTCTTGTGGCGGTGACGTGGCGACTCCTAGTGTTTCTCCCCATGCCGAGCATTCTTCAGGTTGATTCCACGCGGCGGGGCGGTCTCGGTCACCGAGCCACCTGTCGCTGTTGTCCCTGACCTCGGCCCCGGGCGACTTCCCGTCGCCATTCGCCGGCCCTCGAGGCCGCAACCTGGTCTGACCGCCGTGCCGTGCTGACCTCCGGGCCACATCGTCGACACGTCGGCATTCTACCTCGCCGCGTGCCGAAATCAATTTCCGCACCATCAACGCCGGGCGGCGAACAGTGTCGTTCCGTACCCGCAGAACCGAGAGGCTCTAACGTGGTCAGCAAGTTCTCCGACTTCGGAAACATCATCCTCAACACCGACAGCTACAAGCATTCGCACCACGTGCTGTACCCGCCGGGAACGGAATACGTATCGAGCTATATCGAGTCGCGTGGCGGCCCTTACCCCG
>NZ_JAOPWR010000533.1 GCF_025965585.1 Pseudonocardia sp.
CCGTGTACGACTCGAGCAGCGAACGCAGGTCGAAGATCTCCTGCCGCTGGTCGGTCGAAAGTGTCCGCAGGCGGAAGCCTCGCTGTGACTCGATCTCGATCAAGCCCTCGCGGCTGAGGGAGATGAGGGCCTCGCGCACCGGGGTGCGCGACATTCCCAGTGTCTCGGCGAGCTCGTTCTCCGAATACAGGACGCCCTGTCTGATCGCCCCGTCCCGGATCGCCTGCTGCAGCTGCAGGTAGGCGCTGCGGGACAGCGTCGGGGGGCGTTCGACGGCGGCAACGCCGCTCAGCTTGGCCATCGCGGCATCCTACATACGAGCTACTTGCATACTACGTACTAGTACTCTAGCTTCGAGTCGGCCGTCTTCCTCTCCTGACACTGGAGTCTCCGATGCCTCTCTCCGTCGACGACAAGCTCGCCATCCAGGAGCTGTCGAACATCCACGTCAAGTACCTCGACGCGCATGAGGTCGACGCCTGGGCGAACTGCTGGCTGCCCGACGGGAAGTTCATCGCCACCTACGGCACCTTCACCGGCCACGAGGCGATCAAGGAGTTCATCCGTGGCCACATCGCGGCAGGCAAGGAGGACGGTGCCCGCCACGTCCTGACCAACTACGTGATCGAGGGCGACGGGGACCGCGCCACGGTCTACTCCCTGGTCGTGAAGATCCAGGTCGAGAAGGCACCGCACATCATCGCCAGCGGCGTCTACAACGACGTCGCGGTTCGTACCGCCGACGGTTGGCGCTTCGAGTCCCGCCAGCTCGACGTGGACAACGGCGTGTTCGCCGCCGCCGAGGCGGACGCCTCGGCCGGGCAGTGAACGAGCTCGCGGCGGAGCGCTGGGGCGAGGAGGGTCCACCGGTCGTCCTGGTCCACGGCAGCCTGAGCTCCGCGGCCGCGGCGTTCGGCGAGCAGCAGGTGCTGGCTGACCGCTACCGGCTGATCGCCCCTTACCGGCGCGGATACAGCCCGAGCCCGGGGACCGACCGGATCGACCCCGACCGGGACGCGCGAGACATCGTCGAGCTCGTCGGCGCGGGGGCGCACCTGGTCGGCACGTCGATGGGCGGAGTCGTGGCCATGCGCGCGGCCGCCCTCGCCCCGGACAAGGTGTGGTCGCTGACGGTCATCGAGCCGCCCGCGATGCCCAACGCCGCCGGCCGGCCCGAAGCGGACAAGCTGATCGAGAGTCTCCGCACGCACTGGGGGCGCAACGGCGACGCCGACCTCGAGACGTTCGTCGAGGGGTTCCTCAGGGCGCTGGGTGTGTCGATGGAGCTGCCCTCGCCGCTGCCGCCCGCATTCGGGGAGGCGGTGCGCAACCTCAAGACCGAGCGCCCGTGGGAGACCGGGGTGCCGCTGCAGCAGTTGGCGGCGGCACCGTTCCCCAAGCTGGTGGTCACCGGCGGCGGCACCCCGGGCTTCGAGGACGTCGCCGACGTGCTCGCGGAGAAGCTGCCGGCCAGGCGGGTGCTGTTCGACGGCAGCCCGCACGCCGTGCAGCGCATCGGTGAGAAGTTCAACGCCGAGCTGCTGGAGTTCCTGTCCTCGGCCGGTGATCACGCGAAGTGAGAACGGCACTTGTGCAGGTGGCCAGCCCGGCCGGGGAACCGGCCGCGGAGCGGCGCGATCGGGTCGGGGACATGGTGGCCGACGCCGCCGGCGCCGACCTGGTGGTACTGCCTGAACTTTGGCTGCCCGGGTACTTCGCGTTCGATTCCTACGCCGAGCTCGCGGAGCCGCTGCACGGCGACACCGTCTCGGCGGCCCGCGAGTGGGCCCGCCGGCTGGGCTGCCACCTGCACATGGGCAGCGTCCTCGAGCGTGACGAGCAGGGCCGGCTGTTCAACACCGCGGTGTTGATCGGCCCGGACGGGGAGATCGTCCACAGCTACCGCAAGATCCACGTCTTCGGGTACCGGTCGCGCGAGGCCGAACTACTCACACCCGGTGAGCAGGTGGCGACGGTGGCGACTGACCTCGGTCGGCTGGGCACCACGACCTGCTACGACCTGCGCTTCCCGGAGCTGTACCGCGCGCTGGTCGACGCGGGTGCGGAGTCGGTCGTGGTGTGCTCGGCCTGGCCGGCGGCCCGGCTTGCGCACTGGCGGCTGTTCACCTCCACCCGCGCGGTCGAGGAACAGGTCGTGCTCATCGCCTGCAACGCGGTCGGGGAGCAGGGCGACGGGGTCCGGCTCGCCGGACACAGCCGGATCGTCGACCCATGGGGGGAGGTCCTCGTCGAGGCCGCCGAGGACGAGGGCGTGACCTTCTGTGACGTGGACACCGGCGTGATCCAGGCCGCGCGCACCGAGTTCCCCGTTCTCGCCGACCGTCGGCTCGGTCGCGTGCCACGCTCGACCGCCGCCCGTACCCCTTCTAGGAAAGAGGCCTGATCCCATGCCCGCGGCATCCACGCCGTTGCGACTCACCGTGAGCGCGACCGCGGAGACACTCGATATCCGACCGGCACGGCTGATCGTGGCCGGCTACACCGGCCGCGACCAGGACGCGGTGGCCGCGCACATCGCCGAGCTCGCCGCGATCGGCGTGCCGCCGCCGGCGACCGTGCCGGCCTTCTACGACCTCGACCCCGCCCTGCTCACCCCGGACGCCGCTGTCGGGGTGCCCAGCCCCGACACCTCGGGCGAGGTCGAGCCAGTGATCATCCGGCACGGTGGCCGGCACTTCCTCGGCGTCGGCTCCGACCACACCGACCGCGAGCTGGAGAAGACCGACATCGCCGGCTCCAAGGCGGCCTGCCCGAAGCCGCTCGGTACGACCGTCGTCGAGCTGCCGGCCGATCTCGCGGAGTTCGACTGGGACGCGGTACAGGTCAGCAGTGACGTGGATGGCGCGCCCTACCAGCGCGGATCCCTCGCGGCCCTGCGGACCCCGGCCGGCGTGCTCGCCCGGCTGGCCGCCGCCCTGCCCGACACCGACGGCGACCTCGTGATGTTCGGCGGCACGCTGCCGTTGCTCGCCGGACGGTTCGTCTTCGGCCGAGCCTGGAACCTGCGGCTCGAGCTCGCCGACGGCACCGTCCTGGGCCACGCCTACGAGACGAAGAACAGGAACAACTGATGCGCACCGGACAGGACTACCTGGCAGCGATCAACGACAACCGCACCGTCTACGTCGACGGCCGGCGCGTCCGCGACGTCGCGAACGACCCGGCCTTCGCGCCGATCGCGACGACCATCTCGGAGCTCTTCGACGTGGCCGCCGACCCGGCCTCGAAGATGACCTTCACCGCACCGGAGACCGGCGCGGAGGCCAACCGCATCTACGGCATCCCGCGCTGCCGCGAGGATCTCACCGAGTTCCGGCGCGCGGCCGACACCTGGGCCCGGCACACCCATGGGTGGGTCGGGCGCAGCCCCGACCACGTCGCATCGTTCATCGCCGGATTCGCCGCGCACCCGGAGGCGTTCTCCGCCGGGCACCGCGACCTGTCGGCGAACGTGCTCGCCTATCACAAACGGCTGCTCACCGAGAGCCGCTACGTCTCCTACGCGATCATCCCGCCGCAGGTGTCCCGGGCCACCACCGCGCACGCCTGGGACGGCGACTTCGTCCAGGCCGGCGTGGTCGAGGAGCGCCCGGACGGCATCGTGGTGCGCGGCGCGCAGATGCTCGCCACCGGCGGACCGGTCGCCGACGACATCTTCGTGTCCTGCATCAAGCCACTGACCGACGACGACCGGGATTTCGCGATCAGCTTCGTCGTCCCCGCCGGCGCCGAGGGACTGAAGTTCTACTGCCGGCGTCCGTTCGCGCCCGCCGCGACCAGCTCCTACGACTACCCGCTGAGCACCCGCTATGACGAGACCGATGCGCTGCTCGTCTTCGACGACGTGCTCATCCCGTGGGAGGACGTGTTCGTCGACCGCGATGTGGCGGGCCTGCGCCGGCAGTTCTTCGACACCGGTGCGCACGTGCTGGGCAACTGGCAGTCGCAGATCCGGTTCTCGGTGAAGCTGCAGTTCATCGCCGGGCTGGCCCGCAAGGTGGCCGCCGTCAACGGGGTCGACAAGTTCCCCGGCGTCGTCGAGAAGCTCGGCGAGCTGGCCAGTCTGGTGTCCATCGTGGAGTCGGCGGTGCTGGCAGCCGAGTACACCGCGGCCCCCGACGAGTCGGGGCTGTGGCGGCCGGGCAGGCGGGCCGTCTACGGCGCGATGGGGCTGCAGGCCGAGTTGTACCCGCGGGCGCTGGCGATCCTGCGCGACCTCGTCGGCGGCGGCGTGCTGCAGGTGCCCTCCAGCGTGGAGGACATGCGCAACCCCGAGACCCGCGCGGACATCGACCGCTACATCTACTCGCCGAACGCCCCGGCCGAGGAGCGGATCAAGCTGTTCAAGCTCGTCTGGGACGCGGTCGGCAGCGAGTTCGGCGGCCGGCACCACCAGTACGAGATGTTCTACGCCGGAGCACCGTTCGTGGTGAAGGGCTACGCGTTCCGCAACTACGGCTTCGAGGACACGCTCGCCGACATCGACGCGTTCCTGGCGAGCTACGGCGTCGAGTAGGCCCCTCACCGGTCCTGACCGGGCCGATTCACCAACAACCTAGGGAGGCCCCATGGCCAAGCCGGAACACGAGTTCTTCCCGGTGGAGAAGATCGGGTACACGATCTGCGCCGGCAACGACCCGAAGATCAAGGAGCGGATACTCGCCAAGGATCCGCAGACCGGGGTGGCGACGCGCATCCTGCGGTACGAGCCGGGCGCCGACTCCACCCCCAACGGTGTGCAGATCCACGACTTCTGGGAAGAGGTCTTCATCCTGGAGGGGTCGTTCACCGACCTCACCCTCGGCGAGACGTTCACCGCGGGGATGTACGCCTGCCGCCCACCGGGCATGCCGCACGGGCCGTGGCTCTCCGAGGAGGGCGTCACGACATTCGAGGTCCGGTACCGCGTCTGACCGCGGCCGAGCGACGGGAGTCGATCGTGTCAAGAACCACGATGCCCGAACCGGGCGTCGTCGACCCACTAGCCATGCGCCGCACCATGGGCCGGTTCGCCACCGGCGTCGCGGTGATCACCGCGCTCGACGGCGACCAGCCGCACGGCATGACGGTCAACTCCCTGACCTCGGTGTCTCTGGATCCACCGTTGCTGCTCGTGTGCCTCACCACCGGTGCACGCACCACCGAGGCCGTGGTGGGAGACGGCCGGTTCGCGGTGAACATCCTCGGCGCCCGGCAAGAAGGGATCGCGATGCGGTTCGCTCGGCGCGGCGCCGACCACTTCGACGGCCTGCCGCTGCAATACGGCCGTCACGCAGTGCCGGTCGTGCCCGAGGCGCTCGCACACCTCGAGTGCACCGTGGAACGGCACTTCCAGGCCGGCGACCACACCGTGGTCATCGGCCACGTCCAGCAGGTCTGCGACCGGGCCGGCGAGCCGCTCGCGTTCCTCAGCGGCCAGTTCGGCGACCTCGTGGAGCGAGGCCAAGAACCGCAGCACTGGTTCTTCTGATCCGACCTCCTGGGGTGTGCACCCACAGGACAAGGGCTGCTGCGACCTCGACATCGTTCCTGCTGGCCGCCCGGTGCGGCGCCGTCTCGGTGTGTCGCGGTCGACGACATACCGCTGTCCGAGCCGCACGTTCCGGCGATCTCGTGATCGACCGGGACACCCGCCCGATCGGGCGCGAGGCAGATGAGATGCTGCTGCGCCTCGTCCGCGACGGCGAAGCACCGGGTCGCCGATACATGACGAGATCTGCACCGTAGCGACAGGCCCTGGGGTAGAGCGATTCGGCGTCCCCCGCTGTGTCGGGCTCCTCGTCTCGGTGACCGCTTTTCGCCGATGCCGGACGTGGATAGTCAAACGGACCGGCGGTGCGATCGGCCTCATCGCGGCCTCCGGCTCCGGCGCCCGGGGGACCGCCGAAACCTCTGAGGGGCTGTGTCTTCATAACGCGGTCTTTCCGGGATTGGCGGTCGCCGTTCCCGGGACATCGCCGAGCACCGGGCCTGAGCTTCGCCC
>NZ_JAOPWR010000001.1 GCF_025965585.1 Pseudonocardia sp.
GCGTCATGAGCTTCGTCGACGACAAGGTCGTCATCACCGGGATCGGGCAGTCGGAGGTCGGGCGCAAGCTCGGCCGCGGCGGTGTCGACCTCGCCCTGGACGCGGCACTGGAGGCGATCGCGCACGCGGGACTCGATCCCGCGGACGTCGACGGCGTGGCCAGCTACCCCGGCCCGGTCGTGGCGGAGGGCGGGTTCGTCGGTGCCACCACGCACGAGGTCCGCGACGCGCTCGGCCTGCGCACCACCTGGGCACTGAGCGGGGTGGAGACGCCGGGCCAGGCGGGCACCCTAATGGACGCCGCGTCCGCGATCGCCACCGGCCGCGCCACCCACGTCCTGTGCTTCCGCAGCGTCTTCGAGTCGACCGCGCAGGCGCAGGGGAGAGCGGCCGCGCTGACGGGCAAGCAGATGCGGGCCGGCGGGCACGCCGAGTTCCGGATGCCCTTCGGCGCGGCGTCCCCGGCGAACTGGATCGCGCTGTACGCCATGCGCTACATGCACGAGTTCGGCCTGACCAGGGAGCAGCTCGGGCAGATCCCGCTGAACGGTCGCCGCAACGCGGCCCGCAACCCCAAGGCGATCTACCGCGACCCGATGACGATGGACGACTACCTGTCCGCGCGGCTGATCTCCTACCCGTTCGGGCTCTACGACTGCGACGTCCCGTGCGACGGCGCCACCGCGATCATCCTGTCCCGCCGGGACGCCGCCGCGGAGTCCGGCCGGGCGCCGATCGCGATCGAGGCCGCGGGCTCGGGCCTCTACGAGCGCCACACCTGGGACCAGCGTGTCGACCTGACGACGATGGCCGCGCACGACTCCGCGCACCACATGTGGGAGCAGACCTCGCTGACCCCGGCGGACGTCGACTTCGCCGAGCTCTACGACGGCTTCAGCTACCTCTGCCTGCAGTGGATCGAGGCCCTCGGGTTCTGCAAGCACGGTGAGGCCGGGCCGTTCCTCGAGGAGACCGCCCGGTACGCCCTCGACGGCGAGCTGCCGATCAACACCCACGGCGGGCAGCTGTCCGCGGGGCGCCTGCACGGCTACGGCTTCCTGCACGAGGCCTGCCTGCAGCTCTGGGGCGAGGCGGGGGAGCGGCAGATCCCCAAGGACGTCGAGATCGCGGCGGTGGGGATCGGGGGCGGCCCGGAGGCGGGCTGCCTGCTGCTGCGCAAGGAGGGCTGACGGTCCTGTGTGAGAGCCCCCGGCCGACCGGCCCGGGGGCTCTCGCACAGGTGGGGGCTAGAGGACCGTGCCGGCGATCTTCAGCTCCAGGATCCGGTCCATGTCCATGCCGAGCTCGCCCAGCACCTCGTCGGTGTGCTCCCCATGACCGGGGGCGCGACGGGTGTCGCCGGACTCGCCGTTGAACGTCAGCGGGGCCGGCACCAGCTGGAAGGGCGTGCCGTTGGCGTCCTTGAGCTCGTTGAGGTAGCCGTTCGCGATGACCTGGGGATCGGAGAGCACCTCGCGGGGGGTGTGCACCGGGGCCCACGCGCCGCGGCCGCTGCCGAGGATCCGCTGGGCCTCCTCGAAGGTGACGGCGCCGAACAGCTCGGCGAGCTCCGCCACGGCTTCCTTGTTGTGGCGCATCCGGGCCGCGTGGTCGACGAACCTCGGGTCGGCTGTCAGCTCGGGCTTGCCGAGCGCGGTCGTGAGCTCCGGCCAGAACCGGTCGGACTCCAACATCACCAGCGAGACGAACCGGCCGTCCTTGGTCCGGTAGCTGTTGACCAGCGCGTTGGGGGCGTCGGCGGGCTTGGAGCGGGGGATGCGTTCGATGCCGAAGGCGGCGGCGGCGGCGAGGTTCGCACCCATGGCCCAGGCGCCCATCGCCAGCAGCGAGCTGTCGACGGTGAGCGCCTCACCCGTGCGCTCGCGGTGCAGCAGCGCCGCGGAGATGCCGCCGGCGATGGTGAGGCCGCCGAGCACGTCGCCGAACGCGGCGCCGGGCTGGGTGACGGGGTAGCCGAGCTCGTCGGGGCTCGCGGTGTCGGCGGCACCGGAGCGGGCCCAGAAGGTGGAGTTGTCGTAGCCCCCGCGGTTCGCGTCCGGGCCCAGCTGGCCGTGTGCGGAACCGCGGGCATAGACGATGTTCGGGTTCACCGCGCGGATGTCGTCGACATCGATGTGCAGCTTGGCCCGCGCGGCCGGCAGGAAGTTCGTCAGGAACACGTCCGAGCGGGCGACGAGCTGCATCAGCAGGTCCCGGCCCTCCTCGGACTTGAGGTCCAGCCCGATGCTGCGCTTGCCCCGGTTGGGCAGCTCCACCAT
Organism: Pseudonocardia sp.; assembly: GCF_025965585.1. Taxonomy (GTDB): domain Bacteria; phylum Actinomycetota; class Actinomycetes; order Mycobacteriales; family Pseudonocardiaceae; genus Pseudonocardia. The sequence goes on from NZ_JAOPWR010000001.1 coordinate 2,280, forward strand.
GTGCGCGACGCCGCCCGCCGGGACCAGCCCGGAGGTGACCAGACCGCGCTGCGGATCGCCGGTCTCGGGGTGCTCCACCTTCAGCACGTCGGCGCCCCACTCGGCGAGGATCCCGCCGGCTACCGGGACGTAGGTCCAGGACGCCACCTCGAGCACCCTGATCCCGTTCATGATGGCGACCACTGCCGGCTCCTCGTCGTCGATGGAACACTGCCTGCCCGCGGGAACGCAGCTTCACCGCGCCGCTGGTGGAGGGCACTCTAACAGTCATGTCACGTCGAAGTCATGCCTCCAAGCAGCATGACAACGAGATCTGGCCGTCAAGTTCTGACGTTGTGTATGGGTAGCCGACCAAGGGCGGTGTCACGGACATGTGCTTCCCCGCCGTCGCCGTCAGGACGTCGCGCGCCATCGCGCGGACGACCAGGCGCGGATCGCCGAGCCCGCCGGCCCGGTCGGAGCATGTCGACGGTGCTCGTGCGTCGGGCGGAGCCGCTCGCGCGGTCCGGTGTGCGCTCGACGGGCCGGGCCACGGCGCCGCCGTTCCGGCTTCAGCGGCAGGCCCATGCCCCCGACGCTGCGTCCGGTCGCGAGCCGCCCGCGGTCGCCGGCGCTCTGTGCCGATCCGCGCCGGCAGTCGGCGTCGACGTCATCGTGGACCGCCGCTCGTCCACGCGGTAGCTGTCGTGGTCGGTCACCGCCGACGTGTGTCGTAGATGTACTCGCGGGAGTCGTAGGAGCCGGCGCGGACGATCGTCTGGTCGTCGTCGGTCTCGACCACCAGCACCAGCTCCACCGGGATGGCCGTGGGGGCGAACTCCTCCGTGGACGCGGCTTGCGACCCGCCGTCGGCTCCGGGCCGGAGACCGGCGTCCGACGTGTTACCTCCCTGGTTCTCAGCCGCGGAACCGGCTGATCGGGACGCCGGGTACGTCGACGCGGACGGCGAAGATCCCGCCCGAGAGCGGTTTGGCGGCCAGTACGTCCGGCGCCACGCCGTGCCGCAGCGAGGTGACGAAGATCGTGCGCAGGTCCGGGCCGCCGAAGCACGGGGCGGTCGGGTTGGAGCAGGGCAGCGGGATCGAGCGG
>NZ_JAOPWR010000004.1 GCF_025965585.1 Pseudonocardia sp.
GCGACCACCGCGAGCACCACGACCACCCACCGCAGCCACGGCAGGAACGTCGCGGAACGTCCGAGCAGCACCCAGGCCCACGCCGCGGTGCCGGCGACGACCACGGCCAGCGCGGCGCGTCCGGGCCAGGTGGCGCGGTGCTTCCACAGCTCGTGCCCGCCGACGCCCACGAGCGCCGCGATCCCAGGGGCCAGCGCCACCGTGTAGTAGGAGTGGAAGATCCCCTCGGCGAAGCTGAAGACCAGCCCCGTCACGAGCACCCAGCCGCCCCAGAGGATCAGCGACGCACGCACGGGGTCGGTGCGAGGGGCGCGGCGCGTCAGCCACAGGCCGGCTACCAGCAGCGCGAGCGCGGCCGGGAGCAGCCAGGCCACCTGGCCGCCGATGTCGGCGCTGAACATCCGTCCGATGCCCACGTCGCCGCCGCCGAACGCAGCCCCGATACCGCTGGGGACGCCGCCCCCGCTGGGCGTGCCGCCACCACCCGGGGCGCCCCCTCCACCGCCCGCACCGCCGAACCCGCCGAAGAGCCGGCTCAGGCCGTTGTAGCCGAAGGCCAGCTGCAGCAGGCTGTTGCCGACCGATCCGCCGATGTAGGGGCGGCTGTCGGCGGGCCACAGCTCCGTCAGCACGACGTACCAGCCTGCGGAGACCACGATCGCGGCGCCCGCGTAGAGCAGCTGGCGGATACGGTGCCAGGCACCGGTGGGCGCCGCGACGAGGTAGGCCAGCGCCAGCGCCGGGACCGGGATGAGCCCTTGGCCCATCTTCGTCAGGAACGCGAACCCGATGAGCACGCCGGCGAGGACCAGCCAGCGCGTCCGCGCCTGCTCGATGGCCCGGGCCGTGGCGTACGCCGCGGCCACGATGAGCAGCACCAGCAGCGCGTCGGGGTTGTTGAACTTGAACATCAGCACGGCGACCGGCGTCAGCGCCATCGCGGCGCCGGCGAGCAGACCCGCCCGCGGCCCGGAGACGCGCCGAACGGTCGCGTAGATCAGCGCCACCGTCGCGACACCCATCAGGGCCTCGGGGACGAGCATGCTCCAGGAGTTGAAGCCGAAGATCCGGCCCGACAGTGCCATCACCCAGATCGAGGCGGGCGGCTTGTCGACCGTGATGATGTTGCCGGTGTCGAGCGACCCGAAGAGCAGCGCCTCCCAGTTCTTCGTGCCCGCCTGCACGGCCGCCGCGTAGAAGCTGTTGGCGAACCCGGACGCGCCGAGGTTCCACAGGTAGATCACGGCCGTGCCGAGCAGCAGCACGGCCAGCGCGCCCCGCTCGCCCCGCGACCGCGGCGGTGATGCGGGCGGCGGCTCCGTCGGGACCGCAGGGCGGTCCGTCGGGGTGAGCGTTGCGGTCATGCCGAGATCTCCTGCTGGCTGGGGGAACGACGGGCGCGGAAGATCCACGCCCGGAAGGCGACGAAGCGCAGCACGGTGGACAGGGCGTTGGCTGCGACGAGCACGACCATCTCGACGAGCTGGCTCGCGTGGGGCCACCAGACGCCGAGCGCCGCGAGCGCACCGCTGGTCAGGGCCAGGCCGAGCCCGAAGACCATGAGACCCTGGAACTGGTGGGCGGCGGCCCCTTCGCGGCCGCGCACGCCGAAGGTCAGGCGGCGGTTCGCGGCGGTGTTGGCCACGGCGGTGATGACGAGCCCCACGAGGTTCGCGCCGAACGCGCCCATCGAGCCGCGCAGCAGTGCGTAGATCAGCAGGTAGGCCAGGGTGCTGGCCACGCCGATCGCGGCGAACCGCACGATCTGGCCGGGCATCCCCTTCGGCACACCGGCCACCTCGTTCTCGGCGGGACGGATGTCGTCGCGGCCGAGCTGGGCACGGAGCTCGTGCAGGGGGAGTGCGCCGGTGGCGAGCGCGCGGCCCAGCCGGGCGACGCCCTTGAGGTCGGCGATCGCGGTGGCGACGATGTCGACGCTGCTGTCGGGGTCGTCCACCCAGTCGACGGGCACCTCGTGGATGCGCAGGCCGGCACGCTCGGCCAGCACGAGCAGTTCGGTGTCGAAGAACCAGCCCGTGTCCTTCACGAGCGGCAGGAGCCGGCGGGCGACGTCGGCGCGGATGGCCTTGAAGCCGCACTGCGCGTCGGAGAAGCGGGCGTGCAGGGTGCCGCGCAGGATGAGGTTGTAGCTGCGGGAGATGAACTCGCGCTTGGCGCCACGCACCACCCGCGACCCCGGGCTGAGCCGGGTGCCGATCGCGAGGTCGGAGTGTCCGGTGATCAGCGGGGCCACGAGCGGCAGCAGTGCGGCCAGGTCCGTGGACAGGTCCACGTCGCAGTAGGCCAGCACCTTCGCGTCGGACGCCGACCAGGCCGCGCGCAGCGCCCGGCCTCGGCCCTTCTGCGCCATCCGCAGCGAGGTGACGGCCTGCAGCTCGCCGGCGAGCGCCGCCGCGATCTGCGGGGTGCCGTCGGTGCTCGCGTTGTCGGCGATGGTGATCCGGAACGGGTAGGGGAAGTGGTCGGTGAGGTGGGCGTGCAACCGCCGGACCGACGTCTCGAGGTCGCGTTCCTCGTTGTAGACGGGGACGACCACGTCCAGGAGGGGGCCGGGCCGACGGTCCGTCCCGCTGCTCGGATCCGCCTGTGTCGGGGCGGTGACGACGCTCATGCACAGCACGATCTCCGCGCGCGCTGTCGGGGCGTTGTGATGCTCCTGTGCGCGAGCTGTGTGTCCGCCCCGTTCGGGTGTGACGGTCCTCATGACACGGCCGCGGAGAGGTCGTAGAGCGTGGTGCCGCCGACCGTAGTCGCGGTGAAGGTGCTCTGCACCCACTGCGCGATCTCCTGGGCGTCGTCGCTGCCGCCGCTGGCCGTCCCACCGGGCCCGGTGCCGCCGACGAACCAGTGCACCTCGTGCTGGGCGACCATCTGCTGGAACTGCGCCGGCGTGGGCGCCGGGTCGGTGCCGTTGAAGCCTCCGAGCGCCATCACGGGCAGCTGGGTGGCGAGCTGGTACCCGGCGGCGCTGTTGGAACCGACCGCGGCCGCGGCCCAGGTGTAGTCGGCGGCGTCCTGCTGGAGAGCGGCGACGACCGCGGCGTCCGGCGTGGGGCTGCCGAGGAGCGACCCGACGCCGCCCATGCCGCCGCGTCCGCCGAACCCGCCCCGACCACCACCGAACGCCATGGGACCGCCGGCGTTCCCCGCCTGACCGCCGGTGCCCGCGCCCTGCGGAGCGGTGCCCTGACCGGCACGGCCCGTGCCGAACCCGGCGCCCGGCGGACCCTGACCCCGGAACTGGCCGCCCCCGAACTGGCCGCCGCCGAACTGTCCGCCCCCGAACTGGCCGCCCCCGAACTGGCCGCGGCCTCCGCCGGCACCGCCGCCCGGTCCGAACATGCCGGCTCCCTCGGGCCCGGCCGACGGGATCGCGCCGGTGTGCGGCGTGGCAGCGGTGGCGAGTGAGTAACCGGCGGGCCCGGCGAGCCCGGCCACGACCGCCACGACGGCCACACCGACCGCCAGCGCCCGCGGTGCCCGGTGCACGCCCAGCAGGCCCAGTGCGGCGACGAGGCCGGTCGCGAGCACCGCCCAGGCCAGCCACGGGTGCCACTCCGGGGTGCGGCGGAGCAGGACGAACGCCCAGCCCGCCGTCAGCGCGGTCAGCGCGGCCATGACGATCCGCGCCGCGACCGACGCGCGGTCGCGCCAGAGCACCACCGCCCCGATCCCGACGAGCGCGGCGATCGGCGGGGCCAGCGCCACGAGGTAGTAGGGGTGGAAGATGCCGGCCATGAGGCTGAACGTCAGCCAGGTGACCACCAGCCACCCACCCCACATGATCACGGCCGCGCGGAGGCGGTCGGTGCGGGCCGCGCGCCGCGTCCACCACAGGAGCACCACCGTCAGCAGCAGCGCGGTGGGCAGCAGCCACGAGCTCTGCCCACCGAACTCCGCGTTGAAGAGCCGCGTGATACCGGTCGAGCCCCAGCTGCCGGTGGTGCCCGCACCGCCCGTGCCGCCGCCGACGCTGCCGACCTCGTCACCGGTCAGGCGGCCGAACCCGTTGTAACCCAGGATCAGCTCGAGGACGCTGTTCGTCTGCGAACCGCCGATGAACGGCCGGTCGGCGGCGGGCCAGAGCTCCACGACGAGCACCCACCAGCCGGCGCTGACCACGAGCGTGACCGTCGCGGTCGCCAGGGTCCGCAACCGCTTCCCGATCCCGCCGGGCGCCACCGCGAGCCAGACCAGCGCGAGCGCGGGCAGCACGAGGAACGCCTGCAGCATCTTGGTGAGGAAGCCGAAGCCGACGAGCGTCGCGGCCAGCACCAGCCACCGCGTCCGTCCGGCCTCGACCGCTCGCAGCGTCGCGTAGGCGGCGCCGATGAGCAGCAGGACGAGCAGGGCGTCGGGGTTGTTGAAGCGGAACATCAGCACCGCGACGGGGGTCAGCGCGAGCGTCGCTCCGGCCAGCAGCCCCGCCGCGGTGCCGGCGGTCCGGCGCACGGTGGCGTAGAGCAGCCCGACGGACGCGACGCCCATCAGCGCCTGCGGCACCAGGACGCTCCAGCTCGACAGCCCGAAGATCCGCACCGACAGCCCGCTGACCCACAGGGCCGCAGGGGTCTTGTCGACGGTGATGAGGTTCGCGGCGTCCGAGGAGCCGAAGAACCACGCCTTCCAGCTCGCCCCGCCCGCCTGCGCGGCCGCGGCGTAGAACGCGTTCGCCCACCCCGAGGCCGAGAGGTCCCACAGGTAGAGGACGGCGGTCACGGCCAGCAGGGCGCCGAGGAGGCCGCGCCGCACCCCGGGCCGCAGGGCCGGGCCGGGCGGGGGAGCGGCCTGCGTCGGATCGACGGGCGGGCGCGAGAGCGTCGTGGTCACGTGGCCCGAGAGTGGCCACGTCCGCTATGTCCTACCGGTGCCCCACCTGTGCGTCACCTGTGAGCCCCGGGGTCCGGGCGCGGATCGGGCGGCGGAGGGGGGCGGTGGTCGCACCGTTGGGGACGGTGCCCGCCGTGGGGAGCAGCACGGCGAACTCGGTGCGGCCGGGCCTGCTCGTGACCTCCACCGAGCCCCGGTGGGCGGCCACCACGGCGTCGACGATGGCCAGCCCGAGACCGGTGCTGCCGTTCTCCCGCGACCGCGACGACGAGCCGCGTGCGAACCTCTCGAACACGTGCGACAGCAGGTCGGGCGGGATGCCCGGGCCGTCGTCGAGCACCGACAGCCGAGCGCTGCCGCGGACGGACGCGAGCGTCACCGTCACCGACGTGCCGGGCGGGGTGTGCGTGCGCGCGTTGGCCAGCAGGTTGGCCAGCACCTGGGCGAGCCGGGAGGCGTCGCCGGGCACCGTCACGGGCTCGTCGGGCAGGGTGAGCAGCCAGCGGTGGTCGGGGCCGGCCGCGTGGGCGTCGCTGACGGCGTCGAGGACGAGCCGGGTGAGGTCGACCTCGCCGCGCTCCAGCGGGCGTCCGGCGTCGAGGCGGGCGAGCAGCAGCAGGTCCTCGACGAGGGTGGTCATGCGCTCGGCCTGCGACGAGATACGTGTCAGGGAGTAGGCGGTCTCCTCCGGCGACGCGGAGCGGCGGGTCAGCTCGGCGTAGCCACGGATGGCTGCGAGCGGCGTGCGCAGCTCGTGGCTGGCGTCGGCGATGAACTGGCGCAGCTGCGTCTCGCTGTCCTGGCGGGCCTCGAGCGCGGAGCCGACGTGGTCGAGCATGCGGTTGAGGGCAGCGCCCACCTGCCCGACCTCGGTTCGCGGGTCGGCGTAGGGGACGCGTTCGGTGAGGTCGACCTCGCCGCTGTCCAGCTTCAGGTCGCTCACCCGGGTGGCGGTGACGGCCACGCGTTCCAGCGGGCGCAGCTCGCGGCGGACGAGCACGACGCCGGCGAGCCCGGCGATGATCAGCGTCGCGGCGGCCACGATCACCTCGGTGGTGATGACGTTGGTGAGGGTGGCCTCGGCCCCGCTCTCCGGCAGGCCCGTGACGAGGACCGTGCCGTCGGACCGGGCCGTGGCGATGAGCCGGTAGTCGCCCAGCTGGGGCCCGAGGTCGGCGCTGACGGGCGAGTCGCCCGGCGTCACCGCGAGCAGGGCCGGGTAGCCGCCCGGCGACACCGTGGTCGTGCCGCCCTCGCGCGCGAACACCTTGGTGCCGACGACCGCTCCGTTGCTGATCAGGGCGATCAGCGACTCGGGAGGCCGTGGGCCGCTCCCGCCGCCCGACGTCCCGCCGGGCGGGGGCAGCGACGGAGGCGCCTCGAAGCGGCCGAAGACCTGGCTCGACTGGCGCAGGTCGTGGTCGAGCTGGGCGTAGAGGAAGCGGTGCAGGATGATCGCCGTGACCAGCCCGATCACCACCGACGCCGCCGCGAGCAGCAGCAGCATGGTGGCGACCAGGCGGGTCCGCAGCGAGTGGGAGCGCACCTAGTCGGCCCCGGGCTTCAGGACGTAGCCCGCCCCGCGCACTGTGTGGATCATCGGTGCCCGGCCGGCGTCGATCTTCTTGCGCAGGTAGGAGACGTAGAGCTCGACGACGTTGGACTGCCCGCCGAAGTCGTAGTTCCACACGCGGTCGAGGATCTGAGCCTTCGACAGCACCCGCTTGGGGTTGCGCATGAGGAAGCGCAGCAGCTCGAACTCGGTGGCCGTCAGCTCGACGACGTCGTCGCCGCGGCGGACCTCGTGGCTGTCCTCGTCGAGCAGGAGGTCGCCGACCACGAGCTCCGAGCCCTGGCGGCTCGCGGACATGCCGGAGCGGCGCAGCAGCCCGCGCAGCCGGGCGACGAGCTCCTCGAGGCTGAACGGCTTGGTGACGTAGTCGTCGCCGCCCGCGGTGAGGCCCGCGACCCGGTCCTCGACGGCGTCGCGCGCGGTCAGGAACAGCACGGGCACGTCGGGGGTGTCGGACCGCATCCGGCGCAGGACCTCGAGGCCGTCGAAGTCGGGGAGCATGACGTCGAGCACGACGGCGTCGGGCCGGAAGTCGCGCGCGGTGCGGACGGCGGAGCCGCCGTCGGCCGCGGTGCGGACCTCCCAGCCCTCGTAGCGCAGGGCCATCGAGAGCAGGTCGGACAGGCTCGATTCGTCGTCGACGACGAGCACCCGGATGGCACTGCCGTCGGGCCGCCGGAGCGCCCGTTCACTCATCGTGCTCCCTTGCTCGCCCGCGTCACCGTGCTGCGCGGCGCCTGCCTGCACCCACTCCGCTGTCGACATGGTAGCCAGCGTCACGCCTGCGGCTGTGGTCCTGATGGGGGGTCCCTGTGCGCGGGCTGTGTATCGGAATCCTCCGATCCCGTGGAACCTCGCGCGTCCGGGATCCGTCCAAGCCCGCACACACCGAGCGAGGAGGACGTCCATGGAGATCACGTTCGAGGGCTGGCCCGCCGAGGCGCCCGCGCTGCTGGAGCAGTTGGCCGCCGACAACACCCCCGAGTTCTGGACCGCGCACCGCCATCGGTTCGAGGCCGGGGTGCGCGGGCCGATGCAGGCGCTGGCCCGGGCCCTGGAACCCGGGTTCGGGACGGCGCGCGTGTTCCGGCCGCAGGTCAACCGGCGCTTCCGGCCCGACGCCCCGCCCTACCGCACCGACACGGGCTGCCTCGCCCGCAGCGCCGGTGGCTGCGTGCTCGGCGTGGTCCTCTCGTCGTCGGCGCTGACGGTGTCGGCGGGCCACCGGGCCTTCGACGGCCCGCAGCTGCGCCGGTACCGCGCGGCTGTCGGCGGGGAGGCGGGCGCGGAGCTCGGCACGATCCTCGACGCGCTGGACGGCTGGGCCGTCGAGGAGCCGCGGATGCCGGCCGGACGCCCCCGGGGGTATGCCGCCGACCACCCGCGCCTCGGCCTGCTGCGCCACCGCGGCCTGCAGGTGGGGCGTGGCTGGGAGCTGGGGTGCTGGCTGCAGACCGCCGCGCCGCTGGAGCGCGTGCGGGAGGCCTGGCTGGCGGCGGGCCCGCTGGTCGGCTGGCTGGACGAGCACGTCGGGCCGGCCGATCCGGTGCCACC
>NZ_JAOPWR010000008.1 GCF_025965585.1 Pseudonocardia sp.
GACGAGCATCAGCGTGGCGATGGCGACCACCAGCAGCTGCAGGCGGCGTGCTCCGGTGCCGGGAGCCCGGCCGGCCAGCACCGCGACGTCGCCGACGAGCTGCTGGCGGGCCATGGCGGCGACGAGCATCCAGCCGGCGGGTGCGGCCGCCCGGGGCAGGTCTGTGACGAGGTCGTCCAGCTCGTGGCCGTACCGCGCGGCGTAGGCCCGTCCGAGGCGTTCCTCGGTCTCCTCCATCGTCAACCGGCCCTCACCCGCCGCCTCGTGCAACGTGGTGCACGTCCGCTCCCGGTCGGAGTTCGAGCATCGCATGGCTCCGGTCTCCGGGGCGGGCACCGATCCGGAACCGGCGGGCGAGGTGGAGTCGTGAGGTGAGCTCATCGCGTACGTCCTTACTGAGGGAACCGAAGGTGCGGCTGGGAACGACGTTAGGAATGCGCCGGGACCCATCGAGCCAGCGGGAGGTAAAACGGTGGCAAGACAGCCTGTGGTCTCGCTGTGCACCGGCCGGGCCCCGGGGCCGTGGTGCCGGCCGGCCCGGAATCCAGCGCTGCGCCCGCGATGAGCGGCGCTGATGCGTTCGCTCCTGGACCGTCAGGGCCGCGCAGGGTGACGGCAAAGAAGTCGCGCTGGTCGGGGGACAGGTAGCGGGTCGCGGGCTGCGGCATGTCGGGCAGCAGCCTGGTGGCGGCGAGCCCGAACGGAGCGTCCGGTGCCGGGTGGAACACGTTGAAGGTGACCATGCCGGGATGGATGTCGAGCTCCATGCCCGTCTGTACCCCGGCCGCCACCATCGCGTGGGCCAACCCCGTCAGGGTGAGCTTGTCGCCGCCGATGTAGATCAGGTTCCCGGTCCGGTCGGTGCCGATCCCGGATCGCCAGGTGTACTGGAACTGGTTCTTCGCGCTCCCCCATGCGCCGCTGGAGTTGTCGGCCAGACCGGGCACCGGCCGTCCGCGGTCGATGATCAGGTCGAGGTTCTGCCGCACCGCGGCGATCTGCGGTCCCATCCTGAGATCCCGGCTCCACCGGCCCACCGAGACGTGCCCAGCGGTGTCGATGGCCAGTGAGGCCGCCCCGTCGCGCAGCGGAACCACCTCCCGCCCGGCGGCGTAGTAGCCGCCGGTGATGTCCTTCATCTTCCAGCCCGAGTTGAGCGCGGCGACCAGCGTGGACCTCAGACCGGGGGGAACCTGTGCGTTGTCGCGTGAGCCGGTTCCTCCAGGTTCCTTGGTGCCGGCGATCAGCCGGGTCACCGTCACCGACTGGTCGATCCAGGCCGTCCCGACGATCTGGCTGGGGTAGGCCGGATCGGGCCGGAACCAGCCGGTGTAGAGCGCCGGCACGCCACCCGTCCGCTGTGCTCCGGGGACCCAGCTGCCCTCGCCGGGCAGCGGCGCGACGCCGGGCAGCAACGGCAGGTGCGGCAGCTGCGCCGCGGTCGCCGTGATGGATGCGCTGTCCACACTGGGCAGGGAGCTCGCAGGCGGCGCGATGCCCGTCGGCACATTGTGGGCGAACCACCAGTTCTCCACCGCGTTGACCAGGCCTGTCCCGCCGTGGTCGCGCACCCACTCCACGGTGCGGACCTGCCAGCTCGCGTTGCCGGGGTAGGTCAGCGCGTGCGTGTAGGACAGGGCGGCGGTGCCGATCGACAGTGCCACCACGAGCGCCGTGATCTGCCGGGCGAGGCGACGGCGTCCTCGAGGGCGCCGATGGTGTCGTTGCGGGCGCTGATCGGTGATGCCCATGGAGGTCGCCTCCGCGAGGTGGTCGGATCGGATCTCCTCACCCTCGGCCGCCGGCGATTGACCCGTGGTGTGACGGAAATGAGGACGCCCACATCTGTCGCGTCGCGGTGCTGGAGCTGGAGCTGCCGTTCTATCGGGCGTCGCGGCGCGGCGGCCTGCCCCAACGGCGGTGCCGCAGGACCGGCGGTGCGGTCGGCTCAGCAGTGGTGGATCCACTGATCGGTCCGTCCGTGGTCGCGAGAGCGACGGGGAGGTCGAGGGTGACGCGGGCGCCGCCGTCGGGGCGGTTGGTCGCCTCGGCGCTGCCGCCGTGGGCCTGGGCGATGGCGCGCACGATGGACAGGCCCAGCCCGGTTCCGCCACCGTCGCGGCTGCGGGCTGCCTCGGCGCGCTGGAACCGCTCGAACGCACGGGGCAGGAAGTCCGGAGGGAACCCGGGCCCGTCGTCGGCGATCTCCAGGCTGAACCGGCCCGGCACGGGAGTGATCGCGGTGATGCTGACCGTGCCGCCGGGCGTGGCGTACCGGGTGGCGTTGTCGAGCAGGTTGTCCACGGCCTGGCGGAGCCGATCCGGGTCGGCGACGACGTCCAGCTCGTCGGGGCCCTGCACGCTGACGACGACACCTCGCTCGGCGGCGCGGGCTCCGGCTCCACGGGCGGCCACGTCCAGCAGCTGCGGCACCGACAGCGGTGCCGGACGGAGGAAGGGCTGGTGGTTGTCGGCACGGGCCAGGAGAAGGAGATCCTCCGCGAGGCGGATCAGGCGGTCGGTCTCGCCGCCTGCACGGGTGACGGCGTCGACGAGGTCGTCGCGGCTGCGGCCGGGGCGGGCGGCGAGCTCGAGCTCGGTACGCAGGATCGCCAGCGGGGTACGCAGCTCGTGCCCGGCGTCGGCGACGAAGCTGCGTTCGCGCAGCAGTGCCTCCTGCAGCCTCGCGAGCAGGGCGTTCATGGTGCTGCCGAGCGCGGCGATCTCGTCGCGGGTCCTCGGCACGGCGAGGCGGCGGCCGAGGTCGTCGTCACTGATCTCCGCGGCTTGGCGCTGCATGCGTTCGACCGGTCGGAGCATCGCTCCGGCCAGTACCCATGCGCCGAACCCGGCGAGCAGCACGGCCGGTGGGCCGCCGAGGAGGAGCGCGGAGCCCGCCCGCTCGACGGCGGCATCGGAGACGTCGGTGCCGGTGCCGACCACCACGAGCTCGCGTCCCGCCCGGGTCGGGACGGTGGTGGCCAGGATGCGGCTGCGGTCCCCGTTCACCACCCCCGTGAAGGACACCTCGCCCGCGAGTGCCTGCTGACGCTGCGCTTCGTCGAGCAGCGGCCGGGTGCCGGCGGCAGGTGACGCGGTGAGGAGGGTCCGCCCGTCCGCCCTGCCGATCTGCACGATCCCGTCCGCCGGGCCCAGCGCCGTGGATCCATCGCCGGAACCCAGCTCGTCGGCCACCACGGCAACCCGCGCACGGAGTCCCGGGTCCAACGAGGCGTCGACGCTGAGCCGCAGCTGCACGACGAACGCCACCCCGGCCTGCGCGATCACCACAGCGGTGGCCAGCGCGAACAACAGCGCCAGGCGCAACCGCAGTGGCATCGGCGGTTCCTACTCTTGCTCGACGAGAGCGTTCGGCTCGTCGCGCAGTCGATAGCCCGCGCCGCGGACGGTCTCGAGCTGCTCCACCCCGAACGGGCGGTCGATCTTGCGACGGAGGTAGAGGACGTACTGGTCGACGACGTTCGAACCGCCCTCGTAGGCGAAGTCCCAGACGTTCTCCAGGATCCGGGTCCTGGTCAGGACCTGCCCGGGGTGGCGGAGGAACATCTCCAGGAGCGAGAACTCCTTGCTCGACAGCTCCAGCTCGCTGGTGCCCCGCCACGCCCTGCGCACGGCCGGATCCAGTCGTAGATCGGCGACCTCCAGCTCGGTGGGCCGCACCACTGCACCTCGCCGGATCAGCGCGCGGAGCCGCGCCGAGAGCTCGGCGAAGCTGAACGGCTTGGTCAGGTAGTCGTCCGCCCCGACATCCAGCCCCCGGACCCGGTCGTCGACCGCATCACGGGCGGTGAGCATCAGCACCGGCATCCACCGGCCCGCGGTGCGGAGCTGCCGGCACACCTCGACGCCGTCGAGGCCCGGGAGCATGAGGTCCAGCAGAACGGCGTCGTAGGAGAACTCACCCGCCTGCCACAGTGCGTCCGGTCCGGTGGAGGCCACGTCGACCGCGTACCCGTCCTCCTCGAGGCCGCGCTTCAGCAGCGCGGCCATCCGCAGCTCGTCCTCCACCACGAGCAACCGCACGCCGCGGACGATAGGCACCGGCGCATGAGAGAACGATGAGAACCGGCGACGACTCGCGTCGACCTCGCTCAGTGGGTGAGGTGGCGAAGCAGGCGGCCGATGTCGCGCGGTCGGGCGTCGGGGAGGTAGGCGCGGACGATCGCCGTACCGATCGCAGGCAACGCCGCGGGATCGGGGTAAGCCATGTACAGGGGGTGGTACTCGGGCTGGAACTTGGCCTTGAACGCCAGCAGCGAGCGGAAACCGTAGACCGGCTCGAGGGCGCGACCGGTGAGGTCGAGCAGCCGCTGCAGGACGTCGGCGGGCAGGCCACGGTCGAGCCGGGCCAGGGGGGCGCCGGACAGGGACAGGAACTCGGCGCCGTCGGCCTGGGCACGATGAGCGGTGCTGGCGATGAGGAACTCCATGACGCCGCGGAAGCCGTCGCTGCGGCGGCGCATGAAGTCGAGGGTCCACCCGACGGTGGCTCCGTCGCGGCGGACCGGGAGCCAGCTGGTGACGCCGTGCACGGTGCGGTAGCTGTCGACGGCCAGCATGAGACGGACGTCGTCGTCGGTGAGCTCGTCGAGCCCGCCGAGGGTGAACCCCATCTCGGGCAGACCCTTGTCGGCGACCCACTCCTCGGAGACGACCCTGATCTGGTCGGTCAGGGCCAGGGGCGACTTGTGCCAGGTCGTCCACTCGGCGGTGATGCCGGCTTTGTCGGCCTTGTTCAGGGCGGTGCGGACGTCCTGCCACTTGCGACCGGTGAAGGCCAGCCCGGCGAGGGGGACGACGGTCTCCTCGGCGACCTGCACCGTGCTCCAGCCCGCTTCGCGTACCTGTTCGGCCACGGCGGCGTCGACGCTGTAGAGACAGGGGGTCCAGCTCTCCCGTTGGCACAGGTCGACGAAGGCCTCGACCGCGCGCTCGTGGTGCGCCGGGTCACCGACCGGGCCCCCGGTGGTCAGGGCGACGCCGCCGATCACGCGGTAGGCGATCGCGGCGGCGTCCCCCGCACCCGCGGATGCCGTCGGCGCACCGTCAGGGTCGGGGATGAACACGTAGGACTGCCCGGGCCAGGTGGCCATGTGCGCCAGGGACGAGCCGGAGGTGCGGGCGAGGATGCGGTGCAGGCGATCGAGGTCGGCCTCGCTTCCCGGCGACGTGGTGCGTGTGAACGTGGCCAGGCCTGCGATCAGCACGACGGACCAGAACACGGGGCCGGTCCATTCGAACAGCACCGTCGCCAGGTATCCCTCGGGCAGGAACGGTGGTGCGGTCTCGCCGAGGTAGCCGGGCGGCAGGAACCGTGTCGGCAGGTCGGCCAGCAGATCGGCCAGGGCCGGTCGGGGAACGTACTGGTCGGCGACGGCGAGGCCGACGGCGACGTCGAGCACCGACACCGCCACTGCGGTCAGGCCGATGCGCCACGCCCAGCGGCGGAGCAGGCCGGGTCGGGCGCGGACGGTGAACCGGCGGCGGGTGAGCACGAGCAGCACCGCGACGAGCAGGGGTTGCACCGCCGGCACGGCCAGGTCGAGCCAGGCGTGCACGTGGGTTCCGGCGCCGAGTATGAGCTGTTGCTGGGCCGGTTCGCTGAGGACGTCGGTGGCCAGGAACAGCCCGAGCGCAGACAGGGCGACGTTGAGACCGGTCGCGGCCAGCCACGCCCCGCGCCGCCCGCGGCGGAGCCCCTCGGCGGCCACCAGCAGCAGCAGCACAGGCATGATCGACATGACCACGGGGCCCAGCCCGGACAGCCGCAGCCGGGCCTGAAGCAGGGTGCACTCGTGGGCGGATGCGGGGTCGAGGCACTGCTGGGCGACGGTCGCGGCATCGGGGGGCGGGGAGGCGAACACGAAGCGCAGCACCGCGAGCGGGCCGAGCCGGGTCGTGGCCAGCAACGCGATCAGCGGCCCGACCGCGGTCGCTGCGACGATCAGCGCCACCAGTACGCGACCCTCGCGTCGCGACGGGGGCGCGAGCGGCCTGCTGCGGTCCCGCCGGGCGCGACCCCAGAGCAGGGCCCCCACCGCGAGCCCGGTCACGGCCGCACCGAGCCGCAGCAGATCGGGTATCAGGCCCGAGTACAGCGCCAGCATGATCATCCCGACGAGCAGCACGACCCGCACGCGGCGCCGCCACAGCGCCGGCCAGCGTGCGCTCGCTGCCAGAGCGCACCCGACCAGCAACGGCCCGGGGCCGACCGCGACCGATTCCCGCAGCGTCGCCGCCCACCGCCCGTCCGTCGACATCGCCGCATCGACCAGCGCCATGCCCACCACGCTGCCCACCAGCTGCACCGCCACCGCCAGCACCACGGTCCGACCCGCACCCAGAGTGCGTTCGACCGCGCCCAGCAGCACCACGACGGCCATGCCGGACACCAGGCAGGCCAGCGGCCCCGAGGCGAACCACGGCGCGGTGAGCACCGTCCACCAGCGCCCGGCCTGCCACGGACCGACCCCGATGCCCACGTGCGCCAGCACCGACGGGGCCGGGCCGCCCGGCAGCGATCCACTGACCACGCCCACCGCGACCATCACGGCGAGCGCGACCAGCGTCACCGGATGCCGCAACGCCGCGTGCCCGAACCCGGACCGGCGCTGTGGCGCCCCTGCCTGGCCCGATCGGCCCGGGCGGGCCGATGGGGTCGGGGGGACAGGGTCACAGGGCGGACCAACGCTGGTTCGTGCGACGCCGCGGCTCGGGTTGCCGGGTCGGTTCACAGGCCGATCCTCGAGCTCACTGCCCCACTGCTATCCACTCGAAACAGTGTGCCCCATGCCCCGGAGCTGATCGCCCGGCTCGGGGGACGTGACGCTCGACGACGCGTTGCGCGACCGGATCCGGGCCGCGCGCGGTCCCAGCTCTCGCCGTGGCACGTACCGGACGCGGCCGAGGCCGTCCCGGCCGTGCCCCGCACAATGACGGGCAAGAAGCTGGAGACCCCGATCAAGCAGATCCTCCCCGGCCGCCCCGTCTCCGAGGTGATCAGCGCGGTCGGTCACCGACTCCGCGGCTGTCGCCGCGTTCACACCACGATCGACCGCAGGGAGCACGACATGACCACCACGCTGCGCAACGTCCGGGTGTTCGACGGGGACCGGCTGCTGGAGCCCGGCACCGTCGTGATCGACGGGGCCCTGATCGGGAACCCGGGCCCGGAGGGAACCGACGTCGACGGGCGAAGCGGCGTGCTGCTGCCCGGCCTGTTCGACGCCCACGTCCACCTGCTCGGTCCGGACGACCTCGACCGGCTCGCCGCGTCCGGCGTCACCACGGCGCTGGACATGGCGTGCTGGCCGCCCCCGCACGTCGACGCGCTGCGCGGGCGCGTGCCCGATATCCGCAGCGCAGGCACCCCCGCCATCGGTGCCGGCGGCCCGCACGCCCGGATGCCGGGTATGCCGGCCGACGCGATCCTGAGCGCGCCCGAGGAGGCCGAGCCGTTCGTCGCGAAGCGGGTGGCGGAAGGCTCCGACTACATCAAGATCGTCGCCGAGCGGCCGGGGCCGGACATGCTGGACCAGGCCACCGTCGATGCGCTGGTCGCGGCGGCCCGAGCACACGGGAAGCTCTCGGTCGCGCATGCCTCCTCGGTCGCGGCGTACCGGACAGCCGTACAGGCGGGCGTCGACGTCGTCACCCACGTCCCGCTCGACGGAGTGCTCGACGACGAGACGGTCGCGCGGATGGTGGCCGAAGGGCAGGTCGCCGTGCCGACGCTGTCGATGATGGAGGCGACCGTCCGGGGCCGGGGTCGTCCGGGCGAGGCGTACGAGAACGCCCGCGACAGCGTGGCGGCCCTGCACGCGGCCGGGGTCCCGGTCCTCGCGGGGACCGACGCCAACTCCGCGCCCGGATCGCCCTCCCCGGTGTCGCACGGCGACAGCCTCCACCATGAGCTCGCCCTGCTCGTCGAGGCCGGGCTCTCGACGGTGGAGGCGCTGCGCTCGGCCACCTCGCTGCCGGCCCGGTGCTTCGGGCTCGGCGACCGGGGTTCGATCACGCCCGGCCTGCGCGCCGACCTCGTGCTGGTCACCGGCGATCCGCTGGCCGACATCGCGGCGACCCGCAGCATCGAGCGCATCTGGTGCGCAGGGGTCGACGTGACGCGATGAGCGAGCTTGCGAGCGAACAGCCCGAAGCGGTTGTTCCTGACCGGCCGCCGGGCAGGGCGTCCCCGGCGGCACCGGAGCCGGGTCTCAGAGCCCGAGGTCGGCGCCGCTGAGGGGCCGGGCGGGGAGCGGCGTGGCCGACCGGGCGCGCAGCCCGTCGAGCATGATCGCCAAGCATCGTTCCCCGGCCACCTGTGCCGACTCCTCGCGCGGGATCGGCACCTGGCGGAGCAGCAGGACGAAGACCATCGCCACGTCACCGGCTCCGATGTCGGGCCGCAGCGAGCCCTCGGCCTGGGCCATGCGGACGACGTCGCCGAGCAGGCCGAGCATGGCGCGGCGCGACTGCTCGGTGCTGGGGTCGTCCTTGATGATCGACCGGGCCAGCGGGGAGGCCATGGCCAGCCGCACGCTGAGCTGCAGCTCGCTCGACTGGCGCAGGAACCGGACGAGCGCCTGCCACGCGGTGGCCTCCTCCTCCACGGCCGCGCGGGCCTCGACGAGTGCACGGCTGAAGCTGTCGCGGGCGACGGCGCGGATGAGAGCCCCGCGGTCGGGGAACCGGCGGTAGAGCGTGCCCACGCCGACGCCCGCGGTGCGCGCGATCTCCTCCACCGGCACGTCCGCTCCGTGCGAGGCGAAGCACTCCTTTGCCGCAGTGACGATCCGGTCACGATTACGGCGAGCATCGGCACGCAGTACCGGTTCCCTCTCCGATGACACGACAACGACCTCGATTCGCCCGGATTACTGGTCTTCACCCCATTTCTCGATGGGGTGAAACACCTGGCGAGGACCCTGACACGGCCCGGCATCCACAAGTGGGTGACCCATCTCTCGTTTCCATTTCGTGATGGTCTACTTTGCGGCTCCACGGTGGCAGTGAGTGACCATGTCCACCGTGGACTGTTCGCGTGACCGTGCCCCGCTCCCCGGTGGGCAGGCCGCGGGAGAGGAGCCAGCGGGTGATCCTGCACCGAGCACCGATCGCGGATGTGTCCAGGAGCGGTTCGCGCGCGTCTGGGCGCCGCATCCTCCTGACGTCCGCCGCCACCGTCCTGGCCGGTCTCGTGCTCGTGTCCTGCACGAGCACGTCCACGCCCCCGCCGCCCACCGCGAAGGTCGAGCGTGCGGCCCTCACCACCGGCGTGTCCGCCACCGGTGCGCTCACCGCGATCACCGAGCAGAACCTCGGCTTCGCCAAGGGCGGCCAGCTCACCAAGGTCATGGTGACGGTCGGACAGCATGTGACCGCGGGCCGGCCGCTCGCCACGATCGACCCCTTCCCGTACCAGCAGGCGCTCGCCCAGCAGAAGGCGAACCTCGCGCAGCAGCAGGCCACGCTGGCGAGGCTCACGAACTCGCCGGCAGTGCAGGGGTCGCAGGACTCGCTGGCCCAGGCCCAGAAGGTCGTCGACGCCACCCAGAACCAGGCCGACGCCACCGCTCAGGCCGACAGCGTGGCGGTCGACCGGGCACACCACCAGCTCGACTTCGACAACGACACGCTCGACCAGGCCCGGCAGCAGCAGTCGGACGACGAGAACTCCTGCGGCGACCCGTCGGCCATGACGGCCTCGACGAACCCGGCGTGCGCCGCCGTCGCCCAGGACAAGGCAGCGGTCACCGCGGCCGAGAAGGCGGTGGTCGCGGACAAGACCGCGATCGACACCGCCGAGCAGAAGCAGTCCGTCGACCAGGCCTCCGGTCAGCTGGCCGTCGCCAACGCGCAGCAGGGCGTGGTGACCGCCCAGAACAACGCGGCCTCGGCGTCGTCGGATCGGCCGTTCAACCTCGACGCCCAGTCGGCGCTGGTGGCGAGCGCGCAGGCCGCGGTCGACCAGGCGCAGCGCGACCTGGACAGGACCACCCTCACCGCCCCCGTCGACGGCACCATCTCGGCGCTCAACGGGGCGGTCGGTGAGTTCCTCGCGCCGAGTGCGTCCATCACCGCGCAGGCACCCGGCAGCGGCGCGCCCATCCCCGGCGCCGGTGCCGCGTCGGCCGCCCTCGCCGGCGCCGCCGCCTCCCCGGGACGCCCGGGTGGCACGCAGTTCATCGTGCTCGACGACATCCACCAGTTCCAGCTCGTGGTGCCGTTCGGTGAGTCCGACGCGGCGCAGATCCAGCCGAACCAGAAGGTCGACATCACCCTCGACGCCGTACCGGACCTCATGGGCGCCGGCACCGTGGTCTCGGTGGCGCCCTCCGGGACGGCGATCTCCGGCGTGATCAGTTACTACGTGACGGTCGCTGTCGACACCGTCGACCCGCGGCTCAAGGACGGCCAGACGGCGCACGCCGCCGTCGTCACGCACGAGACCGACAACGTGCTGACGGTGCCGAACGCGGCGGTCCACAGGGACGGCGGCAAGAGCGTGGTGACCGTCCTGGGCGGCGACGGCACCCAGCAGCCGGTGACCTTCACCCCGGGGATCGTCGGCGACCAGCGCACGCAGGTCGTGTCCGGCCTGCAGGAGGGCCAGGAGATCGTGCTCCCCGCCGGGCAGTGAGCGGGGCCGCCCGGCCCGTGGACGTCGAGGTTCGGGCGGCGCATCATCCATCGTGGCGGCGGCCGGGTCCGCGCCCGACAGCACGCCGGGTCCCGCGGGACCCGCAAGGGAGGCGAGCATGGTCGAGGGACCGATGACGGAGCCGACACCGGCACCCGTGGGAGAGCCGCCGAGCCCGCCTGCGGGCAAGCGGAAGATGAAGCGGTCCACGCGGATCGCGCTGATCGTGATCCTGATCGTGGCTCTGGTGGTGGCGGGCCTGTTCGCCGTGAGCTACTTCGTCGACTCACAGAACTACGTGTCGACGGACAACGCGCAGATCGACGGGGACAAGATCTCCGTCAACGCGCCGACGAGCGGCACGCTCATCGACTGGACCGCGACGCAGGGCACGCAGCTGCAGCAGGACGAGGTCATCGGGCGGATCCGGATCGAGGGAGGCTTCGTCCAGCCGGAGATGCCCATCCGTGCGCCTGCCGACGCCACCGTCGTCGTCGACAACGGCCTCGAGGGGTCGTATGTCAACGCGGGCACCCAGCTGGCCGTCGCCTACGACTTCTCCAAGATCTACGTGACCGCGCGGGTCGACGAGACCGACATCAACGACGTCCGGCCCGGCCAGCAGGTGGACATCAGCGTCGACGCCTTCCCCGGCGCGAGCCTCACCGGCGCCGTCCGCGAGATCCAGGGCGGGGCTGCCGGCGTGTTCTCGCTGTTCCCCCAGGCGAACACCTCGGGCAACTTCCAGAAGGTCACGCAGGTGATCCCCGTCCAGATCGGGATCAACGACACGAAGAACCTGGCGCTGGTGCCGGGCATGAGCGTCTCGGTCAAGATCCACAAGCACTGACCCCCCGCAGCGGAGAAGGGCCGTCCCTTCTCCGCTGTCAGGTCTGTGAAGCTGTCAGGTCTGTGAACCGGTGACGTGAACGCCCGTGCGCTCCGGAGCCGGCACCGTCTCGGCGTGGTGGCCGTTCGCGTCCCCGTCCCCGTCCCCGTCCCCGTTGCCGTTGTGGCCGGCGTGTCCGTTGCCCTGGGGGCCGACCGGCTTCGGCTCGACCGTGGCCGCCTCGGCGGGCGCAGCAGGTTCGGCCTTCGGTGCCGCCGGGGCCGCCGGCGCCGGGCCCGACCGCAGCATCAGCGCGAGGACGACGCCGAGGAGCGTGATGATCGAGGTGATGATGAAGAGCTGGTCCAGTGCTGCGACGAAGACCTGGGTCTGCGTGTGGGTGTACACGGCGTACATGCCGGCCACCTGACCGGCGGGCCCGGGCGCGAGGTCCGGCAGCGGGGTGCTCGACGCGATCAGCGCGGACCGGTCGCCGAGCATCTGGGCCTGCTGCGTGGTGAGCAGGGCCGTGAGCACCGCGAGGCCGAGCGCGGCCGCTGTGCGCTGCACGACGTTGTTGTACGCGCTGGCCGCGCCGACCTCGCCCGGCGGGACGGCCGAGATGCCGCCGGTCATGATCGGCATCATGGCCAGGCCCATGCCCGCGGCACGGAAGCACAGCAGCTCGATGATCGTGGTACGCGACGTGTCCAGCGTCAGGTCGTGCATGAGGTACGTGCCGAGCGCGACGATGAGCAGCCCGATCGTCGCGGGCCAGCGCGGCCCGATCTTGTCGTAGAGGCGCCCGGCGACCGGCATCAGGATGCCCATGACGACGGCCTGCGGCAGCAGGGTGAGCCCCGCGTCGAACGCCCCGAGCCCCTGCGCCTGCTGCAGGAACAGCGGCACGTAGAACAGCACCGCGAACAGCCCCACCGACAGCACGGAGATCAGCAGCAGCGAGTTGGTGAACGGCCAGAACCGGAACACCCGCACGTCGAGCAGCGGTTCGTCGACCTCGAGCTCGATCACCACGAACAACGCGAGGCTCAGCAGGCCCACCGCGATGAGGATCAGGAACTTGTACGACGACCACCCCCACGACTGTCCCTCGGACAGGGCCAGCAGCAGGGAGAACAGCGCGACGGCGATGGCGACGAAGCCGAGCACGTCGAACTTGCCCGCGCGGCCGGGGCCGAACTTCGGCAGCACCATCATCGCGGCCACCGCGCCGAGGATGCCGATCGGGACGTTGATGAAGAAGATCAGCCGCCAGTCGACATACTCCACGAGGTAACCGCCCAGGGTGGGGCCGATCGCGGGGGCGAAGATGATGCCCAGGCCGTACATGCCCATCGCCGCGCCGATCTTCTCCCGCGGCACGATCCTGTAGAGCATCGAGAGCGTGACCACCGGCAGAATGCCGCCGGGGATGGCCTGGACGATGCGGAAGACCACCAGGCTGTTGAGGCTGAACGCCACCCCGCACAGCGCGGATCCGGCCGCGAACGCCAGCAGCGACGCGTTGTAGACGCGGCTCATGCCGAACTTCTGACCGAGCCAGGCGCTCAGCGGCACGACGACGCCCAGCGCGAGCGTGTACGCGGTGGAGACCCACTGGACCTGGTCGGTGGTCGCCCCGAAGTCCTTCTGGATCGTCGGGATCGCGACGTTGACGATGCTCGTGTCCAGGATGGACATGAACATCCCGACGATCAGCACCAGCAGCGCGAGGCCCCACTTGGCCTGCGAGGGGTCCGGCGCGGGTGCGGCCGCCGGGGGGGCCGCGGGCGGCGGTGCGTCACGGGTGGCCGGAGCAGAAGAGCCCGTCACTGCCTGCGTCGACATGGCACGCAGTTTCCCACGAACGAGTGAATCTGTAGTCATCGTCCGTGTGGCACTTCTGTCAGAAATGCACGAACGGGATATTCGTCGCGCATTCTTCGTGGCGGCCGCGATCGTGCCGGCCGGCGCCGTCGCGCGGGTCACTGACGGCGCCGGCCCTCACGCCGGCGGAGGTGGCCCGGCGGACTCGCGGACGACCACCCGTCCCTGCAGCACCAGGCGAGAGGGTGGCGGTTGCTCCGGACCCAGCAGTTGCTGCAGCACGGCGACGGCTGCCTCGCCCATGGCCCGCTTCGGTACATGCACGGTCGTCAGCGGGGGAGAGGTGTACGCGCTCTCCGCGACGTCGTCCGTGCCGACGATCGAGATGTCGTCCGGGACGCGCAGGCCGACCTCCCGGACCGCCTCCAGGGCGCCCATCGCGCTCTTGTCGCTCACGGCGTAGACCGCCGTCGGGGGTTCGGGGAGCTCGAGCAGCTTCCGCATCTGGGCGTACCCCTTCTTCGGGTGCCCCGGTTCCTGCGGCGGCATCAGTGCCGGGTCGACGGGAATCCCGGCCTCGTCGAGGGCGGCGAGATAGCCCAGACGACGGTCGAGCAGGCTGACGTAGCGGGGGGAGCCCGCGAGCAGGCCCACCCGGCGATGTCCTAGTCCGAGCAGGTGGCGGGTGGCGCTCAGCCCGGCTGTCACGTTGTCGGCGACGACGGCGTGGGACGGCTGGGGGACGTAGTTCTCGATCAGCACGGCCGGCACCTCGGCCAGCAGGATCTCCGCGATGACGTCCTCGCCGATGTCGCCGCCGTTGGCGACGAGCAGCCCGTCGACGTCCCGGCCCATGAGGGCCCGGATGTCGCCGATCGGGTCGGCCCCGGGGCGGTAGAGGTGGAGCAGGAGCTGGAAGCCCGCGCGGCGGGCGGCGTCCTCCACGCCGGAGACGATCTCGGCGATGAACCCGTCGCTGCTCGCCGTGGCGGACAGGTGCTCCATCAGCATGCCGAGGACCGCCGTGCGCCGAGCAGGGGCCGGGCGTGTGGTCTGGGTGTAGTTCAGCGACTTCATCGCCGCGATCACCCGCTGCCGCCGCTCGGCCGAGACCCCGGACTTGCCGTTGAGCACGAGTGACACGGCGGAGACCGAGACCCCGGCGGCTGAGGCGACGTCGCGCAGGGTTGTCCGGCGCGCGACGGCCTGCTGATCGTCGGTGTCCGTCGGAACCACCTCCGGGGTGAGGGTACGGCTCAGGGCGTCAGGGCCCTGGTGGGCCCGGCTCGCTCCTGAACACCACTAAGAACAAGACGAGAACATACAGGGCCATGTTCTTGTGAGGTAGTCGGCCGTGAGCAGGTGCGTTGCGCAGACCAGTTGTCTTGTGCAGCCGTGATGTCCACTTCACCACGGGAACCTGGGCGAAACAAGGCTGAAACGTACCCTTGCTTCAGATGAGAACGCCGTCTAGCGTTCCGGTCCAGATCGGGTCGGTGCACTCGCCCGCCGCGATGTCTGTCCACTCAGGCGGCCGCGCCGCCTCGTCCCTCGAAGGTGGTTCTGTGCGCGACGCCGTGAATGCCCGCATGCACGTGGCTCTCAACCGACCCGCGGTCGAGTACAGC
>NZ_JAOPWR010000029.1 GCF_025965585.1 Pseudonocardia sp.
GCTCGACGGTCTCGAGCAGGCCCTGAACAGCGGGAAGCTCGACGCCGCCGCCAACGACACCGCCGTGCAGCGGATCCTCGCGCTGAAGGGCGTCTGCTCCCGCTGATCGGTCCGGCCCCTGCACGCCCGTCGTCCGAACTGATGAAGAGACGGCTTCTCGGCGGCATCCGTCGTAACGATGCTCTGAGCAGCCGCGACGGTTGATCAGTACGAGTTGCAGGCCGGGGGAGACCGATCAGCTGTCACCGTTGCGGTACGCCATCTCAGCCGCGTGCGCGGTTCTGCGGGACCAGCCGCGGCGCGACGTCAGTGTCGCCGGCGAGCGGACCTGGACTACGCGGCCTGGGTCGCAGATCCCGGTGGAGGGCGTGGGCACCGATCCTCGACTGGGCCTTCCGCCGAAGGGCAGCTCGACGAAGTCGGCCTGCTGAGAGGACCGCCCGGTCGCGGGACGGGTGTCGTCCGGTGGGTCGCGATCAGTCGCCTGCCCTCGCCATCCCGCGCTGCACCGCGTCGATCAGGTAGGGGCGCAGCTGCGTCGACGGCACGATCCGGTCCACCGAGCCCACGCTCTGGGCGCGCTGCACGCTGTGGGCGGTGTCGAACTCGTCGGCCACCTGCCCCAGCTTCTCCGACCGGACCACCGGCCGCAGCGCCGCCAGCTCGGCCGTGAGCCGGGCCGCCTCGGGCTCGGCGCCGGCCTGCTGGGTCTCGGCGATGCGCGCCTCGAGGTCGGCGACGCGCGGATCGGCCGCGGTGCGCTTGTTGACCTCGCCCGCGAACACCACCGCGGCGGCCGGGGCGCCACCGAGCACGGACGCATAGGAGCCCTCGACGGCGGCCACCTCCATGTTGTCGTTCAGCGTCCCGGAGAACACCACGAACGCGCCGCCGTGGTAGCGGCTGACCACGCAGAACACGATGGGCCCGTCGAAGTTCACCACCGCGCGGCCGATCTCCGCGCCGTACTCCAGCTGGACCTCGCGCAGCGACTCGGGTGAGCCGTCGAAGCCCGACAGGTTGGCCAGCACCACCAGCGGGCGGTTGCCGCTGGCCGCGTTGATGGCCCGCGCCGCCTTCTTCGACGACTTCGGGAACAGCGTGCCCGCCGTGAACGTGGTGGGGCCGTCGATCGGGACCCGGCCGCGACGGGGCAGCGGGCGCGACTCGATGCCCAGCAGCGCGATCGGCTGCCCGCCGAGGTGCGCGTCGAGCACGACCACGCCCTCGGCGTCGATCATGTCGACCCAGCGCTCCAGCGTGGGATGGTCGGAGTCGGCCACCGCGCGCAGCACCGAGCGGATGTCGAACGGCTTCTTGCGCCCCGGGTTCGCCGTGAACACCTCGCCGACGGTGGCGAAGTCGCAGCCCGGGCCCGAGTGCGGCGAGGAGGAGATGTCGCGGTCGGCCGCATCGGTGGTCGGGGCCGGCCGCGGGAAGCGCTCGCCCGGCGCGCGGTAGGTGTGCGCGTAGTGGGCCTGCAGCACCTCCACGGCCGCGGAGAGGTCAGGTGCCCAGTACTGCGCCTGGCCGTTCGGGCCCATGATCCGGTCGTACCCGCCGATGCCGAAGTTGTCCTCGGCGCTGACGCCGCCGGAGTAGTCCAGCGACTGCTTGCCGGTGAGCACCATCGCGCTCTCCGGCGTCATGACGAGGATGCCCTTGGTGTGCATGAGCATCGTGGCCTCGGCGTTCCAGTACGGCTGGGCGCCGACGTTGATGCCCGTGACGACGACGTTGATCTCGCCGCCGTCCTGGGTGAACTCGATGATCGCCCGCAGCGCGCGGGAGATCCAGTCCATGTTCTCGGTGCCGGAGTCCATCGCGATCTTCGCGCCCGCCGAGACGGCGAACCACTCGATGGGCGCGTCCAGCTTCCGGGCCAGCTCGACCGCGGCCACCACGCGACGGCACTCCGCCTCCGCCAGCGCGCCCAGCGCGCGCGTCGGGTCGCCCAGCAGGACGACGCGCGTCATGCCCTCCGGGTAGCGGGCGGTGGGCGTGGTGACGGTGCCCAGCACGATGCTCGCGGCGTTGCCGCCCGGGGCGCGGTCCACCGGCACCGGTGTGAACGTCTCGTCGAGGTCGTACTCGGTGAACACGCCCGCGGGCCCGCCGCGGTCGGGGTTGCGCACCAGCATCGGCACGAGCTCGTAGGGGTACACCGCGCCGCGGCGGCGGGCCCGGATCACCTTCTGCGTGTACGCGTCGAGCTCGCCCATCGGCTCGGTCGGCGGCTCCGTGACGCGCACGGTGAGCCCGGCGCCCGGCGGGCGCGACATCCGCAGCAGGTACTCGTGGGGCTCCGCGCCGGGCTGGGTGGCGTGCCGGAACTGCACGATCACCTGCTCCAGGCCGAGCGCCTCCGAGCGCGGCGCGAGGATGCGCACCACCGAGTCCAGCTCCTCGAGCGGCACGTCCACCACGGGCCAGACGTAGAGCAGCACGCGGTTCCAGTCGAGCTTCGCGTCGCCGCGGTCGGCGGCCCGTGCGGAGCGCAGCGCGTCGAGGCAGGAGTCGAGCACGTGCTCGAGCTGGGGGAGTGCGCGGATGCGGCCCCCCTCGTCGCGCAGGATCGTCAGGTCGCGGACGTCCGACAGCACGATGAGGCGCTTGTCCTCGGGCACGTCCTTGCCCACCGCGCGGAACAAATTCACGTCGACGGGTGAGGGCAGGCGCGTCAGGTCGAAGCCCGACAGCCGCCACAGCGCCAGCCGCTCGGCCACCATCGGATGCAGGCCGCGCAGCGTGCGGTCCTCGACGGGACGGCGGTCCGGTCCGGGCCGGAACGTGAACCAGGCCGACCGCTCGTCCCCGGCCGGGCGCCGCACCGCGACGGCCACCCGCGCGAGCCTCTCGGGCAGCCGTCCGAGCAGAGCGCGGATCTTCTCCGCCGAGCGCTCGGGGTCGGCGTCGGGCGCCTCGCCGGCGATGACGTAGAGGTCCAGCAGCGCGGTGGCGTCCTCGGGGAGCTGCGTGAACAGCCGCCGCAGATCGCCCTGGACGGCCATCGGGTCGGTGCCAGCAGGCGCGTTCGGGGCGGTGTGGACCGTGGTGGCCAGCACGACGTGCTGCCGGCCCTCGTGGTCGTAGCGCGCCGTGAGCAGCGGGCGGCCCGCCCGGTCCTGCAGCGTGACGTGGGTGAGCGGCCGGACGCGGTAGTAGCGGCGGGTCATCACCTCGAGCATCGCGGCCTGGTGCCGCTCGCCGAACACCCCGAGGATCGGCTCCGCCGCCGAGACGATGGCGTCGATCTGCAGCGCGCGCACGCTGGGCTCGTCCGACAGCCGGTCGAGCTCCGCGCGCACCTCGGCCTGCCCGGCGGCGCGCTCGGCGTCGATCAGCGGGGCGTCGAAGCACGTGTAGCGCACTCGCCGCGCCAGCCCGCCGACCACGGGGTGGCGCAGCTGCGTCGCCGTCACCAGCCGGTCGAGCACCCGCTGGTACTCCTCGCGGGCGCTCTCGGGCAACGAGTGGGGGTGGGCGAGGCGCCACTGCAGCAGGTCCAGCAGCACGGGCACGTGCGCCGATGCGCGGCGGTGGGCCAGGAACATCCGGTACAGCGCGCTCGACAGCTCCCCGGACGGTTCCAGGTCGGCCACGCCGTAGTGGCCCAGCGCCCGGCGCAGCTTCTCGAGGAACGACTCGGGCAGCCCCTCGGCGTCGGCGTCGCGGGAGCGCAGGTAGGCGTAGAGGTACTCCTGCGGGTTGCGCGCCTCCTCGCCGGACGGGTCGATCTGCTGCGACTCGTCCTCCGGGCCGCGGCGGTTGCGCGAGAGGGCGCAGAGGTCGGCGAAGATCCGGAACGCGGCCATCTCGCCGTGCAGGACGTCGGCGTCGCCGGGCGGGAGGGTCTCGCGGGCGGTCTTCAGCGCCGCCAGCAGCGGGCGGGCGTCGCGCTCGTCGATGTCGTAGCCGAGGACGAGGAACCGCAGCGACGTCAGCGCGTCGTCGGCCACCGCGGCCGCGTCGGTGCCGGAGACGGGTGGGGCGGCGAGCGCCGAGAGGTCCGCACGGTCGCCGTCGGAGGCGGGGCCCCCGTCGGCGTCGGGCTCCAGGCGGATGAGCTTGGTGCCGCCCTCCACCTGCGTGTTCGTGTCGACGAGCACCTCGGCCACGCGGCCGGCCACCGGCGCGCGAAGTGCCGTCTCCAGCTTCATGCTCTCGACGACGGCGACGACGTCGCCCGCCTCCACCGTGTCGCCCGCGGAGACGGGGATGGACACGACCATCGCCGGTGCGGGGGCGCGCACGAGCCCGGCCTCGCCGCCGGAGATGCGGTGCACCGCGCCGTCGACCTCGACGAGGTAGTCCGACCCCTGCGGCACCGACAGCACCGCGAACGTCTGCTCCCCGACGGTGAGCTTGCGCTCGAAGCGGCCGGTGCGCTCGGCGTCGACGTCGACGGAGTGGCCGTCCAGCTCGACGTGGTAGCGGTTGCCCCGCGACTGCGCGACGCGCAGCCGGTAGGACTCGCCCGCGGCACGGACGTCCACCTGGTGCCAGGTCTCGTGCCCGACCTCGGGGCGGCCACGCTCGGCGGAGGCGAACAGCCGCTCGCGCTGGCGGGCCACGTGCGCCTCCTGGGCCTCGACGGCCGTGGCGAGCAGCGCGACGTCGAGCCGCCGCGGCGGGCTGTACCCGGCGGCCATCATCGTGTCGAGCCAGGTGGTGTCGGTGTCGCCGGAGAGCACCTCGGGCCGGTCGAGCAGGTCGAGCAGGAACGCCTTGTTGGTGGTGCCGCCGTCGATCACGGCGGCCGTCTGGCGCAGGGCGCGCGAGAGCCGGCCCCGGGCCTCGTTGCGGTCGCGGCCCCACGAGATCACCTTGGCGATCATGGAGTCGAACTGTGGCGGGATGAGGTCGCCCGCCGTCACGCCGGTGTCGACGCGGATGCCGGGGCCGCTGGGCAGCGCGAGGTGCTCGATGCGGCCGGGGGCGGGCGCGAAGCCCTGCTCCGGGTCCTCGGCGGTGAGCCGGGCCTCGATGGCGTGCCCGCGCGCCGGGGGAGCCTCGGGCGCGATGTCGGTGAGCTTCCCGCCGCCCGCGACGTGCAGCTGCAGCTTGACGATGTCGACGCCGGTGGTGGCCTCGGTGACGGGGTGCTCCACCTGGAGCCGCGTGTTGACCTCGAGGAACGTCAACAGGCGCTCCTTGGGCTCGTAGAGGAACTCGACCGTGCCCGCGTTGACGTAGCCCGCGGCCTTCGCCAGCGCCGCTGCGGACGTGCGCAGCAGCTGCTCCTGCTCGGCGTCCAGCGCGGTGGACGCGGACTCCTCCAGCACCTTCTGGTTGCGCCGCTGCACCGAGCAGTCGCGGATGCCGAGCGTCCACACATCGCCGGTGGCGTCCGCCACCACCTGCACCTCGACGTGGCGTCCGCCCGAGATCGCGCGCTCCAGGAACACCGTGGCGTCACCCGCGGTCTTGGCCGCCTCGGAGCCGGCGCGTTCGAAGGCCTCGTCGAGCTGGTCGGGGTGATCGACCCGACGGATGCCGCGCCCGCCACCGCCCGCGGTGGCCTTGACCATCAGGGGGTAGCCGATGCGCTCGGCGTGCTCGCGCGCCGACGCGATGTCGGCCACGGCGCCGTGGCTCCACGCGGCCAGCGGGACGCCGACCTCCTCGGCGAGCATCTTCGCCGCGATCTTGTCGCCGAGCCGCTCCATCACCTCGGGCGACGGCCCGATGAACACGATGTCCAGGTCGCGGCACAGGCGTGCGAAGTCGGCCTTCTCCGACACGAAGCCCCAGCCGGGCCACACGGCGTCGGCGCGGGCGACCCTCAGCGCGCGCTCCAGCTCGGCGTAGTCGAGGTAGGGGCTGGCGGTGAACGCCTGGTCCGGGTCGTCCGGGCCGATGAGCACCGCCTCGTCGGCCTCGCGGACGAACATCGCGTGGCGGTCGACGGCGGTGAACACGGCGATGGTGCGCAGTGGCGTGCGGCCCTCGGCGTTCCACTCGCGTACCGCGTTGATCAGCCGCATCGCCGGCTCACCGCGATTGACGATGGCGATCCGGCTCAGCGACTGCTCCGACACGTGTGCACACTCCCGTTGCTCGCGGCTCCCGCCGGGATCGTCCGGCGTCTGCTCACCCAACTCGACCTCCCCGCCCTCGCACAACCTGCGAGCGGGGGACCCGCGCCGTGCATGATGCCCGTCCGTGGACGGAGCGCGGGGGACCGGGTGATCGTTTCGGGCCCCTCCCGGCCGGGCGGGACGCCGCGGAGCAGGATGGCGCCGTGAACCGGATCGTAGTGGGAACGGACGGGTCGGCGACGTCGACGGCGGCGCTGCGCTGGGCGGCGGCGACCGCCGACGGCCTCGGCGCGGACCTGGAGGTGGTGCGGGCCTTCCGGTACCCGCCCGCGCTGCACGACTGGGCCGCCGTCCCGTCGAACTACGGGTTCCTCCCCGAGCTGCCTGCGGAGGACGTCGTCGAGCGCGGTGTCCACGATGAGCTCGCCGACCTCGTCGCGACGGAGCTGCGCGACCGCGACGTCACCGTGCGGGTGCTGCGCGGTCATCCCGCGGAGGTGCTCATCGAAGCGGGGAAGGACGCCGCGATGCTGGTGGTGGGCCGCAGCGGGCATGGCGCGCTGAGCGACCTGCTGCGTATCGGGTCGGTGGCGCGGACGT
The DNA here is from genome assembly GCF_025965585.1 of Pseudonocardia sp. Taxonomy (GTDB): domain Bacteria; phylum Actinomycetota; class Actinomycetes; order Mycobacteriales; family Pseudonocardiaceae; genus Pseudonocardia. The sequence goes on from NZ_JAOPWR010000029.1 coordinate 6,642, forward strand.
GCATCGAGCACGCGCCCTGCCCGGTGGTGGTCGTGCCGGCCGCGCCCTAATGTGCCGGACGTGGCCCGAGTTCCGTACGTCGATGCCGACAACGCCCCGCCCGCGACCGCGAAGGCGCTGACCCGCCTGCCCGGCCTGAACGTGTTCGGGCTGCTGGCGCACGCCGAGACGGCGTTCGTGCCGTGGCTGAGGTTCGGCGGCGCGGTGCTGTCGGGCCTCGCCCTCGACCCGCTGCTGCGGGAGCTGACGATCCTGCAGGTCGGGCGGCTGGCCGCCCGCTACGAGTGGGACCAGCACGTGCCGATCGCGCGCGCATGCGGCGCCACCGACGAGCAGATCGCGGCGCTGGACGCCGGCGAGACCGGCCACGCGTGCTTCACCCCGGCGCAGCGGGCGGTGCTCGCGTTCGTGGCCGACATGGTGCGCGACGGCGAGGTGCCCGACGACACCTACGCTGCGCTGGCCGCCGAGCTGGACGACCGCCGCGTCGTCGAGGTGGCGCTGACGGCGGGGCACTACCTGGGGCTCGCCCGGATCATGACAGCGCTGCGCATCGACCCCGACCAGGCGGCGCCGCTCGGCTCCCTGAAGGCGTCCACCTGATGGAGGTCCTCGCCGGCCGGGTGTTGCTGCGTCCCGTCGACATGGAGAGCAGCCTGGCGTTCTACCGCGACGTGCTCGGGCTCGCGATCGCGCGCGAGTTCCCGGGCGGCACGGTGTTCTTCCTCGGCGGCGGCTACCTGGAGCTCTCCGGCCAGGCGGACGGGTCGTCGAACGGCGCGATCCGGCTGTGGCTGCAGGTCCGCGACCTCGACGCCGCGCACCGGGAGCTCGCCGGTCACGTCGTCCGCGAGCCGAGGCAGGAGCCGTGGGGCCTGCTCGAGATGTGGGTGGCCGACCCCGACGGCACGCCGATCGTGCTGGTGCAGATCCCGGCCGACCACCCGCTCCGCCGGGACACCCGCTCCTAGACGGTGGTCGGCGCCGCGGCGACCGCAGGGGCTCACCCCGCGCGGCGCGCCCCGGGCCCGGGCACCGACCGCAGCCCCGAGGACGGCTCGACCAGATGTCCCTCCGCGCACCGCATCTCGACGTGGACCGGCGAGCCGCACTCGCGGTGCTCCACGACCATCGGCGGCCCGTCCTCACCGGCGCGGTGGGCGTCGCCCCAGGCGAGCATCGCGAGGACCACGGGCAGCAGGTCGCGGCCGGCCCGGGTGAGCCGGTACTCGTGGCGCTCGCGGCGGCCCGGCTCCTGGTAGGGCACCTTGACGATGACGCCGTGCTCCACCAGCGCGGCCAGCCTGCGGGTGAGCACGTTGCGGGCGATGCCGAGGTGGGCGGTGAGGTCGTCGAACCGGTGGACGCCGTTGAAGAGGTCGCGCAGGACGAGCACCGTCCAACCGTCGCCGATCACGTCGGCGGTGCGCGCCACGGAGCACTGCGTGCTGTCGAGCTCCCTCCAGTCCATGTGGGCAGCGTATCACTGGGTTGCGCTGAGAAACCCAGACGACCTAGGCTGCGTTCCTGATGAGGACCCAGCTGGAGGAGCGCCGTTGACCACCACCGAACCCGCCGTCCGGTCCGCTGTCGTGCGCGAGCGCAGCTACACGTGGGACGACCCGATGGGCATCGCCGCCGCGGCCCGGGAGGTGGACGGCCTCACGTTCGTGCGCCGGATGGCGAGCGGTGAGGTGTCCGCACCGCCGATCGCGAGCACGCTCGGCTTCACCGTCGAGGAGGTGGAGCAGGGGCGTGTCGTGTTCGGGTTCGAGCCGGCCGAGTACCACTTCAACCCGATCGGCTCCGTGCACGGCGGGGTGTTCGCCACCCTGCTCGACTCGGCGGCGGGGTGTGCCGTGCACTCGTCGCTGCCCGCGGGCGTGCGCTACACCAGCCTCGACCTGTCGGTGAAGTTCCTGCGCCCGCTGCTCGCCGACACCGGACGCGTCCGCTGCGAGGGCCTCGTCGTGCACCTGGGCGGGCGCACCGCGCTGGCCGAGGCGCGTCTGTTCGACGGCGCGGGACGCCTCGCCGCCCACGCCACGAGCAGCTGCCTGATCATCCGTCCCGGCCGCTGACGGCGCCCGCTCAGGCCCCGGCGACCGTCGCCGGCTCCGCTGTCACGCCCGCCGTCGCGCCCCGAGGGGTGAGCGCCGCGATGGCCGTGGCCGCCAGGGCCGCACCCGCTGCGGCGAGGAACACCGTGGTGTACGCGGCGGCGGCCGGGATCACCTGACCGGCCACCACCGCCGTCAGGCCCGTGGCCACCGCCGCAGCCACCGCGCTGCACGACGACGTGCCGAGCATGCGCATCAGGGTGTTGAGGCTGTTGGCCGCCGCCGTCTCGGTGGAGGGCACCGCGGCCATGATCAGCAGCGGGAGCGCGGAGTAGCTCAGCGCGGCCCCGATCGCGGTGACCGTGGACGCCGCCATCACCAGCGACAGCGACGACGGCAGGGAGGCCAGGCCGACGTTGCCGACCGTCAGCACGGTGGTGCCCAGCACGAGCGTGGTGCGGGCGCCGAAGCGTGCCGACAACCGCGCGGAGACCGGGGAGAAGATCATCATCGCGACGCCGATCGGGAGCAGCACCACGCCGGCCACCACGAGCGAGAGTCCGAAGCCGTAGCCCGACTCCGCCGGCGCCTGCAGGACCTGGGTGTTGACGAGGAACCCTGCGAACATGGCGAAGCCGATGAGGATCGACGCGAGGTTCGTCCAGAGCACGGCGGGCCGGGACGACACGCGCAGGTCCACGAGCGGTGAGCCCGCCCGCAGTTCGAGCCGTCCCCAGGCCAGGAACAGCGCCAGTGCGATGACGAGCAGGCCGATCACGCGCGGGCCGCCCCAGCCCCACTCGGTGCCCTTCGAGATCGCGAGCAGCAGGCTCACCAGCGCTGCGGTGAGCCCGAGGGCGCCGGGGAGGTCGAAGCGCCCGCCGGAACGCTCCGGGGACTCGCTCACGATCCGGCTCACGACGAGGAACTGGAACGCACCGAGCGCCGCGGCCCCGACGAACAGCCACCGCCAGCTCGCGTGCTCGGCCACCAGCCCGGTGAGCGGCAGCCCGATCGCGCCTCCGATCCCCAGTGACGAGCTCATCAGCGCGATGCCGCTGCCGACACGTCCGGGTGGGAGCAGGTCGCGCATGATGCTGATGCCCAGTGGCACCACGCCCAGCGACGCTCCCTGCAGTACCCGCGCGACGATGAGCGTGCCGACGTCTGGCGAGGCCGCCCCGAGCGTCGACCCGAGCGTCACGAGCGCGAGCGCCACGAGCAGCATCCGGCGCTTGCCGTACATGTCGCCGAGCCGTCCGAGCACCGGCGCGCACACCGCCCCTGCCACGAGCGTGGCCGTGACCAGCCAGGCGACGGTCGCGGGCGACGCGTCGAGCAGCCGGGGGAACTGCGGCAGCAGCGGCACCACGAGCGTCTGCATCAGCGAGACGGCGAGACCGCACGATGCGAGGACGCCGATGACGAGCGCGGAGCGGGCCGGTGGAGCTGTCATCCGATCAGGTGACCACGGAGTCGTTGCTAATGGCAAGTTCGTCCGGGATGTCCGGTCGGAGTCCTTCGCCGTGCGGCCCGGCATGATCGCCGGGTCGTAGGGTCGGCGCGTGGCCACGGTTCTCGACCCGTCGACGGTGTCGCCCGAGTTCGTCACGTTCTGGACCGAGCGGCACCTGTGCACGCTGGTCACCCTCCGGCCTGACGGAAGCCCGCACGTCGTGCCCGTGGGGGTCACCCTCGACGTCGAGGCAGGACTCGCCCGGGTGATCTGCACCCGCGGCACGCAGAAGGCGCGGAACGCCGAGCGGGCGGGCACGGCCGTCGTCTCCCAGGTCGACGGCCGGCGCTGGTCCACGCTCGAGGGTGTGGCCGTGGTGCGCAGCGATCCCGACGCCGTCGCCGAGGCCGTGCGGCGCTACGCCCAGCGCTACCGACAGCCCCGGGTGAACCCCGAGCGGGTGGTCATCGAGGTCGCGGTGCAGCGCGTGCTGGGCCCCCTCTAGCCCGCCCACCCGCCCAGAGGCACACTGGACCGGTCAAGAGGGTCACGGTCCCCACCGCCGCGGCGTGACCCGCCGGCATGACACTGCTGCAGGAGCTGCTGTGACCACCGCGTTCGGGGACGAGAACGACGCGCATGACCACACCGACGCCCACAACGTCGTCGAACTGCCCCGCATCCAGGCCGCGCCCGACCTGACGATCACGACCCTGGGCACGTCGCGGATCACCTCGCCGATGGCACCGTTGCTGGACGCCCGGCGGACCACCGAGCACTACGTCGACGAGCACGACCGCGTCCTGCTCGACGACACGGCCGCGGGCATGTCCTCGCGCGGCGTCGCACTCGCCGAACTGCCGGGCTTCGAGCCCTGCGGGCCGCGGCGCAAGATCTTCTTCGACCCGTCCAAGACGCGCGCGGCCATCGTCACCTGCGGCGGGCTGTGCCCCGGCCTCAACGACGTCATCGCCGGGCTCGTGCGCACACTGACCTACCACTACCGCGTGCGCCGCGTCGTCGGCATCCGCAACGGCTACCAGGGCTTCGTCGCCCAGTACGGGCACGACGTCGTCGACCTGACGCCGGAGAGCGTGCGCGACATCGCCACCGACGGCGGCACCGTGCTCGGTACGTCGCGCGGCCCGCAGGACCCCGAGGAGATCGTCGACTGTCTGGAGCAGTTGCACGTCAACGTGCTGTTCGTGATCGGTGGCGACGGCTCGATGCGCGGGGCCATGAAGATCGCGGAGGCCGTGGCCGACCGCGGGCTGATGATCGCCGTCGTCGGCATCCCGAAGACCATCGACAACGACATCCCCTACATCGACCAGAGCTTCGGCTTCCAGACCGCGTTCAGCGTGGCCAGCGACGCCATCCGCGCGGCGCAGGTGGAGGCCAAGTCCACGGCCAACGGGATCGGGCTGGTCAAGCTCATGGGACGCCATTCGGGCTTCATCGCCTGCTACGCCGCCCTCGCGCGTTCCGGGGCCGACGTCGTGCTCATCCCGGAGGTGCCCTTCAGCCTCGACGGCGAGCAGGGGCTGCTCGCGCACCTGCGGCGGCGGGTCGAGGAGCGCGGGCACGCCGTGGTGGTCGTCGCGGAAGGGGCGGGGCAGGACCTGCTCGACGGGCACGCGGAGGGTCGCGACGCCTCGGGCAACGCGAAGCTCCAGGACATCGGGCCCTACCTGCGCCGCCGCATCGGCGACCACTTCTCCGACGCGGGCGTCGAGACGTCCATCCGCTACATCGACCCCAGCTACGCCATCCGCAGCGTGCCGGCCAACCCGTACGACTCGGTGTACTGCGTGCGGCTGTCGCAGGCGGCGGTGCACGCGGCGATGTCCGGCCGTACCGAGATGGTGGTGGGCCGCTGGCGCCGCCGCTTCGTCCACATCCCGATGGGGGTGGCGGTGAGCAGGCGCAACCAGGTCGACCCGCACGGTGACCTGTGGATGGCGGTGCTGGAGTCCACGGGCCAGCCGGTCCGCTTCGGCTGACCACCCCCGCGAGCCGCCACACCCACCCTCGCGAGCCGCCACGATCGGGCGCGGGGCCCTGCGAGGTGATCGTGCCGGTTCGTACCGGTTCGTGTCGACTCGGGCGCCTTGCCGCGGCGACTCGCGTGCCGGCCGTGCCGATTCGCGCTGTTCGATCGGGTTCGGTTGCCACCTGGGATGATGATCCCGTGCACGGGCTCGCCATGCGGTTCCTCGGCCACTCCACCGTCCGGATGGAGATGGCCGGGCATGTCGTGCTCACCGACCCGCTGCTGACGCGGGGGGTCGGGCCGCTGCGGCGGTTCGGGCCCGTGCCCACCGCCGCCGACCGCACCGGCGTCGATCTCGTGCTCCTCTCGCACCTGCACGGCGACCACCTGCACCTGCCGTCGCTGCGGCTGCTGCCGCGCGGGGCCCGGGTGGTGGTGCCGCGGGGGGCGGGCACCTGGCTGCGGCACAAGGGCATCCCGGGCGTCGAGGAGCTCGCGCCCGGCGAGGAGCTGGTGCACGGGGACCTGCGCGTCACCGGCGTCGAGGCCGCCCACAGCGGCCACCGCTGGGGCCCCCGCTCCACCCACGGCCCGCAGGCCCGCGCCATGGGCCACCTGCTGGAGACGTCGGACGTGCGCGTCTACGCCACCGGTGACACCGACCTGTTCGACGGCATGGCCGACCTGCCGCCGGTCGACGTCGCGCTGGTCCCGGTGTGGGGCTGGGGCCCGTCGCTCGGGCCCGGCCACCTGACGCCGGACCGCGCGGCGCGGGCCGTGGACGTGCTGCGCCCGCGCGTCGCGGTGCCCGTGCACTGGGGCACCCTCGCGGTCGCCGGGCTGACGCGGGTACCGGGCGGGCCGGGGGAGCGCATGCGCCGGCTGCTGGTGGAGCCCCCGCGCGAGTTCGCCGACGCCGTCGCGGCCACGGGCGGCCCCACGCACGTCGTCGTCACCGCGCCGGGCGAGCGGGTCGCCCTGCCGAGCACGCCGGCCCGGCCTTGAGCGGGCCGGGGAACGCGCTGGCCCTGGACTGGACCGACCCCTCCACCATCGGCTACCCGGTGCTGCTCGGCGGCGTGCTGCTCGGTTCGATCCTGCCGATCGTCCCCACGGGCGCCGTGGTCGGTGCCGCCGCGGCGATCGCCACCACCACCCACCACCTGTCGCTGCCCCTGGTGATCCTGGTCGCCACCGTGGCGGCGCTGGCCGGCGACCTCGTGACGTTCGCCGTCGGGCGGGTGGGCAGCGAGGCGGCGTTGCGCTGGGTGGCGCGGGGCCAGGCCCCCGAACGCCTTGCGAAGGTGCGCGAGCAGTTCGCCACCCGCGGCTGGCAGCTCGTCGTGGCCGGGCGGCTGATCCCGGGGGGCCGGATCCCGGTGCTGCTGGCCGCGGCGGCGCTGAACTACCCCCTGCGCCGCATGGTGCCGGCGGCCGCGCTCGCCTGCCTGCTGTGGGCCGCGGCGTACTCCGTCCTGGGCATCGTCAGCGGCGGGCTGTTCGACTCCCCGCTGATCGCCACGCTGCTGGCCACCGTCCTGGTGCTGCTGGTGGGGGTGGCGGGCACACTGATCAACCGCTGGCGCACCCGGCGCAAGCGGTGACGAGCGGCCGCGAGCCACACCGGGACGAGCCCCACCGGGACGAGCCCCACCGGGACGAGCGAGGAGCAGGCGTGACCACACCACCCCGGGACAGCGGGCGGATCCTGCGTGGCGGACGCGTCCTCGCGCGGGTGCTGCTGGTCTGGCTGATCTCGGTGGCCGCGCTGCGGCTGCTCGACCTCTGGCTCGACGGCTTCTCGATGCCCGAGTGGTGGCAGCCGACGGTCGTGGCGCTGGCGTTCGGCCTGCTCTCGGCCGTGCTCTGGCCGCTGATCCTGCGGGTGGCGCTGCCGTTCGCGCTGTTCACCCTCGGCATCGGGTCGTTCCTGCTGTTGGGCGCGGCGCTGCTCGCGATCTCGTTCGCCGTCCCGGGCGTCCAGATCGCCGACCTGCGCACGGCGGTGGTGCTGGTCGTCGCGATGTCGGCCGTCGCCGCCGCGGTGAGCAGCCTGCTCGCGATCGACGAGGACGAGATCTTCTTCCGGCGCACCGCCCGCCGCCGAAACCACGGGGACGGGCCCGAGGGCGCGGACGACCGGCCGCCCGGCGTGCTGTTCCTGCAGATCGACGGCCTCGGGTACGACACCGTGCGCCGCGCCGTCCGCGACGGGGACATGCCCACGTTCGCGGCCTGGCTCGCCGAGGGCAGCCACAAGCTCACCGACTGGCACTGCGACTGGAGCTCCCAGACCGGCGCGAGCGTCTGCGCCATCCTGCACGGCAGCAACCACGACATCCTCGGTTTCCGCTGGTACGAGAAGGACCGCGACCACGTCATGGCGTGTGCGCACCCTGAGGACGCCGCGGAGATCGAGCGCCGCCACTCCGACGGCCGCGGCCTGCTCGCCGTCGACGGCGCAGCCCGCGGCAGCCTCTTCACCGGCGACGCCGAGCACGTCAGCATGACGATGAGCGCGGTGCCGCTGCTGGCCGGTCGGGCCCGCCGCGGCCGCCGCAACAGTGACGGCGTGGGCGCCGGGTACTACGCCTACTTCGCCAACCCGTTCAACGCCGTCCGCACGCTGGCCGGCGCGCTGGTGGACGTCGTGCGGGAGGTCTCGGCGGCGCTGCGGCAGTGGCGCGCCGCCGTGCACCCGCGAGTCAGCCGCGGCGGGTTCTACCCGTTCGCCCGGGCTGGCACCACGGTGGTCGCCCGCGACGTCGTCGTCTCGGCGGTCATCGGGGACATGCTGGCCGGGCGTGGCGCGGTCTATGCCGACTTCCTCGGCTACGACGAGGTGGGCCACCACTCCGGCGTCGAGCGGTTCGACTCCCTGGCCGTCGTGCGGTCCATCGACCAGCAGATCGGACGGCTGCGCCGGGCAGTGCAGCTCGCGCCCCGCGACTACCACCTGGTGGTGTTCTCCGACCACGGGCTCACCCAGGGCTGGGCCTTCGCCGACCGCTTCGACGAGTCGGTCGAGGCGCTGGTCGGCCGCCTGTGCGGGGGCGAGCCGACGCCCGCAGCCCGCCGGGAGGGCCGCCGCGACCGGTCGGAGGCGCGCCGTGGCGCGGAGGGCTGGCAGGTGGGCGCGGCACTGGCCGAGGCCGGCAGCCACGGTGGTCCGATCGCCCGCAGGCTCCGCGCGCGCGTGGCCCGGGCCGGCAGGGCCGAGGAGCTGCCGCGCACCGTCGACGGCGCCCCCGGTGCGGTGACGCGCGCGGCCCCGGGCGTCGTCGTGGTGGTGTCCGGGCACGTGGCGATGGTGTCGTTCACCGAACACGAGGGCCGCGTGGAGCTGGAGACGATCGAACGCGAGTTCCCCGACCTGCTGCCCTCGCTCGTCGACCATGACGGTGTGGGCTTCCTGCTGGTGCGCAGCGCCGAGCGGGGCCCGGTGGTGCTCGGCCGCGACGGCGTGCACCGGATCGCCACGGGTGAGGTCCTCGGTGAGGACCCACTGGCCGACTACGGCCCGCACGCCCCCGACCTGATCCGCCGCGTCGACGGCTTCCCGTACTGCCCCGACGTGCTGATCAACAGCCGCTACGACCCCGCGACGGACGACGCGTCACCGTTCGAGCCGCACGTGGGCAGCCACGGCGGGCTGGGCGGCCCGCAGTCGCGCGGCTTCCTGCTGCACCCCGCCGAGCTGCCCCCGCCCGGCGAGATCGTCGGGGCGGAGGCCCTGCACCAGGTCCTCCGCGGCTGGCTGACGCATCTGGGCCACCCGGAACCCGCCCCGGTCGAGCCGGAGGCGGCCCCCGCCCAGGCCTGATCACCCGTGGACGGCGCCGCTGAGGGACAGGACGCCGACCCCGGCGACGATCAGCACCAGGCCCACGACACCGACCGCGTTGATCCGCTCGCCGTAGATCAGCAGCGCGAGCACGGCCACGCCCGCGGTGCCGACGCCCGACCAGATGGCGTACGCCGGGCCGACGTTCACGCTGCGCAGCGCCAGGGCGAGCAGCCCGAACGAGGCGAGATACCCGACCCCGACGACGATCGCCGGCCCCCACCGGAACTCCGTGGCGAGCGCGCGCAGTGCGACCGTGCCCGCGACCTCCGTGCCGATCGCCCCGGCGAGGAACAACCAACCCATGCCGGGGACGCTACCGGCCTGCGAGACTCCCGCACATGACCTTCGTCCTCGTCCACGGTGCCTGCCACGGCGGCTGGTGCTGGTCGCGGGTGGCCCCGCTGCTGCGGGCCGCGGGCCACGACGTGTTCACCCCCACGCTCACCGGCTTCGGCGAGCGCGCGCACCTGCTGGGCCCGGACGTCGGGCCGGCCACCGTGGTGCAGGACGTCGTCGCCGTGCTGGAGTGGGAGGAGCTGACCGACGTGGTGCTCGTCGGGCACAGCTTCGGGTCGCTGGTGGCGCTGGGCGTGGCTCAGCGGGTGCCGGAGCGGCTGGCCCGGCTCGTCCTGCTCGACGGCGTGCTCGTGGAGCCGGGGGAGCCCGGATTCGCGGGCCTGCCGCCGGAGGCCGGCCGGGAGCGGACGGCGCAGGCTGCCGGTGGGCTGACCTACCCGCCGCCGCCCGCGGCGAACTTCGGCGTGTCCGAGCCGGACGACCTGGCCTGGCTGGAGCGGCGCCTCACCCCGCACCCGCTGCGCACCTACACCGAGCCGTTCGGGTTGACGGCGCCGCTCGGCAACGGCGTGCCGGTGACCTACATCTGCTGCACCGACCCGGCCTACCCCGCGGTGCACTCCGCCCACGCGATCGTGCGGCGCGAGGGCTGGGAGTGGCGCGAGCTCGCCACCGGCCACGACGCGATGATCAGCGCCCCCGAGCTGACGGCGACGGCCCTGCTGAGCTGAGCCCCCGGATCTGCGCGCGATTTTGCGTCCTCGCACCCTCCATGGAGGGTGCGAGGACGCAAAACGGCGAGCGGATCGGGTGGGTGGGGGGCGGGGTCAGGTGCCCGTACCCTCCGGCGCCTGCACCTCGCGGCGCAGGATCTTGCCGGTGGGGCCCTTGGGCAGCTGGTCGACCACCCACACGTGACGCGGGTACTTGTACGCCGCCACCCGCTCCTTCACGAACGCCGACAGCTCCGCAGGATCGGCGGACTGCCCGCTCTTGAACGCCACCGCCGCGCCGATCTCCTCGCCGAGGTCAGCGTGCTTGATGCCGATCACCGCGGCCTCCGCGACGGCGGGGTGCTCGTAGAGGGCCTCCTCGATCTCGCGCGGGTAGACGTTGTAGCCGCCCCGGATGATCATGTCCTTCTTGCGATCGACGATGAAGAAGTACCCGTCTTCGTCGACCCTGGCCATGTCGCCGGTGTGAAACCACCCGTCGCGAATCGCCTCCGCGGTGGCGTCGGGCCGGTTCCAGTAGCCCTTCATCACGTTGTGGCCGCGGATCACGATCTCGCCGACGTCGCCCTGCGGAACCTCGCGACCGTCGTCGTCGACGACCTTCATCGCCACTCCCTCGATCGGGGTCCCGATCGAGCCCGGCTTGCGCTCGCGGTCGGGGTGGTTGAACGACGCCACCGGAGAGCTCTCGGACAGCCCGTAGCCCTCGAGCACCTTGCAGCCGAAGGCCTCCTCGAAGCCGCGCATCAACTCGACGGGCATCGCCGA
>NZ_JAOPWR010000031.1 GCF_025965585.1 Pseudonocardia sp.
GAGCTCGGCGTCCGGCCCCACCAGGTGACGGCGGCCGTCGACCTGCTCGACGGCGGCTCGACCGTCCCGTTCATCGCCCGGTACCGCAAGGAGGCCACCGGCACCCTCGACGACGCGCAGCTGCGCACGCTCGAGGAGCGGTTGGGCTACCTGCGGGAGCTGGAGGAGCGGCGCACGGCCGTGCTGGAGGAGATCCGCAAGCAGGGCAAGCTCGACCCGGCCCTGGAGGAGCGGATCCGCGCCGCGGAGTCGAAGGCCCGGCTGGAGGACATCTACCTGCCGTTCAAGCCCAAGCGCCGCACCAAGGCCATGGCCGCGCGCGAGGCAGGCCTGGAGCCGCTGGCCGACGCACTGCTCGGCGACCCGTCCCTCGACCCCCAGGCGACGGCCGCGGGCTACGTCAACGAGCAGGTGGCCGACGCCGCCGCGGCGCTGGAGGGCGCCCGGTCGATCCTCGTCGAGCGCTTCTCCGAGGACGCCGACCTGATCGGCGGGCTGCGTGAGCGGATGTGGACCCGCGGGCGGCTGGTGACGAAGGTCCGGGAGGGCAAGGAGACCGACGGCGCCAAGTTCTCCGACTACTTCGACTTCTCCGAGCCGTTCACGAAGCTCCCCTCCCACCGGATCCTCGCGGCGTTCCGCGGGGAGAAGGAAGAGGTGCTCGACGTCGCGCTGGAGCCCGACCGCGAACCCGCCGAGCCCGGCATCCAGACCGACTACGAGCGCACGATCGCTGTCGCCTTCGACATCTCCGACCAGGGGCGCCCGGCCGACAAGTGGCTCGGTGACGTCGTCCGCTGGGCGTGGCGCACGCGCATCCTGCTGCACCTGGGCATCGACATCCGCGTCCGGCTGCGCACGGTGGCCGAGGAGGGCGCCATCGGCGTCTTCGCCACCAACCTGCGCGACCTCCTGCTCGCAGCCCCCGCGGGCAGCCGCGCCACGATGGGCCTGGACCCGGGCCTGCGCACGGGCGTCAAGGTCGCGGTCGTGGACGCCACGGGCAAGGTCGTCGCCACCGACACGATCTACCCGCACGAGCCCCGCAAGGCCTGGGACGCCTCGCTCGCCACGCTGACGAAGCTGGCCGCCGCGCACGACGTCGAGCTGATCGCGATCGGCAACGGCACGGCGTCGCGCGAGACCGACCAGCTCGCCCGCGAGCTCGCAGCCAAGAACCCGGCGCTCAAGCTCGTGCCGGTGGTTGTCAGCGAGGCCGGGGCGTCCGTGTACTCGGCGTCGGCGTACGCGTCGGCCGAGCTGCCCGACATGGACGTGTCCATCCGCGGCGCCGTCTCCATCGCGCGGCGGCTGCAGGACCCGCTCGCCGAGCTCGTCAAGATCGACCCGAAGTCCATCGGAGTGGGGCAGTACCAGCACGACCTCGCCGAGTCGGCCCTGTCCCGCTCGCTCGACGCGGTGGTCGAGGACTGCGTGAACGCCGTCGGTGTCGACGTCAACACCGCCTCCGTGCCGCTGCTGCGCCGGGTCTCGGGCATCACCGAGGGGCTCGCCACGCAGATCGTGCTGCACCGCGACACCAACGGCCCGTTCCGCACCCGCACCGCGCTGGCGGACGTGCCGCGGCTGGGCCCGAAGGCGTTCGAACAGTGTGCGGGCTTCCTGCGCATCCAGGGCGGCGACGACCCGCTCGACGTCTCCGGCGTGCACCCCGAGGCCTACCCGGTGGTGCGGCGCATCCTGGACGCGGCCAAGGTCGACATCGCGGCGCTCATCGGCAACGCGCCGAAGCTGAAGTCGTTGCGCCCCAAGGATTTCGTGGACGAGTCATTCGGGCTGCCGACCGTCAGCGACATCCTCACCGAACTCGAGAAGCCGGGCCGCGACCCGCGTCCGGCGTTCCGCACGGCCACCTTCGCCGAGGGAGTGCACAAGATCTCCGACCTGCGCCCGGGGATGCTCCTGGAGGGCCAGGTCACCAACGTGGCCGCGTTCGGCGCGTTCGTCGACGTGGGCGTGCACCAGGACGGGCTCGTGCACGTCTCGGCCATGTCGAAGGACTTCGTGTCGGACCCGCGCGAGGTCGTGAAGTCCGGCGACGTCGTGCGCGTCAAGGTCATGGAGGTCGACGAGGCGCGCAAGCGCATCTCGCTGTCCCTCCGCCTGGACGACGAGATCGGCGCAGGCAAGCCCAAGCCGGAGCGGGGGGGCGACCGGCGCGGGCCCCGTGGCGATCAGCGGAGCCCCGAGCAGAAGGGCGGCCCGCGCGGCGGCAAGGGCGCACCTCGCGGCGGCCAGGGCGACAAGCGCGGCGGCGGCCGCCCGCAGCGCGAGAGCAGCGGCGGCGGGGGCCTGGGCAACAGCGCGATGGCCGACGCCCTGCGCCGCGCCGGCCTGGCGGGCGACAAGAAGGGCTGACGGCACCCGCCCTCCGCGCTACGGCAGGACGACCGGCCCCACGGGCCCGACACCTGCTCCACTGCGGAGGGCACGCCGGGCCGGACGGTGCGAGCATGGCCGGGTGAGCCTCCTCAGGTCGGCTTCAGGCCGCGCAGGTGCCGCACTTCTCGGACTCCTCATCCTGGCGGGCTGCGCGTCCGGCCCGCCCACGGCGCGGGCCGCCCCGGCGGGAGCCGGCACCGTCGCCACCGAGGCCGGCGCGGCTCCGCTGCAGCTCGGCGCCGACTGGACCACCTACCACGGCGACGTCGCCCGTTCCGGCGCCGTGCCGTCCGGGCCCGACCCGCAGGCGCCCGCGGTGGCGTGGCGGGCGACGCTCGACGGTGCCGTGTACGCCAGCCCGCTCGTCGTCGGGGGCGTGGTCGTGGCCGCCACCGAGGGCGGCTCGCTCTACGCCCTCGACGGCTCCACCGGGGCGGTCCGGTGGCGCACCCACCTCGCGGATCCCGTGCCCGGCGGCGATCTCCCGTGCGGCGACATCGACCCCATCGGCATCACGGGCACCCCCGCCTACGACCCGGCGACGGGCCAGGTGTTCGCGGTGGCCACCCAGGCCGGGGTGCAGCACGTGCTCTACGCCGTCGACGTGCGCACCGGCCGCGTCGTCACGAAGCGCCCGGTCGACGCGCCCGGCAGCCAGCCCGCCGCAGAGCTCCAGCGCGGCGCCCTGCTGTTCGCGAACGGCACGGTCTACGTCCCCTACGGCGGCAACTACGGCGACTGCGGGCAGTACCTCGGCCGGGTCGTCGGGGTGCCGACGGCCGGCGGACCCGAGACCGACTTCGCCGTGCCCACCACGCGCGAGGGCGGCATCTGGGCCGCCTCCGGGCCGGCGGCGCTGCCCGGTGGCGACGTGCTGGTCATCACCGGCAACGGCGAGGCGGTCGGCGGCGCGTGGGACCACAGCGACTCGATCCTGCGGCTGTCCCCGCAGCTGGTCCTCCGCGACGGGTTCGCCCCCACGGGATGGGCGGAGGAGAACTCGGTGGACGCCGACCTCGGCTCCACCGGCCCGCTGCTGCTTCCCGGTGCGCACCGCGTCATCGCCGCGGGCAAGGGTGGGGAGGTCTACCTCGTCGACGTCGACGCGCTCGGCGGCGTGGGCGGCCAACGCGCCGACCTGGCCTCGTGCCGCTCCTACGGCGGCGGCGCCACGACCACCGCGCCCGGTGGGGCGGTCGCCTACCTGCCCTGCTCCGAGGGGCTGCTGCAGGTGCTCGTCGGTGGCGACGACCGGATGACGCGCGGCTGGCAGGCGCCGTCGACGGTGAACGGCTCGCCGGTCGTGGTCGGCTCCACCGTGTGGACGCCGGCGTCGGGCGGCGTGCTCGACGGCCTCGACGCCGCCACCGGTGCCGTGCGCGCCTCCGTCGCGGTCGGCGCCACCTCGCGCTTCGCGACGCCGGCGGTGAGCGGATCGGCGCTGTTCGTGCCCACCCTCACCGGGATCAGCGCGGTCGGGCTGCGGAACTGACGCCGGCCAGCAGGGCCACCGCAGCGTCGACGTCGCTGAGGTCGTCCAGCACGTGGTGGGCGCCCGCGGCCGCGAGCTCCTGCGCGGTCGCGGGGCCGGTGGCCACCCCGACCGCGACGACGCCGGCGGCGAGCGCGGCCCCGACGTCGAGCACGGTGTCGCCGATGACCAGCACCTCGTCGTCGGCGAAGGGGCCGTGTGCGGCCTCGGCGCGCTCGCGGGCCCGGCCCACCAGCTCCGACCGCACGGCGTGGTCGTCGCCGTAGGCACCGACGGCGGTGTCGAGCCAGCGGTCGAGCCCGAACGCGGCCACCTTGCCGACGCCGACCGCGGCGATGTTGCCCGTGACCAGCGTCTGCACCACCCCGGGATGGTCGTGCAGCGCGGCCAGGACCTCCGGGACGCCCGGCAGCACGCGCCCGTGAGCGGCCATCGCGGTGCGGCGCTCGGCGAACTCGTCGGCGTAGCGGGCGAAGAACGCCTCCAGGTACGGGTCGGCTTCGGTGATGCCGTGCTGGGCGAAGAGCTCCGGGGTGATCGAGAGGTCGGTGCGGCCCGCGGCGATCAGGCTCCCCGCCCAGGGCAGTCCGGTGACGGCGGTGAACGCCGCCGCGTAGGCCTCGACGCCGACACCGCCCCCGACGAGCAGCGTGCGGTCGACGTCCCAGAGCAGCAGGCGGGTCACGTCCGCCGATCATGCCAGCCGTGAGGGGGCGCCGGGCCCGCCACCACGCACTCCAGGCCCTGCTCCACGACCGCACACGACCGCAGCGGCCTGACCGCTCGCGCTCAGCCCACGCCGGCGCCGAACCACCTGGGCAGCCGCCGAGCAGATCCTGCTGATCTTCACCGACCCACGCCACGTGGCCGTCCGGCCGCAGCAGCACCGCGGGCACGTCCAGCTCATCGCTGACGTCGACGACGTGGTCGACCCGATCTGCCCAGCCCGCCACCGAGAGCCGGTCGGTCTGGTCCAGCAGCAGCCCGCGACCGCCGCGCATCAGCTCGTAGAGGCGCCCCCGCTTCAGCCCCACGTCGCGCATCCGCCGGCCGAGCAGCTCATGCCCCTCGCCGAAGTCGTAGCGGACCCCAGCGCAGTGATCTTCTCGATCAGGTACCGGGTCACCTCCGCGAAGCCCATCAGTTCCGACAGCAGCCGGCGCACCGCCTGGGGGCCCGGCTCGGTGGACAGCAGTTCGCTCTGCGCGCGGGTGTTGTCCAGCACGTCGGCGGCCACCGGGTGCCGTTCGGTGTGGTAGCTGTCCAGCAGCCCCTCCGGTGCCCAGCCGTTGACCTCGGCAGCCAGTTTCCAGCCGAGGTTGAACGCGTCCCTGGATGCCGAGGTTGAGGCCCTGTCCGCCCACCGGTGGGTGGATGTGCGCCGCGTCGCCGGCCAGCAGCACCCGGCCGGTCCGGTAGCGCTCGGCCAGCCGGGTGGCGTCGCCGAAGCGGGACAGCCAGCGCGGTGAGTGCACGCCGAAGTCGGTGCCGGCGAACATCCGAAGCTGTCGCTTGAACT
>NZ_JAOPWR010000054.1 GCF_025965585.1 Pseudonocardia sp.
CGTCAGTCATGCTGGTTCTGTGAACGATCGCCCACCGGCCCCGTCGGACTCGCCGTCTGCGCTGGCCGCCGCACTGCGCACCACCGGCTACCTCGCCGACGACGGCCTCGCCACGGCGACGTTCCTCGCCATGCGCATGAACCGACCACTGTTCTGCGAGGGTGAACCCGGCACCGGCAAGACCGCTCTCGCCCAGGCACTGGCGGAGGTGACCGGCTCCGAGCTGATCCGCCTGCAGTGCCACGAGGGCATCGACGCGTCGCAGGCTCTCTACGACTGGGACTTCCCCCGCCAGCTGCTGCACCTGCGCGCGCTCGAGGCCGCCGCGGGTGCGGAGAGGATGGACGTCGACGCCGTCGAGGCCTCTCTCTACGACCCCAAGTTCCTGCTGGCGCGCCCCATCCTGCGCGCGCTGCAGACCACACCGAGCGTGCTGCTCATCGACGAGATCGACCGCGCCGACGACGAGTTCGAGGCCTTCCTCCTGGAGGTCCTCACCGAGCACGCGGTGACGATCCCCGAGGTCGGCGAGATCCGGGCCACCACGCCCCCGATCGTCGTGCTCACGTCCAACCGCACACGCGAGGTGCACGACGCCCTCAAGCGCCGCTGCCTCTACCTGTGGCTCGACCACCCCGACCTGCAGCGCGAGATCGAGATCCTGCACTCGCGGCTGCCGGGCCTGCCCGAGCGGCTCGCCGCCCAGGTGGCCGGCGCCGTCCGCGCGCTGCGGCAGGCCGACCTGCTCAAGCCCCCGGGCGTCGCGGAGACCATCGACTGGGCACGGGCGCTGCAGCTCGTCGGCGCACGGCACCTCGACGTCGACAGCGCGGCCGCCACGCTCGGCGCCGTCCTCAAGTACCGCGAGGACGCCGACCGCGTCCGCAAGCAGCTCGACACCCTGCTCGCGTCCTGAGCGCACCGTGACGAGCACAGAGGCACCCGTCGCCGACCCCGTCGCCGACCCCGTCGAGGGGCTCGTCGGTTTCACGGTCGTGCTCCGCAGCGCGGGGCTGTCCATCACCACCGACCGGGTCGCCACCTTCCTGGGCGCGCTCGACGAGCTGGACGTCACCAGCCGGATGCAGACGTACTGGGCCGGGCGGCTCACGCTCTGCTCCGACCCCGACGACCTCCCGCGCTACGACCAGGCCTTCGATGCCTGGTTCACCCCGCAGGAGGGCGGGCGCACCCGTGTCTCCGACGAGCGCAAGCCGCCGCCGCCGAAGCTCGCCGCGCTCACACCTTCCACGGAGGACTCCTCCGAGGAGGGCGACGACGACCGCGAGACGCCGCAGGTGCACGCCAGGGCCAGCGGGTCGGAGGTGCTGCGCAACCGCGACCTCGCCGAGCTCACCCCGTCCGAGCGCGAGCACCTGCGCAGGCTGCTGGCCCTGCTGCGCCCCGAGCCGCCGACCCGGCCGACCCGGCGCCGCAGCCCGTCGCGGCACGGCGAGGCCGATCCCGCCCGCACGCTGCGCGCCGCGCTGCGCAACGAGGGCGAGGTCCGGCAGCTCTACCGCCGCGACCACTCGCGGCGGCCCCGCAAGATCGTGCTGCTCGTCGACGTTTCCGGCTCGATGGAGCCCTACGCCGACGCGCTGCTGCGCTTCGCGCACGTCGTCGTGCGCCGCTCGCCGCAGGCCGTGGAGGCGTTCACGCTCGGCACCCGGCTCACCCGTGTCACCCGCGAGCTGCGGATGCGCGACGCCGACCGCGCGCTGGCCGCCGCAGGCCGGGCCATCCCCGACTGGTCCGGCGGCACCCGCCTCGGCGAGGTGATGCGCGCGTTCGTCGACCGCTGGGGGCAGCGCGGCGCCGCCCGTCGCGCCGTCGTCGTCGTGTTCTCCGACGGCTGGGAGCGCGGCGAGACGGACCTGCTTGGCGTCCAGATGCAGCGGCTCGCCCGGCTCGCCCACAAGGTGGTCTGGATCAACCCGCACGCGGGCAAGGACGGCTACGCGCCGGTGCAGGGTGGAATAGTGGCCGCCCTTCCATACTTGGACGAACTGCTGGCCGGGCACAGTCTGGCCACTCTCGAAGAGCTCCTTGAGGTGATCCGCGATGCGTGACGTGATGGACCGGCTCGAGGGCTGGTGGAAGAACGGCGAGACCGCGGCGCTGGCCACGGTCGTCGGCACCTACAGCTCCGCGCCCCGGCAGCCCGGCGCGTCGATGCTGGTCGGACCGGACGGCGAGGCCGTCGGCAGCGTGTCCGGCGGGTGCGTCGAGGGCGCCGTCTACGAGCTGGGCCAGCAGGTGCTCGGCGACGGGCGCCCGGTGTTCCAGCGCTACGGGGTCTCCGACGAGGACGCTTTCACCGTGGGCCTGACCTGCGGCGGCATCATCGACATCTTCGTCGAGAAGGTCGGCCCGGAGACCTACGACCAGCTCGGCTCGGTGGCCCAGGCCATCCGCGACGAGACGCCGGTGGCGGTGGCCACCGTCGTCACCGGGCCGTCCGACAAGCTCGGCAAGCGGCTCATCGTGTGGGCCGACCGGGTGGAGGGCGCCACCGGCTCGTCCCGCCTCGACGACGCCGTACGCGACGACGCCCGGGGCCTGCTCGACGCCGGCCGCAACGCGATCCTGCACTACGGCATCGACGGACAGCGCCGTGGCGAGGGCCTCGACGTGTTCGTCGAGTCGTTCGCGCCGCCGCCTCGCATGATCGTGTTCGGGGCGATCGACTTCGCTGCCGCCGTCGCGCGCATGGGCACGTTCCTCGGCTTCCGCGTCACGGTCTGCGACGCGCGTCCCGTGTTCGCCACCGCCACCCGCTTCCCGGGCGCGAACGAGGTCGTCGTCGAGTGGCCGCACCGCTACCTGAAGGCCGAGTCCGACGCGGGCCGCGTCGACAAGCGCACCGCGCTCTGCGTGCTCACCCACGACCCGAAGTTCGACGTCCCGCTGCTGGAGGTCGCGCTGCGGCTGCCCGAGGTGGGCTACATCGGCGCGATGGGCTCGCGGCGCACCCACGAGGACCGCATCGAGCGGCTCAGGGAGATCGGCGTGACCGACGCCGAGATCGCCCGGATGTCGAGCCCGATCGGCCTGGACCTCGGCGCCCGCACGCCCGAGGAGACCGCGGTGTCGATCGCGGCCGAGATGATCGCCCAGCACTGGGGCGGCGCCGGCACCCGCCTCGCGAACCGCGAGGGCCCGATCCACGCCGGCTGACGCCTCATCCCGACACGATCGGGCGCGGGGCCTGCCCGATGGGACAGGGTCCGCGCCCGGCCGCCGGTACGGTCCGCCACGGCCGATCCGCGGCTGACGTGCATGTCCGTGACCTGCCGTACCCAGCATGCGAGGGCCTGCCCGGTGGCGGTTGCCGCGCGTCCCCGTCACCGGATACGCACCGTTCGCACCTGCCCGCTCACCCCCGGTTCTTGTAGCCTGGGCGACGCCGCGGGTCGGGACGTTCGGCGTACGGCGACGGACGATGTGGTGCGGGAGGGCAATGTGGTCCTCGCCGATGAAGCCCGCAAGGCCGGTGACTCGGTCCTGCTGGCACGGCGTAGTCCGGACGATCGACGCGTGACCGACGGCGACTCCGGACCGCTCCGGCTGTCCAAGTTCCACGCCCCGGAGATCGTCTTCGGCCCCAACTCACTCGCCGAGGCCGCGCACGCCGCGGTCCGGCTGGGCGCGCGGCGGCCGCTCGTCGTCACCGACCCCGGGCTGACCGAGGCGGGCTGGCCCGCGGAGCTCCTCACCCAGCTGCGGGCCGCCGGCCTGCGCCCGGTGGTCTGGACCGACGTCACGCCCAACCCGAAGGACCACGAGATCGAGGCGGGCCACGAGCGCTACGTCGAGGCCGGCTGCGACGTGGTGCTCGGCATCGGCGGCGGCTCGGTGATCGACGCGGCCAAGGGCATCGCCCTGCTCGCCGCGAACGGCGGGCGCATCCTCGACTACGAGGGCATCGACCGCATCGCGCACCCGATCCCGCCGCTGATCATGATGCCGTCCACGTCCGGCACGGGCGCCGACGTCTCCCAGTTCTGCGTCGTCACCGACACCGAGCGACACACCAAGATCACGATCATGGGGCGCGCGCTGGTGCCGGACGTGTCGGTGATCGACCCCCGGCTCCTCGTCACGATGCCCGACGAGCTGAATGCCGCCACCGGTCTCGATGCGCTCACGCACGGCATCGAGGCGTTCGTGTCGCTGGCCCACGGCCCGCTCACCGACCACCACGCGCTGCAGGCGATCTCGCTGGTCAACGGCAACCTCGCCCACACCATCCACGAACCGCGCGACACCGAGGCGCGCTCGTTCATGGCGCAGGCCGCGCTGGAGGCCGGCCTGGCGTTCACCAACGCGATCCTGGGCGCCACGCACGCCATGAGCCACCAGGTCGGCGGCATGCTCGACCTCCCCCACGGCGTCGTCAACGGGGTGCTGCTGCCGCACGTCATCCGCTTCAACGGGGCCGAGCTGCCCGAGCGGTTCGTGCCGATCGCGCAGGCCCTGGGCGTGTACGAGCCGGGGATGCCCGCGCCGGAGGCCGTCGAGCGGGTGGCCGAGGAGGTCCGCACGCTGGGCGATGAGGTCGGCGTGCCGCGCGGGCTCGGGGCGCTGGGCGTCACGGGCGAGGACATCCCGCGCCTCTCGGAGCTCACGTTGAGCGACGCGTGCCTCACCACGAACCCGCGGCCCACCTCCGTGGGCGACGTCGAGACGCTGTTCAAGGCGGCCCTGTGACGGCGAGGACTGCATGACGGCCGCCTCGCAGTGGCCCCGCCGGTCGGGCCGCACCGCCGCGAGCCGTCCGCGCCCCGACCTCGCAGCGCTCACCGGGCTCCGCTCGGGCAAGCCGCACTACTACCCCGAGTACCGCACGTCCGCGGAGCGGCTGCACCGCGTGATCCTGGCGCTGGAGCGGATCTCGGCGGCGCTCGTCCGCACGATGGAGGGCTCCGAGGCATTGGTCCGCGCGGTGGTGGAGGCCACGGCCGACCACCTGAGCGCGGAGTGGGTCGTGTTCGCCCTCGTCGACGGCGAGCTGCCCGAGGCCCAGCCGCGGCACCTCGTCCGCGGGCCGGACGGCGCCGAGTGGTCCGACGCGCGCGCCGTCCCGGAGCGGGTGTGGCAGCACCTCGAGCACGTCAAGGCGGGCGAGGCCGACGACCACCACGACCCGCTGCAGGCCCGCCGCCACCTGCACGTCGCGGTGAAGCTGGACGGCCGCACCGTCGGCGGGTTCGTCGCGTGGACGCCGGAGGAACGCGAGATCGACGACACCGACCACTCGGTGCTGCGCATCCTGGCCGGTCAGACGGCCGCCGCGCTGCAGAACTGCGCCCTGCTCGACCACTCGGCCCGGCTGCACGCGCGCACCGCTCTGCAGGCCGACGACCTCAAGGCCCGCAACGAGCAGCTGATCGCCACGCAGGCCGAGCTGGGCGCGGCCCGGCAGTGGGAGGTGCTCGACATCGAGCGCCACCGCATCGCGCGGGAGCTGCACGACAGCGTCACCCAGTACGCGCTGTCGGCCGGCATGCACATCGAGCTGGTGCGCACCGAGATCGCCGACGACCGCCTGCGTGCGCAGCTCGACACCGCCAAGGACCTCACGCGCCGCGCCGTCGAGCAGCTGCGGTCGGCGATCTACGCGCTGAGCGACGCCGAGCACCACGGCCACGGCGTCGACAAGGACCTGCCCTCGATGCTGCGCCAGCTCTCCGGCGTGCACATGCCCGACGAGCTGCGCGTGGAGGTGCGGATCGGCGGCACGCCGGTGGCGCTGCCCGCCGACTGCGAGCAGTCGCTGTTCCGCATCGCGGGCGAGGCGCTGTTCAACACCGCGGTGCACGCCGAGGCGAGCAAGGCAGTCGTCCGGCTGGCGTACCTGTGCCATTCGGTCCGGCTCACCATCTCCGACGACGGGGGCGGCAAGCCCGAGGAGGTACGGCGCAGCCTGCGTGCGGCCACCGTCGCCACGCCGTCTGGCGAGCACCGTGGGCTGGTGAACATGCAGGCCAGGGCCCGTGAGCTCGGTGGCTCGCTGACGTTCCGCCGGGCCCGGCTGGGCGGCTTGCAGGTCCAGGTGGACATCCCGGTCCCCTGCGCGAACGGAGCCCCCTCGTGACCGCTGCCCCGCTGGCTCCCCGCAGCCGCCCGATGCCCACCCGCATCGTGCTCGTCGACGACCACTCGATCATGCGGCAGGGACTGCGCGCCGTGCTGGAGCGCGAGGACGACCTGCGCGTCGTCGGCGAGGCGGGCACGCCTGCCGACGCGGTGGCCGCCGTCGCGGCGACGCGGCCGCACGTCGTGCTGCTGGACCTCAAGCTGACGGCCGGCCCGCAGACCGACGGTCTCGACGTCTGCCGCAGGCTGTGCGCCGCGCACCCCGGGCTGGGGGTGCTGGTGCTCACCACGTTCTCCGAGGACCGGCTCGTGGTCGAGTCGGTGCAGGCCGGCGCGCGCGGCTACGTCGTCAAGGACGTGGACACCACCGAGCTGGTGCGCGCCATCCGTGCCGTCTCCCGTGGGGAGAGCGCGTTCGACGCCCGCAGCGCGTCGGCGATGGTGCGCTCGTTGTCGGGCGGCATGCCGGAGCGGGAGCGGCTCACCGAGCGCGAGCTCGACGTCCTGAGGCTGCTGGCCCGCGGCCTTTCCAACCGCGCGATCGGCGCCGAGCTGTTCATCTCCGAGACCACCGTCAAGTTCCACGTCGGCAACCTCATGCGCAAGCTCATGGTGTCGCGGCGTGCCGAGGCGGTCTACGCGGCGACCAAGCAGGGACTGCTGTAGAACTCCGCCGCATGCGGTTCTACGCGGAACGCCCGCTCCGTCTCCTTCGCCAGGTGCTCGCCGACGTCCTCGTCGTGGCGTGGGTGGTGCTCGTCGTGACGGTGGCGAGGGCGGCGTACGACCTGGTCCAGCAGCTCCGGAGCCCGGCTCTGACGCTGGTGACCGCGGGCGAGGCCATCCGCAGCACGTTCGCGGGAGCGGCGGACACCGCCGGCAGGGTGCCCGTCGTCGGCGACGACCTCGCCCGCTCCCTCGGGACGGGCGCTGGTGCCGGTGCGTCGCTGGCCGCCGCGGGACGCGAGCAGGTGCAGACCGTCACCGATGCCGCGCTGGGCACCGCCGTCGGGATCGTCGTGCTCGCCGCGCTGCCGGTCGTGCTGATCTGGCTGACGGTGCGCGTGCGCTACGCGCGGGCCGCACGGTCGGCCGTCGTCGCCAGGCGGGTCGACTCCGACCTGCTGGCGCTGCGCGCCCTGGCCCACATGCCGGTGCGCAGGCTGCTGGCCCTCTCCGACGACCCGGCCGCGGCCTGGCGGCGCGACGACCGCGACGTCGTCCACCGGCTGGCCGAGCTCGAGCTGCGGTCGCTGGGCCTGCGCTCGCCGCGCGTCAGGGCGGACTGATCACACCACCGTGATCGTCTTGGTGTCGGTCATCGGCGGACGGCCAGCGCCGTCGGACGGGTCGTCCTCGGTGACGCGCAGCTCGTAGGTGCCGGGCTCGAGGGTGACGGTGAACGAGTACGGCGAGAACCGCTGGCCCTCAGCGGTCGACGCGGCCCCCGACCTCACGACGACCCCCTCGCGGCGCACCTCCCACGGCAGGTTCGCCTCGAACACCGCCGCCTCCCCCGACACGACGACGTCCCGTTCCACGGAGGCCCCGTTCATCGGGCTGTCGATCTGGACGAGGGAGCGCACGGCGTAGGCGTCGCCGCGGAGGACGGGTGCGGACACGTCGATCCCGCCCAGCACCGTCGCGGCCGGAGCACCGTCCACGAGCACCCGCACAGACAGGGTCGATCGCAGCACGCCCTGCACCGTGTAGACGAGCTGCTGCAGGCTCATCCGCGCCGCAGCCGGATCGGTGGCGGGTCCGGTGGCCTGCGCGGTCAGATCGACGGTGATCAGGTCGCCGGCCACCACCGGCGAGCGCAGCGCGGTGCCCGCGGGCCAGTAGGACCGGTAGTCGGGATCCAGCGCGGCGCCGAACATCTCGCGGACGGCATCGCTCGCCGCATCGGTCGTGGTGACCCGGTGGAACTCGCGCTGCAGCCGGAACCCGGCAGGCGTGGAGGCCACGTAGTAGGCGGGCAGCGCCACCACCCGGCCGGGCGCGTCCGTCGTCGTCGGACTCCCCGGGGTCGTCGGGGTCGTCGCTCCCCCCGGCGCGACCGCGGCGTCGGCGCAGCCGGCCAGCAGCACCGCGAGCAGGACCACCATCGCGATTCGTCGCACCGCGATCACCTCCACCGAAGGATCGGAACCGGACCCTCGTGAGAATCTGGACGCACCCACGGGGGTCAGGTTGCCCGCGCGGGCCCTCGTCACCCGGACGGCGCGCCGGACCCACCCGGGTGGACGCGCCCCGCGGATGGCACCGTGTCGGTCATGCCGCTGTTCGCCTTCGAGGGCCTGGCCCCGACCGTGCATCCCGACGCGTTCGTCGCCCCGACCGCCACCCTCGTCGGCGACGTGCGCGTCGAGGCGCACGCGTCGATCTGGTACAACGCCGTGCTCCGCGCCGACTTCGGCCCGATCATCGTGCGGGAGGGGGCCAACGTGCAGGACGGCTGCGTGCTGCACGGTGGTGACGACCCCGTCACCGAGGTGGGCCGCGGCGCCACCATCGGCCACCTCTGCGTCGTGCACGGCTGCGTCATCGGCGAGGAGGCCCTCATCGGCAACGGCTCCACGATCCAGGACGGCGCGCGCATCGGCGCCCGCTGCCTGGTGGGCGCCGGCGCCACCGTCGCCCCCAACACAGTGATACCCGACGGCCAGCTGGTGCTCGGGTCGGTGGCGCGGGTGAAGGGCCCGCTGACGGAGTCGGCCCGGTGGTGGGTGGAGGGCAACCCGGAGATCTACCGGCAGCTGGCGAAGCGCCACCGCGCGTCCGTCACCCCGGTGATCCCCGACGCCTGACCCCGCCCGCGCGACATGCGGGTCAGGCGTCCGGGTCCGGGCTGCTCGCCTGCGCCCAGTAGCGGCGGGGGATGCGACCGGCACCGTGGGCGGCGCGGCCCGCGTCCACGGCCCAGCGCATCGCCTGCGCCATCCGCTCCGGGTCGCCCGCGCGCGTGACGGCTGTGGCGAGCAGCACGGCGTCACAGCCCAGCTCCATGGCCTGTGCCGCCTCCGACGCCGTGCCGATGCCGGCGTCGAGGACGACGGGCACCCGCGCGCGGTCGACGATCATCTCGATGTTGTGCGGGTTGCGGATGCCGAGCCCGGTGCCGATCGGCGAGCCCAGCGGCATGACGGCGGCGCAGCCCACCTGCTCGAGCTTGCGGGCCAGCACCGGATCGTCGTTGGTGTAGGGCAGCACGGTGAACCCGTCGTCGACGAGCTGCTCGGCGGCGTCGAGGAGCTCGATCGGGTCGGGCAGCAGGGTGCGCTCGTCGGCCACCACCTCGAGCTTGACGAGGTCGGTCTCCAGCGCCTCCCGGGCCAGCCGCGCGGTGAGCACGGCCTCGGCGGCCGTCCGGCAGCCCGCCGTGTTGGGCAGGATCTCGATCCCCAGCCGCCGCAGCAGATCGAGCACGCCCGTGCCGGTGGCGGCGTCGATGCGGCGCATCGCCACCGTGGTCAGCGCGGTGCCGGACGCCACCAGAGCGCGTTCGAGGATCTCCAGGTTCGCGGCCCCGCCAGTGCCCATGATGAGCCGCGAGTCGATCTTGCGACCCCCGATGATCAGGTCGTCGTCCACCGTCATCCTCCCTGTACCGCGGTGAGCACCTCGACGCGCGCGCCGTCGACCAGCGCAGTGGCCGCCCAGGCCGCGCGCGGCACCACCTCGCCGTCCACGGCCACCGCCACTCCGCTGGCCGGGGCGCCGAGCGCGACGAGTGCTTCGGGCACGCCCGCACCCTCGTCCAGCTCGTGGCGGTTCCCGTTGATCCACACGTGCACGTGCTACCTCCTCGACGTCCGCGCCGTGGCGAAGCGGCCCGGGTCCGCGGCCTTGGCCTGCCCCGGCACCGCGTCGCCGCGCAACAGGGCCACCACCGCGTCGGCGGTGACGGGGGCGAGCAGCATGCCGTTGCGGCCGTGACCGGTCGCGGCGAGCAGGCCCTCGGGGCCGAGACCGCCGATCAGCGGCAGGTTGTCCAGGCTGCCCGGCCGCAGCCCCGCGGCGCTCTCCACCAGCGCGTACTCCGCGATGCCGGGGAGCACGCGCTCGGCGTCGCGGAGCAGGTCGCGCACCCCGCCGACCGTGACGTCGGTGTCGAAGCCGGTCTCGGCCTGCGTGGCCCCCACGACCAGGCCGCCCGCGTCGCGGGGCACCGCGTAGACGGGGCGGCCGTCCACCAGCGCGCGCACGGTGCGGCTCGGGGGCGGGAACGCGCCGGTCCGGTGCGCGAGACGCAGGATCTCGCCCTTGACCGGGCGCACCAGGCCGTCCAGCGCGGGATGCAGTGACGCCGAGTGGGCCCCGGCGCTGACGAGCACCGCGTCGGTCTCCACGACGTCACCGTCGAGCCGGACGCCCGTGACGCGCGTGCCGTCGTCGAGGACGGTCTCCGCCGCGCGCTCGACGAACCGCACACCCACCCGCTCACCGGCCGCGCGGAGGGCGGCGAGCAGCACGCGATTGTCGACGGCCAGGTCGCCGGGCACCGAGAGCCCGCCGCGGACGTCCGGCCCGAGCGCGGGCTCCAGGCGGCGCAGCTCGCGTCCGGAGAGCCGGTCGACGGCCCGTCCGAGGCGGGTGAGGTAGGCCGCGAGGGCGTCGAGCTCGGCGCGGTCCCCGGCCCCCGTAGCGGCCACCACGGTGCCCTCGGTGCGCAGCCCGGCCGGAAGGCCCGCGGCTGCGGTCAGGTCGGCGGCGAAGCCCGGCCAACGACGGACGGACTCCACGCCGAGGTCGAGCAGGTGCTCCTCCCCCGGCCACGCCTCCGTGACGGGCGCGAGCATGCCCCCGGCCACCCAGGAGGCGCCACTCGCCGGTGCGGGGTCCAGCACGGTCACCGCGTGACCGGCGGCCGCCGCGCGCCAGGCGCAGGACAGGCCGATCACACCCGCCCCGACCACAACAAGGTTCATCGTCATCTCGCTCCCTGCGCCGGCATGACCCGGATCAGGTTCGACGGTCGGGATCCCTGTCGGATCCCCTCTCAGCCCTGCGGGCTCCCGTGCGTCACCTGCGGTCCACCCTACGCCCTGCACGTAATGTCCGGCCCGTGCCAGGACTCGACGGAACGGCCCTGCGGGCACGGCTGGACGCCGCCCGCCTCTACCTCTGCACCGGCGCGCGGCGCGACCGCGGCGACCTCGCGGACTTCGCCGACGCGGCCCTCGCCGGCGGCGTCGACATCGTCCAGCTGCGCGACAAGGGCCCTGACGGGCCGCTGGAGGCGCGCGACGAGCTGGCCGCCCTGGAGGTTCTCGCCGAGGCCTGTGCGCGGCACGGGGCGCTGCTGGCCGTCAACGACCGGGCGGACGTCGCGCTCGCCGCGGCCGCCGACGTGCTCCATCTGGGTCAGGACGACCTGCCCGTCGCGTGGGCCCGGAAGGTCGTGGGCGACGAGGTGGTGGTCGGCCGCTCCTCGCACAGCGCCGACGAGACGCTCGTGGCCGCCGGCGAGCCCGGCGTCGACTACTTCTGCGTGGGCCCGTGCTGGCCGACGCCCACCAAGCCGGGCCGCCCCGCCCCCGGCCTGGACCTGGTCCGCACGGTCGCCGGGCGCTCGCCGTCCCGGCCGTGGTTCGCCATCGGCGGTATCGACGAGCGCCGCCTCGACGACGTGCTCGCGGCGGGTGCGGAGCGCATCGTGGTGGTCCGCGCGATCACCGAGGCCGAGGACCCGCGGGGCGCCGCGGCTGCGCTGAGGTCCCGTCTGCCCGCCTGAGAGTCCACGCCGACGCTCCGTGTCGGCTCGCGAACCGATCCGTCTCGACTCGCTCGGTGGCGGTGCGTCGGCTCGCGGGTGGCTAGCCCCGCGCGCCCGCTCCGCTTCCGAACAGGCCCCCGAGGGCGGGGGAGTTCGTGGTGGCGCCCGAGGGCGAGCGGTTCGAGCCCGTGCTCGGCGTGTTGGTGGCCTGGGACCCCGACGAGCTGCCGTCCTGCCCCGGGGAGGCGGTGCTCGACGGGCCGGCCGTGGGGTCCGGCGTAGCGGTCGGGGCGGCGGTGGAGTCGAATGTCGAGCCGTTGGGGGCGGTGGTGGGCGCGGTGGTCGGCTCGGTGGTGGGCGCGGTGGTGGACTCGGTGGACGTGCCGTGGTCGGCGCCGAACACCCGCCCGACGGATGTGCCGGACTGGTTCGAGGTCAGGGTGGATCCCTTGGCCCACTCGATCCCCGTGACGGCGAGCAACCCGATCACGAAGACGAGGACCGTGGCGCCCGCCCACATCAGCCACCGATGCCGCGACGGGGCCGCAGACGGCGGCACGACGGGTTCGACGCGCATCCGGACGGTCTGGCCCTCGGGGCTCCGCTGCATCGGCAGCGTGAGCTCGCTGGGCGTCGTGCCGGTCGCGGCGGCGCCACGCCTGCCCACCGGCCTGATCCGGGCCACGAGGGTGTCGCGCGTCCGGTCGAGGTAGCGCTGGTAGATCGTGGCGGCGACGGTGCTGGCCACCGAGCCGAGCGCCGCGCCTGCGACGGTGCCCGCGGCGCCGAACAACGAGCCCAGTATGGCGCTCGTGGCCGCCGCGCCCGCGCCCGCGAGGATCTTGTTGACCGTCAGGTCCTTCGCCGGGGACGACATCGTCGTCACCGCATCCGACACGGCCTCCGGGCCGCGCGCCTGGGCCCGCCCCGGAGGGATCGCTGGTCGGGCCGGCAGGCCACCTGCGGCGGAACCGTTCGGGTTCAGCCGGTTCGGGGTCGGCCGGGCAGCGGGATCGGACGGGCGGGCGGCGGGGTGCGGCGGCATGGCTCCTGTACGCGATCAGTTTGCGGGTGGTGGCTCCGTTGCGGGTTGTGGCTCTTTCGGCCTCAACGCCGATCCTTCCCGGATCGCTCCGGACGATCACCATTGGTGAGCCCTCTCACCCTGCCCCTGGTGAACGCCGCCGCGATACCACCGGATGCCGCAGGCCGGGGTGGCCCGCGGGCAGCGCCGTTCGGAGCAGCGGCCACGACGACGCGACGCACCCGGCGACGAGTGGCCAGGTCAGCAGAACGCGCGCGACGCCGAGCGCCACCACCTCGTCCGCCGCGAACAACGGCAGGAAGACGGCGAGCCGCACCAGGTACTGCCCGACCCAGACACACGACGCCCGCTGGTAGCCGCGCAGCAGGTCCGGATCACGGCGCCAGGCGGTGCGCTGCCCGAGCGCCGTGCCCACGACGAGCCCCAGGAGCGGCCACCGGATGATGATCGAGACCGCCCAGGCGAGCGCGCTCGCGGCGTTCGTGACGATCTGGACGAGGAAGAAGTCCACGGCCCGGCCGGTGTAGAGCGCGATGAGCGCCGCGACGGCGACGCCCAGCAACCCGATGAGCACCGACCGCGGCCGACGCCCGGTCACCAGGCGGAACACGGCGAGCACCGCGGCGGCCACGACCGCCGTTCCGCCGCCCCACGCGACCGGGGAGGCCGATCCGGAGGCCTGCGCCACCGTGAGCCCCACGACGAACGCCACAGCGGGCACCGTCGCGTCCAGCGCGCCCGCGCGCCCTCCGAGCAGCGCGCGCAGGGAATCAGGGTCCGACACGGCTGGGGGCGGCGGGTCGGAGCGCTGCTCGGGGACGGCCATGGAGTAAGGGTGCCCTATTGCTAACGATCGATCACTCCTACTGGCGCGGATGATCGGTCCTGGGTGATGCTGGGGAGATCTCCAGCCGTCGCCGCGATGACGGGGATGTGAACGAGAGGGGCGATCGCGTGAGCCGATGGAACACCTTCGTCGCGATCGGTGACAGCTTCACCGAGGGACTGGACGACCTGCGGGCCGACGGCACCCCGAGGGGTTGGGCCGATCGTGTGGCCGAGCAGCTGGGCGCCGGCGATCCCGGCTTCCGCTACGCGAACCTGGCCGTGCGCGGCAAGCTGCTCGACCAGATAGTGGAGGACCAGCTACCGGTGGCCGAGCGGCTGCGTCCCGACCTCGTGGGTTTCTGCGCCGGCGGCAACGACATCATCCGGTTCTCCTGCGACACCGACGACCTCGCCCGCCGCTTCGACACGGCGCTGGAGCGGGTCACCGCCACCGGCGCCCAGGTCGTGGTGTTCACCGGCTTCGACCTCGGGCGTATGCACCCGCTGATCCGCAGGCTGCGCGGGCGTGTGGCCTGCTACAACGAGCTGATGCGCGCCAGTGCCGAGCGGCACGGCAGCACGGTCGTCGACCTGTGGGGCATGGCCCCGCTGGCCGACCCCCGCACGTGGGGCAGCGACCGGCTGCACCTCACCGCGGAGGGCCACAAGCGCGTGATGCTGCGCTTCCTGGAGACGCTCGGCGAGCCCGTCGCGGAGGACTGGCGCGCCCCGCTCCCCGAGGCCGCGCCCGCTCCGTGGCGCGACCGCCAGCTCGAGGACCTGCGCTGGATGCGCAACTGGGTGCTCCCGTTCGTGCACAACCGCGTCCGCGGCCGTCACACCGGCGACGGGTTCCTGCCCAAGCGCCCCGAGCTGCTGCCCCTGGACGCAGGCCGCCGCCCCGCCGTCTGAGCCGCCTGGGTCGTCTCGGTCATCGACGAGAGAAGGGCCCCCGCACCGAGGGCGGGGGCCCTCCCGTCTGCGGAACCGTCAGCGGGGCAGCGGCGTGAAGTCGCGCGCCCCGATGTAGGTCGGGCGCGGTGACGGCGCCGAGAACGGCTCCACCAGCGTGTTCTCCACACTGTTGAACACCACGAAGATGTTGGAGCGCGGGTAGGGCGTGATGTTGCTGCCCGACCCGTGCATGCAGTTGGAGTCGAACAGCGTGGCCGAGCCGGCGGCACCGGTCAACATCTGGATGCCGTGAGCGTCGGCGAGTGTCGTGAGGCTCTCCCGGTCGGGCGTGCCGATCTCCTGCTCGCGCAGCGACTCCTTGTAGTGGTCGGCCGGGGTCTCACCGACACACGACACGAACGTCCTGTGCGAGCCTGGCATGATCATCAGGCAGCCGTTGTGCGCGAAGTTCTCGGTCAGCGAGATCGAGATGCTCACCGCGCGCGGCGAGGGCATGCCGTCCTCGGCGTGCCAGGTCTCGAAGTCGGAGTGCCAGTAGAACCCGCCGCCGCCGAAGCCGGGCTTGTAGTTGATCCGCGTCTGGTGGACGTAGACGTCCGAGCCGAGGATCTGGCGGGCCCGGCCGGCCACGCGCTCGTCGGCGACGAGCTTCGCGACGGCGTCGCTGAGCTTGTGCACCTCGAAGACCGAGCGGACCTGCTGCGAGGTCTTCTCGACGATGGTGCGCTCGTCCGCCTTGACTCCCGCATTGGTGGCGAGCCGGTCGAGCTCGGCCGAGTACAGCGTGACCTCGTCGGGCGTGAGCAGCTGCGGCACGGTGATGAAGCCGTCACGCTGGTGCGACGCGAGGTCATCAGCCGACAGCAGGCCGGGGTCGTTGCTCCAGACAGCGGGCTCGGCCCGGTCGATCAGCAGCGGCCGGTCCGCGATCCGCGTCGGGTAGCGGTCCGGGGTCCGCCTGCCGGTCGCAGTGTCGGTCACGGCCATCAGCTTGCCTCCTTCTCCTCCTCCGCCGGCGTGATCAGCGGGTACACACCGTTCTCGTCGTGCACCTCGCGGCCGGTCACGGGCGGGTTGAACACGCACACCGTGGTCATCCGCGTCCGGGGACGCAGCTGGTGGCGCTCGTTACCGGACAGGACGTAGATCGACCCCGGCGCGAGCTGATAGGTCGTGTCGTTGTCCTTGTCGTACAGCTCGCCCTCGCCCTCGGTGACGAAGACGGCCTCGATGTGGTTGGCGTACCAGAAGTCGTTGATCGAGCCGGCGTCGAGCACGGTCTCGTGCACCGAGAACCCGACACCATCACCCGCGAGGACGATGCGCTTGCTGCGCCAGTTCTCGGTCTTGACGTCGCGGTCGGTGCCGGTGATCTCGTCCAGCGAGCGAACGATCATGAGGTGGACACTCCTTCAGTCACAGCGCGCACCGACTCCTTCACGATCTCGAGGCCCTCGGTGAGCTCGTCGTCGGTGATGGTCAGCGCCGGCATGACCTTCATGACCTCGTCGGACGGTCCGGAGGTCTCCATCAGCAGTCCCCGTTCGAACGCCGCGGCACACGTCTTCGACGCCAGCTCGGGCTGGCTGAACGACAGCCCGCGGGCCAGGCCGCGGCCCTTGGGGATGAGCTCGACGGCCTGCGAGGCCGCGGCCAGCTCGGTGAACACGGCCTCGACCCGCTCACCCTTGGCGATCGTCGAGCGTTCGAGCGTGTCGTCACTCCAGAACTCGCGCAGCGCAGCCGTGGCCGTGACGAACGCAGGGTTGTTGCCGCGGAACGTGCCGTTGTGCTCGCCGGCGCCCCACTGGTCGTGCTCGGGCTTCATCAGCGTGAGCGCCATCGGGAGCCCGTAGCCGCCGATGGACTTCGACAGGCAGACGATGTCGGGCTCGATGCCCGCGATCTCGAACGAGAAGAACGGACCGGTGCGGCCGACGCCCATCTGCACGTCGTCGACGATGAGCAGCAGGTCGTTGCGCTTGCACAGCGCATCGAGCTCCTGCAGCCACTCGATGCGGGCGGGGTTGATGCCGCCCTCGCCCTGCACGGTCTCGACGATCACGGCGGCCGACGCGTTGAGGCCGCTGCCGCAGTCGGCCAGCAGCTTCTCCAGCCACATGAAGTCCGGGACGGTGCCGTCGAAGTAGTTGTCGTAGGGCATCGGGGTGGCGTGCACCAGCGGGATGCCGGCGCCGTCGCGCTTCATCGAGTTGCCCGTCACCGACAGCGCGCCCAGCGTCATGCCGTGGAACGCGTTGGTGAAGTTGATGATCCCCTCGCGACCGGTGATCTTGCGGGCGAGCTTCAGCGCCGACTCCACCGAGTTGGAGCCGGTGGGGCCGGGGAACTGCACCTTGTAGTCCAGGCCCCGCGGCTCGAGCACCACGTCGCGGAAGGTCTCGAGGAACTCCTGCTTGGCCTTCGTGTGCATGTCGAGGCCGTGCGTGATGCCGTCGCGCATCAGGTAGTCGATGAGCGTCTTCTTGAGAGCGGGCGGGTTGTGCCCGTAGTTCAGCGCCCCGGCACCCGCGAAGAAGTCGAGATACGAATTGCCGTCCACATCCGTCAGACGGGATCCGACTGCGGTGTCGAAGACCACCGGCCAGGAACGGCAGTAGCTGCGAACCTGGGATTCCAGATCGTCGAACACGGTCATTACGACATCATCCTCGGGTAATCGGGCCGATTCGGAACAGGACCTCGGGCAGGTGCTCGACCCCGAGCACCTCCGAGCCGAACAGCTCACTGCGCTGCACGTCCGCGGAACACCTCGCTGCGAAGCCGCTGAACAGCGCGATCGAGCTGTCGTTGTCGGGAGTGATGGTGGTTTCCATGTGGTCGACATTCGGCACGCCCTCGAAGAGCGTGTCGAGCATCGCGCCGGCCACGCCCCGCCCACGGGCCGACTCGTCGACCGCCACCTGCCAGACGACCAGCGTGGAGGGCTCGTCGGGCCGGACGTACCCGCTGACGAAGCCGGCGAGCCGACCGTCGATGCGGGCGATCACGGACGTCTTGGAGAAGTCCCGGAACCAGAGCGCGTAGGCGTACCGAGAGTTGACGTCGAGTACACCGGTGGCCTTGACGAGCTCCCAGCAGGCACCCGCGTCTCGCGGCGAGGGATGCCCGATCACCACGGGCGGGGCCTTCTCGTCGTGGACGGAAGGGAGCGATACGGGGGCGGACATGTCATCAGAAGGTAACAGGGTCGATCGCTCGGTCCCGTCCTGAGCGTCCGTTCCGCCACGATCCGGGTGACCTGAAGTGACGGCTATCACGACCGCGTTTGAAGCGCACAGGAATCGGTTACCGGCGCGTCACCGCTGCTCAGTACGCACATTCGGCCGGTGCTCGCCGCCGCTTTCCGGGTCCCGGTCCGGCCCTTATCACGGGTCCGCAACGACCATCACATCCTCGCACCCCGATCGCTGTGCGGTGCGGTCAGCGCGCCTGCTCCACCGCGGTGTCCGCGGCTCCCGGCCCGTCCGGCAGCGCCGCCCGGCGGCGGCGCAGGAACTCACGCTCAGCGGCGTTCGCGGCCCGCTCGACCGCCGCGTCGTAGGCTCGCGCCGCCTCTCCGTAGCGCCCGAGCCGGCGCAACAGGTCGGCCCGGACGGCGTGCAGGAGGTGCATCCCGTCAAGGTCCAGGGCGTCGACGAGCGCGAGCGCGGCGGCAGGGCCGTCCACCTCGGCCACGGCGACGGCCCGGTGCAGCTCCGCCACGGGGCTCGGCGTGACCGCGAGCAGCTGGTCGTAGAGGGCGACGATCTGCCACCAGTCGGTGAGCGCCGCCGATGCCGCGTCGCTGTGCACGGCGTTGATCGCGGCCTGTACCTGGTACGGCCCGGGACGACCGCGCTGCAGGCACTGCCGCACCAGCGCCTGCCCCTCGTCGACGAGCGCGCGGTCCCACCGGGCGCGGTCCTGGTCGGCCAGCAGCACCATCTCACCGTCCTCGGCCGTGCGGGCGGGCCGGCGCGCCTCGATGAGCAGCATCAGCGCCAGCAGCCCGGTGACCTCCGGCTCGTCGGGCATGAGCTCGGCCAGCAGCCTCCCGAGCCGGATCGCCTCGGCGCAGAGGTCCTCGCGCACGAGCTCCTCGCCCGAGCTGGCCGTGTACCCCTCGTTGAACACGAGGTAGACGACGGCCAGCACGGCGCGCAGCCGTTCGGGGAGGTCGGCGTCGCGGGGGACGCGGTAGGGGATGCGCGCGTCGCGGATCTTGCCCTTGGCCCGCACCAGCCGCTGGGCCATCGTCGGCTCCGGCACGAAGAAGGCCCGCGCGATCTCGGCGGTGGTGAGCCCGCCGAGCAGGCGCAGCGTCAGGGTCACCTGGGCCGCGGGGGCGAGGGCGGGATGGCAGCAGGTGAAGATCAGGCGGAGCCGGTCGTCGCGCACGGGGCCCTCCTCGGCCGGTTCGTCGCGCGTGTGCAGGAGCGCGGCCTGGGCGTGCCGGTCGTGGCGGGACGCCTCGCGGCGCAGGCTGTCGATCGCCCGGTTGCGCGCGGTGGTGATGATCCAGCCCGCCGGGCTGGGCGGCAGGCCGGCGGTGGGCCAGCGCCTGGCGGCCTCGACGAAGGCCTCCTGGACCGCCTCCTCGGCGAGCTCGATGTCGCCGAGGACGCGGACCATCACCGCCACCGCACGGCCGTGCTCCTCGCGGAACACCCGGCCGACGTCGGCGAGGTCGGGCATCAGCCCGTGACGTCGCGGCAGGGCCGCACCTCGACCGGCAGGGTCGTGGCCACCGCCATCCGGCGGCCCCACTCCAGCGCCGCGTCCAGGTCGGGAGCGGTGATCACCGTGAGCCCGCCGAGGTGCTCCTTGCCCTCCGTGAACGGGCCGTCCGTGACGAGCGCGTCGGGCCGCACAACGGTGGCCGTGCTCGACGGGAACAGGCCGGCCGAGAACACCCAGGCGCCCGCGGCCTTGATCTCGTCCGCGAGCGCCGTGACGTCGCGCATGATCGGTTCGAGGACCTCGGGCGCGGGAGTGTCGCCGTCGGGCTGGTAGATGCTGAGCAGGTACTGCGTCATCTCGGTTCCTCCTCGTGGGCGTCGGCCCGGT
The DNA here is from genome assembly GCF_025965585.1 of Pseudonocardia sp. GTDB lineage: Bacteria > Actinomycetota > Actinomycetes > Mycobacteriales > Pseudonocardiaceae > Pseudonocardia. The sequence goes on from NZ_JAOPWR010000054.1 coordinate 19,680, forward strand.
GCCGGGCGCCCACCCTCCACACGAACGGCTCCCCGCCGGATCGACACCCGCCCCGAAGGATCATCATGGCCCCGGTCACACTGCCCGACGACCTGCTCGCGCTCCTGAAGCAGCCCAGCCCGTGCTACCTGACGACGTTGATGCCCGACGGCTCGCCGCAGATCACCCTGACCTGGGTGGACACCGACGGGACGAACATCCTGATCAACACGGTGCAGACCCACCAGAAGGTGCGCAACATCGAGCGCGACCCACGCATTGCGGTGGCCGTCTCCGATCCCGCGGCGCCAGCGCGGTACTTCGCCGTGCGCGGGCGGGTGACGGGAACGAGCACCGAGGGCGCCGTGGAGCACATCGAGGCGCTCGCACAGCGCTACCTCGGCACCCCCTACCCCTGGTACGGCGGCCGCGACCAGGTGCGTCTGATCCTCACGATCGAGGCGCGCCGGATCACGGGCATCTGAGCGGCGTCAGAACTTCAGCGCGGTCCCGTACAGCTCCTCCATCGCCTCCCAGTGCCGCTGCTCGGCCGCAGCGTCGTAGGTGGGGTTGTCGGGCACCGCGAAACCGTGCGCGGCCGGGTAGGTCACCACGGTGTGGGCGACGCCGGCCTTCGTGAGGGTGTCCTCCAGCAGCGCGGCCTGCTCCGCGGTGAACGACCCGTCGTTCTCGGCGCCTGCCACGTAGACGGTGGCGCGGAGCCGGTCGGCGAGCAGGTGCGGGCTGTTCGGGTCGTCCTCCACGGCGATCCGGCCGCCGTGGAACGACGCCGCCGCCGCGACCCGGTCCGGGTGGCTACCGGCGACCAGCATCGAGGCCCGCCCGCCCATGCAGTAGCCGGTGGTGCCGACGCCCGTGCCGGCCACCTCGGGACGCTCGGCGAGGAAGTCCAGGAACGCGCCCGCGTCCGCGACGATCTTCTCGTTGGTGAGGCTCCCGACCATCCCCATCAGCCGCGTGCGCTGCTCCTGGTCGGAGAAGACCGTGGCCATGTCGAAGGGTTCGAACCCGCCCTCGCGGTAGTACACGTCGGGCAGCAGCACGGTGTAGCCCAGCCCGGCCAGCCGGTCGGCCATGGTGCGGAACGTGTCCCGGACGCCACCGGCGTCCGGAAAGATGATCACTGCGGGCCAGGGGCCCGAGCCCTCGGGCGTGTGCAGGGTGGCGCTGCAGTCCCCGTCCGGGGCGGCGATGGTGACGTCGGTGCGTGGCATGGGCCCGATCCTGTCGTGACGACGATGGTGGGGCCGTTCTACTCCGGTCGGCGATGAGTTCTCGGTACGGCCCCGGTCCGTCCCTGGCGGGTGCACGAGCTCCCGCTGACCGAGAGGCACCGACATGACCAGCACCACGCTCTCCGCCCGCAGCATCTGGACGGCGCCGGCCGTCGCCGTGACGGTCCTGTCCGCGGCTACGCCAGGCCGAGCATCCGCACCGCGTTGTCCTTGAGGATCAGCGGCCGGACCTCGTCCTTGATCTCCAGCGTCGCGAAGTCGGCCAGCCAGCGGTCGGGGGTGATCACCGGGAAGTCCGACCCGAACAGCACCTTCTCCCGCAGCAGCGAGTTCGCGGCGCGCACCAGCTGCGGCGGGAAGTACTTCGGCGACCACCCCGACAGGTCGATGTAGACGTTCGCCTTGTGCGTCGCGATCGAGATCGCCTCGTCCTGCCACGGCACCGACGGGTGCGCCAGCACCACCGTCAGATCCGGGAAGTCGGCCGCCACGTCGTCGAGCAGCATGGGGTCGGAGTAGCGCAGCTTGATCCCGCGTCCGCCCGGGAGACCGGCTCCGATCCCCGTCTGCCCGGTGTGGAACAGCGCGGGCACGCCGAGCTCGGCGATCGTCTCGTAGAGCGGGTAGAACGCGATGTCGTCGGGACGGAAAGCCTGCAGGCTGGGGTGGAACTTGAACCCCCGCACCCCGTGCTCCCCCACCAGCCGCCGGATCCGTGTGACCGACGCCTTCCCGCCGTGCGGATCCACCGACCCGAACGGGATGAGCACGTCGGCGTGGGCGGCCGCGGCGTCGGCGATCTCCTCGCTCGACAGCGCCGGGTGCCCCGTGCCCGACGGCGCGTCCACCGTGAACACCACGGCGGCGGCGTTGCGGGCCCGGTAGTGCTCGGCGATCACCTCCACCGTCGGGGTGCGGTCCTGGTCGGCGCGGAAGTACGTCGCCGACGCGTCCATCAGCTCCTGGTCGAGGGAGAAGCAGCCATGGCCGTCCTGCTCGACGTGGACGTGCACGTCGATCGCGTCCAGTGCGGCCACGTCCATCTCAGGTCCTCCCGCGAGCCGTCCGGTCCGGCGGGCCCGACGCTACGCCCGTGATCGGGAAGCCCCGAGCGTCAGGGAGCAGGGTCAGGACGCCATCCGCCTCGACACCGGCCGTTCGGCGGCGAGGGCCGCCACGAGACGGCGGCGGGCCCGGGCGCGGGCGTCGGGAGCGGGGGCCAGCAGCGGGCGCAGGCGCACCAGCGCGGCGACGACCTCCCGCTCGCGTGCACGGTTCTCACCCGCCGCGCGCCGGGGTGCGGGGACCGCGTGCCGGACGGCGTCGTTCCGGTCGGTGGCGACGACATCGGTGCTCATACGACTTTCCTCCTGACGACCGGGGAGCGGGTCCTCGGCCGGGTGGCGGCTAGGCGGTTCACCCATTCATCGCAGTCACGCACCGCAGCGTTTCAGTGGCTGCGAGGTGACCTCCCCGGCGGGCGCGCACAGAAACCGCCGAGATCGCCAACCGGTTGAGTAACTGGAATGACGTCTGTCGCACCGAGCGCGCTCGCCGGTCGCCTGGCGCAGCGGTTCAGCACGCCGACGGCGGAGCGGTTCACCCTGCCCGAGTACCGGCCGGGAGAAGGCACTCCGCGCCCATGACGCAGCTCTAGACGCGCGCCCGCGCGCGGCCCGTCGGGGCCGCGGAGTGCAGCTGCGCCTTGAGGTGGTCGGCCAGCCGGATCGTCAGTGCGACGATCATCTGGGTGGGGTTGGCGTGCCCGGACGTCGGGAACACCGAGCTCCCCGCGACGTACAGGCCGTCGACGCCGTACACGGCGCCGTCGGTGTCGACCACGCCGTCGGTCGGGCACGCGGCCATCCGCGTGGTGCCGGACGGGTGGGCGGCGTCGTGGAACGCCCGCGTGTACGCGTCCTCGGTGGTGAGGTCGTACAGGTCGGGGGCGGGCAGTCCGAGCCGGCGCATCTCCGCAGCGAACGCGCGTGCGGTGCGGGTGACGGTCGCGATCTCCTGCTCGCTGCTGCGCCAGTGGATGCGCGCGATCGGCGTGCCGAACGCGTCGACGGTGTCGGCGAGCGTCACGCGGCTCTCGGGGTCGGGCACCTGCTCGACGATGCAGACCACGTCGAGCGACGCGACGTCCCGGAGCGGGCCGCGGTGGTCGACGATGCGGCGCTTGGTGCCCTCGGCCAGCATCGCCGCGCCGCGCAGCACGTTCCGGGCGTTGCGTCCGACCGGGGCCTCGCGGCGCGCGAGCCGCCCCAGCGACGTCAGCGGATCGTCCTCGACCGGGATCCCGACCATCCACAGTGCACAGTTGAGCAGTCCCTCGGCGCGCTGGACCTCGTGGCTCAACGCGACGCCGGGCGTGGAGAGGAACGTCTCGCCGCCGACCGTGGTGCGGTAGTCACCGAAGATGCGCTGCACCGCCACGCGATCGCTCTGCCGGAACCGACCCACCATGCCCCGCGGGTGGTCCATCAGGTGGCGGCCGACCAGGTCGTGGTCGTTGCCGAGGCCGGCCGGGATCCGTCGGTTCGACGCCAGCAGGAGGCGCGCGTTCTCGATCGCACCGCCGCAGAGCACGGTGAACCGCGCCCGCACGGAGCGGCGCTGCCCGTCGCGCCCGGTCACCTCCACCGCGTCGACGCCCTCCCCCGGGGCGTCCACGTCGATGCTGGTGACGGTGGCGTTGAGGAAGCCCCGCACGGTGGGAGCGTGCACCCGCAGCGCGTCGGGGCCGAACCGCATCGAGTCACGCGGGTTCGCCGAGTCGCGGCTGTAGGTCCACGAGTAGTGCCGGAGCAGCGACGCGTCGAACGACGGGCTGGTCGCCGACCGGGCGGCCACGGTGCGTTCGTCGGTGTTGTCGGCGACGTCGATGCCGAGGTAGGGCATCGACCGCGCGAAGTAGGGCGCGAGCAGGCGGCGGTCGAGGGGCCAGCCGGAGTTCGGCACCCAGTCACGGTGGGTGAAGTCCAGGTCGTCGAACACGGCGGCGCGGCCCGACCACGTGTGCGACGTCCCGCCGAGCACGCGGTTGCGCACGGCGAACTCGTCGGTGACCCGGCGGCGGCCGGTGCTCTCGGTGGCGTTGAGCGCGTCGTTCCAGGCGTCCTCGTCGCGGTCGCCGCTCTCCAGCAGCACGACCTTCACCCGGCTGCCGGCCAGCTCGCGGGCGAGCGTGAGACCGGCCGGCCCGGTGCCGACGATGCAGACGTCGGCGTCGAGCACGGTCCCCGGGTGGAGGGCCCGCAGGTCCCGGAAGTCCATGGTGAACGCCTCCAGCGTCGATCGGCACGGTGGAGCGGGCTCCACGGTCGTTCAACGTCGCCCCGACGGTGGCGATGCGGTGCCCGATCGGAGGGCGTTTCAGCCGCAGGTCACCGGGTCCGGACGATCGGCGGGCCCGACGGCTCGAACGCGGGTAACGTCCCCTCGACAACTTGAGCTCTCACTCATCGACCTGGAGGATCCGTGCCCCGATGGACGCCGTCCCACCTTCCGGTCCGCCTCACCGCGGGCGCCTTCATCCTCAACGCCGGTCTGGGCAAGTGGTCGGGTGACGAGCAGACCGCCGCAGGCCTCCACGGCATGGCGGCGGGCACCTACCCGTTCCTGAAGTCGATCGACCCGCCGAGGTTCCTCAAGCTGCTCGCCGGCGCGGAGATCGGGCTGGGGGCCGCGCTCCTCGCGCCGTTCGTCCCCGCCGGGGTGGCCGGCGTCGGGCTGACCGGTTTCGCCGCGGGGCTGCTCGGGCTCTACGTCCGGACGCCCGGGATGCGGCAGGGGATCCGTCCGACGCAGCAGGGCACCGCGATCGCCAAGGACGTCTGGCTGCTCGGCATGGGCGCGGGCCTCGTCCTCGACGCCCTGTCCGCACGCAGGTCGAGCTAGGCGCCGCGCGGCGGGAGTGCCCCGCGGGCGCCGGGTTGACGCGAGCATGAGGATCGGCATCACCCGCAAGCTCAGGGCTCTCGGGCACGAGGTGCGCGTCGCCGACTCGCGGGACCCCGGGACGCTCGCGGATCTCGCATCCGAGACCGGTGCCGGCCGAGGCGCCGCGCGAGCGCCCGGCCGACATCCGGGCGGAGTGACCCGGTGCCGGCCGGGCCGCGGCCCGGCCGGCGTCAGGCCCCGCCGAAGACCGACTTGATCTCCAGGAACTCCCGGAGCCCGAAGTCGGCGTACTCGCGTCCGTTGCCGGACTGCTTGTAACCGCCGAACGCACCCGCGAAGTCGAGGCCGGCCCCGTTGATGTGCACCATGCCGGTGCGCATCCGCTTCGCGACCTCGCGCGCCCGCGCCGGGTCGGCCGAGGAGACGAAGCCGGAGAGGCCGTACTCGGTGTCGTTCGCGATGCGGACGGCGTCGTCCTCGTCGGTGTAGGCGATGAGGGTGATGACCGGCCCGAAGATCTCCTCGCGCGCGATCGTCATGTCGTTGGTGACACCGGACAGCACGGTCGGCCGGACGAACCAGCCCTTCTCCCGGCCCTCGGGCCGCCCGAGGCCGCCCGCCACCAGGGTGGCGCCCTGGTCGAGAGCGCTCTGCACGAGTCGCTGCACCTTGTCGTAGGCCGCCTGCGAGATCAGCGGGCCGATGCGGACGCCGGGCTCGTCGGGCGCGCCGACCGTGATCGCCGCGGCGGCGTCGCGGGCGATGGCCTCGGCCTCGGCCATCCGCGCCTCCGGCACGAGGAAGCGCGTGCCGGCGTTGCACGACTGGCCCGAGTTGGCGCACACGTCGCCCATGTCGCGCGGGATGGCGACGGCGAGGTCGACGTCGTCGAGCAGGATGTTGGCCGACTTGCCACCCAGCTCCTGCGCCACCCGCTTGACGGTGGGCGCCGCGCTCAGGGCCACCTCCACACCGGCGCGGGTGGACCCGGTGAACGACACCATGTCGACGTCCGGATGCGAGGTCAGCGCCGAGCCGACGGTGGGCCCGTCGCCGTGCACGAGGTTGAACACGCCCGCCGGCACACCGGCCTCGTGCAGGATCTCGGCGAGGATGACGGCGTTGAGCGGGGCCAGCTCCGACGGCTTGAGCACCATGGTGCAGCCGGCCGCCAGCGCGGGAGCCACCTTGGCGCCGATGAGCAGCGGCGGCCAGTTCCACGGGGTGATCAGCCCGCACACCCCGATGGCCTCGTGGCGCATCAGGGTGGTGCCCCGGGTCTCCTCGAAGGCGAAGTTCTTCAGGGCGTCGAGCGCGGAGGCGAACTGCCCGAGCCCGGCACCGACCTGGGCTGCCCGCGCCAGCTCGGCGGGAGCCCCGATCTCCGCCATGATCGCCTGGGCGAGGTCCTCGCCGCGGCTCTGGAAGACCTCGATGATGCGCTCCAGGAGCGCGATCCGCTCGGCCACCGGCGTGGCCGAGAAGGACGGGAAGGCCGCGCGAGCCGCCGCCACCGCCCGATCGACATCGGCCGCACCACCGAGGGCCACGGTGGCGATCGGCTGCTCGGTGGAGGGGTCGATCACGTCCAGGGTCGCCGTCGTGGACGGCGCCACCCACTCACCGGCGACATAGAAACGATCCGCGTTCTGCACCCGTCACTCCTCGGTAGACTAGAATCCTTTCTAGTCTAGGCACGACGGGGAGCACTGATCAACCCGACGTACGACACAGTCAGCCCGAGCGAGGTCACGACGGGGAACTAGAACCCTTTATGGTCCGGTCGACGTGCGGTTCGCCTCAGCGCCCACCAGGACCTCGCGTAGCCGCGTGACGAACGCCGCGGGGCGGCGCCTCGTGGGCGATCGCGGTGCGGACCAGGTCGGGATGGGCTCGGGCGAGGGCCGGCGCGAGCCTGCGCGACGGGCGCATCGCGGAGGTCACGTCGTTCATCGGGGCCGAGCACGTCACGCTCCTCGGCCCGCCCGCCACCGCCGGCTCCTGAGCCGTCGGGGTCAGTCGTCCCCGCCGTCCCGCAGCTTCAGCACGATCCGCAGGACGCACTCGACGGCCGACTCGAACGCACCGCCCCGCAGCTCGCCCCGTACCGCGAGGTTCTGCGAGGCGAACTGGAGCAGCTGGTCCGGCCCGACCCGGCGCACGACGAGCGCGGCGATCTCCTCCAGATCGAGGCCGGGATTGTCCAGGCGGGTCAGTGCGAACTCGACGACCAGCTCCTCGTCCGTCACGAATCCCCTTTCCCGAGAAGGCCGACTCCCCCATTTACGGGTGCCACCGACACCCCAACAACGGCTGCCTCGGATCCCTTGCGCCACAGCATTGTCGTCCTTCGACCGGTGACATGGCGCCGCCGGCCCGTGCGGGACCGGAATGGTCGGCCACCGAGACCGATCGGCGAGGGAAAGGACGATCGATATGTCCGATGAGTCCATTGTGGACCGTTTGTTCACCCGGCGGACCATGCTGCGCGCGAGTGCTGTCGGCACCGCCGCCGTGGGCCTCACGGCCGCGCAGCAACTGATCGTGCCCTCGCTGCAGCAGAGCGGCCTGCTCTCGGCCGACGGCGTGTTCGACGGCGCCTCCATCGCGCTCGCCGACAACATCTACACCGAGGCGTTCCCGACCAGCCCGCTGATCCTCTCGCCGTTCGTCGACCCGCTGCCCGTCCCGCAGGCGCTCCGGCCGGTGGACAGGTCGGACTTCACGACCTGGCCCAGCCCGCCCGGACCGGGCGAGGGCCAGCAGAACTCCCTGGGCAACGAGAAGCACCAGTGCTGGTCCGACGACCAGAGGGTCCGGTCCCCCGACCCGATCGTCTACAAGATCGACGTCAAGGTGGACCAGCACGCGTTCACCTCCTCGCAGGTGCTCCCGATCGACACCTTCGGCCAGCCCGCCGTGTCCTTCGACGCATCCGGCAAGACGTACCCCGCGGGCCTGCTGCGCACCCTGCCCAACAGCACGATCTACGGCTTCAACGGGACCTTCCCCGGCCCGATGATCAATGCCGAGTACGGCAAGCCTGCGCTCGTGCGGTTCACGAACATGCTCGACGAGAACCCGCTCAACCTCGACCGCCAGGACTTCGGGACACCCGACCTGTCGTTCCTCACCCACCTGCACAACGGCCACACCGCACCCGAGAGCGACGGCAACCCGCACTACTCGATGACGCGGGGCCCGAAGCACCACGGCTATCTGCCGAAGCAGTGGGTGGACAACCTCTACCTGAACTGGCCCGCGGCCAGCGACGATCGCGAGAAGCAGAGCTTCTTCTGGTTCCACGACCACCGGATGGACCACACCGGCTCGAACGTCTACAAGGGACTCGTCGGTCTCTACCCGATCTACGACCCGAAGCCGATGGGCTCGGCCGGCATGACCGACGGCGGCGACGAGCGCCAGGGCCTGCGCCTGCCCGGGGTCCGCACGAACAACTCGAACGGCTCGTTCGACGTCAGGTACGACATCCCGCTGGCCTTCTACGACACGCGTCTCGACGACGGCGTCACGCTGCACAACGACATCCACGACTCGGAGTTCAAGGGCGTCAAGAACCCGGCCAAGCACCCCGAGTGGTGGGGCAAGACCTTCTTCAAGCACTTCCCCAACCACGGCTTCACCGGCGACATCTTCACCGTCAACGGCACGGCTTACCCAGTGCTGCGCGTGAAGCGCCGCAAGTACCGCTTCCGCTTCCTGGACGCGTCGATCTCCCGGATCTACGAGTTCAAGCTGATGACCTCCACGCAGGGCCCGAAGTCGGCGGTGTCGCTCGGCCTGCAGGGCACCGAGCTGCAGGGCCAGTACCGCATCCCGGACGGGCAGCAGTGCATGCGGTTCATGCAGGTGGCCTCCGACGGCGGGCTCGTGCCGTTCGCGTTCAAGCGCGACTCGTTCGAGCTGTGGCCGGCCAAGCGGCGCGAGATGGTGGTCGACTTCATGACCTACCAGGACGGTTCGCCGACCAGCCCGGGTGACGTCATCTACCTGACCAACGTCATGAAGATGCCCGACGGCCGGATGTGGAGCAACTCGTCGCGCTTCCTGCCCGACCCGAACTACAAGGTGCCCATGATCAAGATCATCATCGACGACGGACCGCCGGAGCGGGACGACAGCATCGTCTTCGACCAGAAGCCGCTGCGCGCACTGCCTCCGCTGCCGAGCAACTGGCAGAGCATGCTGGACAACCGGCTGATCTTCGAGGTGAAGCGCGGCAGCGCAGGCGGCGAGACCGAGTGGCTGATCAACGACAAGCCGTTCGACCCCTTGGTCAACGCCACGAGCCTGAAGAACAAGGCGGGCAGGACACCGCTGGCGCAGCAGAAGATGGGCAGCTTCAACCTGTGGGAGATCCGCAACGGCGGCGGGGGCTGGGTGCACCCGTTCCACCTCCACATGGAGGAGCACCGCACCGTCATGCGCAACAACAAGGACGTCACCGCCTCGAGCCCGGGACACCCCGACGACGTCTCCCGCGAGGATCTCGTGGCGCTCGACCCGAGCGAGTCGGTGATCATCTACCGCGGGTTCCGTGACTTCGTCGGACCGTACGTCGCGCACTGCCACAACCTGGCGCACGAGGACCACGCGATGATGTTCGGCTGGGAGATCACGTAAGAGCCCCGTCCGACGCCTCTCACCCCGACGAGCGGGAGCTCCCATGTCGATCGGCCTCGCCACGGAACGACTCGGTTCCGTCCGCCGCGCACTGCCCGTCCACTGGCCGACCGCGGTCGCGCTGGGCGTGGTCCTGGCCTACGCCGACGGGTTCTGGCTGACGTCCGTGCAGGAGGCGGTCGGTGCCATCCAGCGGGTCCGGAGCCCGTTCGCCAACTGGCTGCTGCACTCGACCCTGATGCTGCCCGTGTTCCTGGTCGCCGTGGTCGGGGCGCTGGCGCTCGCCCGCCGGCGTTTCGACGCGGCGCCGTACACCCCGGCGAGGACCGCGGCGGCGGCGGCGCTGGTGGTCGCGGCGGCCACGCTGGTGGGAGTCGTCCAGGTCACGGCGAGTGCCCTCTACGACTACCAGCTGCAGCTGGCGGAGCTTCAGCAGACCCGGTCCTCCCACTTCCACTCGCTCACGCCGGACCCGGTGGGCACCTGCGGGGCGGAGTGCGTCGCGCAGAACCTCACCTTCGAGACCGACGTTCGGGCGGTCCTCTACGTGGCCGCGGTCCTGCTCGTCACCAACGTCGTGGCCGTCGGCTGGATCGTCGCGATGCGCGGCGGCCGCGTTGATGCCCTCCGGCGTTCCGCGGCCGCTACGGAGGCCTGACCATGACCACCCACGTCGATCCCGAAGCCGTCGCGATCCGGCCCGACCGCCGCCGAGCGGTCGGCACGATCGCCCTGGTGGCGGCGGGTGCGCTGCACGTCGCGGTCGCCCTCGACTACCTCGGCCACGAGGTCCGGCTCTTCGCTCTGTTCGTCGCGGCCGGCGCGGTGCAGCTCGTCCTCGGACCACGCCTGTGGAGGGGGAGCCGCCCGCGGCGGGACGTGGCCGTGATCGCCGTGACCGCCGCGCTGTTCCTCGTGGACGTCTACGTCCGCAACGTCGGGCTGCCGATCGGGCCGACCGGCCCGCGTCCCGATCCCGACCTGCTCGGGATCGGGCTGGTCCTGGGCGGCGTCGTCGCCCTCGCGGCTCTCCCGGCGACGCTGCCGCCCCGCGCGCGGTTCTGGACGACCGGTGCGCTCGCCGTAATCGCCGTCGGCGTCTGGTCGCTCTGGGTGGCGGGCACGCTCGTCTGATACCGGACCTCGCCGGCCGAGGTGCTAGGAACGGGCTGTGGATGACGTGCGCGGGGTGCTGCTCGACATCGACGGCGTGCTGACGGTCTCCTGGGAGCCGCTGCCCGGAGCCGTCGACGCGGTCCGGGCCGTCCGGGAGGCGGGCCTGCCGGTGGTGCTCCTGACCAACACGACATCGCGCACGAGGGCAGGCACGGCCCGCGTCCTCGCCGACGCCGGGTTCCCCGTCGGGCCCGACGAGATCCTGACGGCCACCGCGGCCACCGCCGCCCACCTGCGGGAACACCACCCGGACGCGCGCTGCCTGCTCCTCAACAGCGGGGACGTCACCGACGACCTCGACGGTGTCCACCTGGTCCCCTCCCACGCCGACCCCGAGGTCGTGGTGCTGGGCGGGGCGGGGCCAGAGTTCGGCTACGAGGCCCTGAACGACGTCTTCGGGCACCTCCAGCGCGGTGCGCAGCTGGTCGCCATGCACCGCAACCTCTACTGGCGCACCGACGAGGGTCTGCAGCTCGACACCGGTGCGTTGCTGCGCGGCCTGGAGGAGGCGGCCGGCGTCGAGGCGGTCGTGGTGGGCAAGCCCGCCGGCACGTTCTTCGACGCCGCACGGCGGGCACTCGGGGTGTCGGGCGACGGCGTCGTCATGGTCGGCGACGACCTCGGCAGCGACGTCCTGGGCGCCCAGGACAACGGGATCACCGGTGTCCTCGTCCGCACCGGCAAATACCGGCCGTCCGACGAGGACGGCACGGACGGCAGGCGGCCGGACCACGTCATCGACTCGATCGCCGACCTCCCCGGACTGCTCGGCATCGGCTGACCGCGGCCAGGCGCCGGAGCCGGCGTCGCTCCCGGCCCGAGATCGACCCCGCGGAGTCGCACGATGAGACAGCCGGCGCCCGACCGAGGTGGGACGGTGCGCGAGTTGCGATGTGGCAGCCAGGAGCAGGAGCCTTCATGTCGGGTACCGATCACCAGCGCGGCGCCGCGACCTCCGGCGGGCCCTCCCGCCTGACCACCTGGCATCACGAGGCGTTCTCCGCGGTCGAGCGCTGGAAGTGGCTGCACGCCCTCAACGACCGCGTGTCGGCGGTGACGCTGCCGCTGTACGACAGGTACCGGGGCAACCTGGCCGTCGAGCTCATGCACGGTGGCCGGTGGGCCGGGCACTCCGTCCACGCGGCGCTGTCCGACCTGCCGATCGGGTTGTGGTCGGGCACCCTCGTGCTCGACATGTTCGGCAAGGACCGCGCGGACGACGGCGGCCGGATGGATCCCGCGGCCACGCTGAGCGCGGCCGGTCTCGTCGCGGCGGCGGCCACGATCGCCACCGGCGTCACCGACTGGAACGTCAGCGACGGCGACGACCGCAGGGTCGGGCTGTTCCACGGGCTGCTGAACCTCGCAGGCAGCGCGCTCCAGGCCGCCTCGCTGGCGGCGCGGCTGTCGGGGCACCGGCCCTCCGCCCGCGCGCTCGCCATGACCAGCATGACCGTCACCGCGGCTGCCGGGTTCGTCGGCGGACATCTCGTGCAGGGCAAGGCGGTCATGGTGAACCGCGTGGCTACGACCACCGGCCCCAGCCGATGGGTGCGCGCGATCGCCGAGACCGACCTCGCCGACGGTGCGTCGACCGGCGTGGTGGTCGAGGGCAGGCAGATCCTGCTGCACCGCGACGGCGAGCAGGTGCACGCGCTGGACGACCTCTGCAGCCACGCCGGCGGCTTGCTCAGCCGCGGCGAGATCACCGGTTGCGTCGTCGCGTGCCCGCTGCACGAGTCGCTGTTCGACCTCCGGGACGGCCACATCGTGCGCGGTCCCGCCCATCACCCCCAGCCCGTCCTGCCGACGCGCATCCGCAACGGCTGGATCGAGGTACGGGGCTCCCAGCCCCGGTCCCGGCGCGCGACGACCTAGGAGGACACATGGCTTGGGAAGCGGTAGCGGATCTCGACCAGCTCGAGGAGGGCGACATGATGCTCGTCCAGCTTGGCGAGCCGGTCTGCGTCGTCCGTCTCTACGAGGACGAGGCGGTCGCCGTGCACAACACGTGCACGCACCAGCAGCAGCCCCTCAACGAGGGCTACCTGCAGGAGGACGACACGCTGATCTGCCCGGCGCACAACTCCTGCTTCGACCTCCGGACGGGCGAGCCGCGCGGGGTGCCGGCCGTGGCCCCGATCCCCGTGTACGCCTGCAAGATCGAGGACGGCGCGATCTGGGTGGACATGGAGCAGCAGCTCAACGATGCCGCGATCCCGCACAAGCCCTACCACTGAGCGGTCTGCAGCTCGGTTCGGCTCGACGCTCGCGGACCTGCGCAGGCCTACGGGGCCGGGTTGTCGAGGACTCCGGTCGCGATCACGATCGAGACGGCCACGACGATCGCGACGAGCACGGCCATCAGCCCCACGCCTCCAGCAGGCCCTGACGCCGGGCCCGACGGGCAGCGGGCCGCTCACCGACGACGACCGGGCCGAACTACGACGCCGTCCCACGTCGGTCCATCGGCGAAACTCGGACATCAGGGACACGCTCGGGGTCCGAGCGTCGTCCGACCGGGGCCGGCGTCAGCGGTGACACGGCGGGGCGGGGGCCTCGTTCGGGAGATGTGCCCACCGACACGGCCATCGCGAGGCGCTCGGGCAGCGCGATCGCGGCCGCGTCGTCATTTCTGGGGCAGCGAGATAACGGATCTGCTTCGAGCATCGAGAGAACTCGTGGCAGCGGTGGTCCCCTCCGCCGCGCCGCTCGGTTGGCAGCGACTACCCCTCCATGCTGCCGGCCGGAGGCAGCGCCCGCCCGGGCACGGACGGGCGCTGCCGTGCGGTGCGCCTCCGCGACGCCCCGGTCACCTGTTCTTCGGCCCGCCCGGCATCCCCCGTGTGCCGTCCTCATTACGCAGCCTGCTGACGGCGCGGTGCACCGCCGCACGGCGTGCCGAGCGATATGGTGCCCCGCTACGTGAGCGGGGGTCCCGTGAGCGAACCCAACGTCGCTGAACTGCGCAGGCGTCGAGCCCTGATGGACGACCTGGTCACGGGCACGGACGACTCGAGCGCGTACGCCCGCGCCCACGACCTCGGGTACGACCTGCACGCACCCCACTGGATGATCGTCACCCAGTACCAGGCCGGCACATCGGATACCGCCCTCACCCGGTCGGTCGAACGTGCCGCGGAGCTGCTACAGATGGGTCCGCTGCTGAGCAGGCGGGCGGAGTTGGTGCTGCTGCTGGCCCAGCGGCCGGCGCCGCGCGCCGCAGGGGGCCTGTGGAGCCGGCTGTACGAGGAGGTGCGCAAGCTCCTGCCCGGGCCCACTGTGGAGATCGGTGTCGGGGGGTCCTGCGAGCAGCCCTCGGACGTCCCGCGGTCATGGCGCGAGGCGCTGCGGGCGCTGGCGGTGCGCCGGGCCGAGCCTGGCGGCACGGGCGGGATCACGGTGTACGCGGACCTGCGGATCGACTCGGTCCTGCCCCTAAGGGCGGACCGGGTCGAGGCCGAGGAATTCGTGCGGCGCTGGCTCGGGCCGGTGCGCGAGCACGACGCGCAGGAGGGCAGCGAGCTCGTCGAAACGCTGGCGACCTACATCCGGCACGCCGGCGAGCTCACCGCCGCAGCCCGCGACCTCAGGGTCCATCGGAGCACCGTCCGGTACCGCATGCACTTGATCACCTCGCTGAGCCTGCGCGGCGCGGCGGACATCGACGGAACCGGACCCGACGTCCGCGACCACCGGAACTGGCCGAGCCTGCAGACGGCGGTCTGGGTCAGCCGCATCCTTGACGCCGCGAGGTGGGGGGCGCCCTGAGACGCCCCGAGTGGGAAGGACCGGGGAACACCGATGACCACCCCTGACGCTCCGGCCGCCCAGCCCGCGTCCGGCCCGGTCGCATCGACGCCGTCCGGGCCGAGCAGCCGCGACCTCGTGGACGTGTTCCGCGTGCGTGCGCCGGGCGACCGGCTCCGTCGGCTCCGCCTCGCCGGTCGGGTCCTTCCGGGAGACCTCGACCAGTAGCACCTCCACGGATCGCCGTGGACGTCGCCTACGTCCCTCCGGGCTGTGCGGCGCGACCAGGGCCGCAGACGGTAGATTCCGAGCCAATCGGACAGAGCGCCGCCCGTTCCGTACGCCGGCCGCAGGTCGGATCCGTGTGACTGACGTGGAGTCGCGGACGAGGAGTGCCACCGCGCATGCACAGGGAAAGGGCCATCGGACCGGTAGTGGAACAGCAGGCGTTCGTCGTCGAGACCGACCAGCTCCGGCCAGGTGTGCCGCTCGTGCGTGTCCGGGGCCGGCTCGACCTCGCGACCGCGGACACGCTCCGCCTCGTCGTCGACGAGTGCCTCGACCACTCGCCGTGGGCGATCGTCCTCGACCTGTCCGCGCTGGTGGGGCTCCGGGACGGCGCTGTGCAGGCGCTCGTCGACCTCGCCTGTCGCGCCGGACAGGCGGACATCGGCCTGTACCTCGTGACCACGGACATCGTTGTCGAGAACGTGCTCGACGACGGTGAGACGAAGGACCTGTTCGACATCCACCACAGCATCGAATCGGCGGAGCGGACACTGCACGGAAACAGCTGACGGTGCCGGTGGCCCGCTGCTCCGAGCGTGGCGCATGCCGCGGTTGCCCGGACCGCTCGCAGGACGGATGGGTCACAAGCGACGGCGAGTGGAGCCAGCCCGCTGGCATCGTGAAAGGGCCCGCTCCCCAGCCTGGAGGACTCCACCGTGATCACGTTCGAGGACTGGCTCATCAGCCAGACATCCGCCCAGCGCCCGCGCAGCACCCTCGCGCAGCTGATGCTCGACGGCCGCTTCGCCGAGGTCGATCTGGGCGCACGCGGCACACGCGACGCGCTGCGGCGTCTCCTCGACGACTTCGAGCGTGACGCGGCGGGCCAGTGGGTGCGCAGCACCCCGCTGCCCCGGCGCTCGAGCACGGGCGCGCCCCGCTCGCCCGTCGGGAGCTGACGCCCGGGTCGCTCGACGGCCGTGCCGCGGTCGGGTCGAGGGCTGTGCGAATGGAGCGTCTCGGACGGAAGTCGGCCGTAGCACTGCCCGTGGACACCGCCATCCCCGCCTGGCACGACGCGCACCGCGAGATGCCGATCGTGTTCGCCGGCAGCGCCCTCGCTGCCGCCGGCGGCCTCGCCATGATCGGCACTCCCACCAGCGAGAACACGCCGGCCACCCGCGGGATCCTCGGCGCGGCGGTCGAGCTCACCGCGGCCGCGGTGCTGGAACGGCACCCCCGCGATGGCATCGTGCCCCAGGGGGCGCGGCTCGCCGAGCGCGCTGACGGCAGCACTCCACCCGAATCGGCGCGACTATCGGCGGTGCGCAAGAGTTCGTAATAGTTCGCTGCGCCCCTCCGCACTCCCGGCGCTCGACGCCGCCCCGACCAGTCGGCACGGTGCCGTGATGGGTACCCGGGCGTTGGTCGCCGGGCGGCCGGCCGTGCTGGCCGGGGCCCTGCTGGTAGCTGTGGGCGTGGCCAACCACTACCTGGGCGGGATCGGGTGGTATGGGTGGCGTCCGGCTCACCGCGACCCTGGGCCCGACCGCCTACGTGTTCCCCGCCCACCCGCCGGCGTCACCGCCCGGCTGCGCAACGCCCTGATCGGGACACGCCGCTGGCTCGGCGCCGGCCTGCTGGGGCTGGCGGTGTTCGGGCTGTGGACCGCCCAGACCGCGACCGAATACCAGGACCGAACCAGGACCCCCTCGCGACCGGCCGGGGCCAGACCGCACCGCCCGACGACTCTTCGATCCGCTCACCCCGCCACGGGGGATGCGCAGAGGCAACTGTTGCGGCACACTTTGCCGCGGCGGCGTGGCCACCACGGCCACGACGCGGATGCGTGTCCACTGCGGCCGGAGGCTGGCATGACCGACGTAGCTCCGAAACCGATCACCACCCGGCCCTACCCGGCCCGACCCACGGTGAAGGGGTCCGTGCTGCTGAAGATGCTGCACACCACCGACCCCAAGGACATCGCGATCCTGTACCTGTTCACCGCGTTCGGGTTCTTCATGGCCGGCGGCGCGATGGCACTACTCATGCGCGCCGAACTCGCCCGACCAGGACTCCAATTCCTGTCACAAGAGCAGTACAACCAACTGTTCACCATGCACGGCACCATCATGCTGCTGCTCTACGCCACACCGATCCTGTTCGGCTTCGCCAACTACATCGTGCCACTAGGCATCGGCTCCCCCGACGTCGCATTCCCAC
>NZ_JAOPWR010000063.1 GCF_025965585.1 Pseudonocardia sp.
AGGGTGGCGACTTCCCCACGGAAGAGCGTCTCGCCGAGGTGGCCGAGAAGTTCGACTGGCACCTGGAGGCCGAGTGGGATCCGGAGCGCCGCAAGCAGAACTCCCCCGATGCCTGACCCCGGTGGACGGGGCCGCCGGACCCGTCAGATACCAGCAGGCCGACTCCCCACGGTCAGCCAGGGACGTTCCCGGCTGATACCTGCGTTGGCTGTCCCCGAGTACGTCGATCTTCTGATCGCGGAGTCAGGGACCCGACATGGCGAGCCGGCGTAGTCGCGGAGACGGCGGCCTGCACCGGGACGAACCGCGACAGCGGTAGATCGCGTCAGTCACCGTCGGCCACTCCCCCGCAGGAAAGCGGATCGTCAAGCGCGGCAGCGGCCGAACGAAGACGGAGGCGAAGAACAAACTCAAGGAGGTCATCCGCGACTCCGACGGCGGTCTCATGATGTCACCGCACGTCTACACCGTGGGCCAGGCCGTGAAGGACTGGTTGGAGTTCGGGCTCAGCGGCAGGGACCCGGAAACCGTCGCGACCCGCCGCATCCTGGCCACCCAACACGTCATTCCGGCTCTGGGCGCGCGGAAGCTACCGGCGCTGTCCGCCGAAGACGTCGACCCTGGCTGGCGGAGAAAGCCCGGACCCTCAGCACGCGAACACTGCTCGACATCCGATCGATCCTGAGCCTACGCGTGGTCGAGCCGTGATTAGTCGATGTCGCACCGCCCGAGCGGCATAAAGGTCCACTACGTCCTCGCAGGACTACCGACCTGCCTACCCCGGCATTTCGACGGCGTCGGTGCTCCCCCGCGCGGCGGCCGACAGGCGACATCGACCTGTAGACGCGCTTTGCGGCGAACGGATGCCGTTTGAAAGCATCCCCGCTACCGTCGACGCCCTCACCCCGGCACTGTTCTCCCTGGCCAGCGTCATCGTCGGCGTCATCGTGTCTCTGGTGGGCGTGTTGCTCAGCCTGACCGATGAGTTCCCCCGCCGCGGGTGTCTGACCCGCCGGTGACCCGACGGCAGCACCTCGCTCGGAGTGAGCCGACCTCGCTGCTCGTACCTCAGATCGTTTTTCCGGACACACCCAGCGCTTTCGCCGTCGCGGCAGTGCTGAGCAGCCGTTCGTCCGACACGGAGATCACCGTACGTCCCGAATGCCCTTCAGCGCACCTTGTCCAGGCTGGCCCGCCCACTTGGATCGATTGCGCGTTCCCCGGCGGTGGTTTGCTCGGCCCACCAGCTTGGCGAGAGCTTGTCGGGGACTACGTCGAAGGAGCGGCCATGACAACCGGGAAAGGCGCTTTTGGAGCGCGGCCGGGCGGTATCCGAGCGGCCGAGGGCGCCGCCCTGCTCAGTCGGATGGAACGGGTGCCGCTCACGCGGTTCCACCTGCTGATTGCCTTGATCCTCGGATTTGGCATGTTCTTTGACTCGTTCGACACGCTTGCCATCGCGGTTGCCATGACCGCGATCCTCGGCACGTTCGGCGCGGGCGTCGAGATGGCCGGTTTCCTGATCGCCGCCGGCTATCTCGGCCAGATCGTCGGTGCCATCGGGTTCGGCTTCGTGAGTGAGCGGTTCGGCCGCAAGGCTGCGTTCATCGCGTCGTCAGTGCTGTTCGGCCTGCTGTCCCTGGTCGCGGCGTTGGCGTGGAGTGTGGAGAGCCTGCTGGTGGTCAGGCTGATCCAGGGCATCGGGTTGGGCGCCGAGGTTCCGGTCGCCGTCGCCATGTTCAACGAGTTCGTGCGGGCGAGAGCGCGCGGCAAGATCGTGCTGGTCTACGAGAGCCTGTTCATCTGGGGCAGCCTCGTGGCCTCGCTGACCGGCGGGCTGCTGCTGGCGATGTTCCCACCGCAGTACGCCTGGCGCTACCTGTTCGCCATCGGCGCGGTTCCCGCGCTGACGGCGATCTGGGCGTTCTTCCGGTTGCCCGAGTCGCCGCGCCACCTCGTGCATCGGGGAGACCTCGAGGCTGCGCGCGCCATCATCGGGCGGATGGAGGCCAGCCGCAGGATCGGCACGCGGATGTGGACCGACGAGGACGCCGCCGTACCCGTCGCGGCCGTCGTGGGGCCGCCGACGCGGTTCGGCGAGCTGTTCGCGCGGAGCTACCTGCGGCGCACGGCGATGCTGTGGTGCACGTGGTTCACCACGTTCTTCGTGTTGTTGGGTCTCGCTACATTCCTGCCGACCCTGCTCGTGCGGGCCGGGGTGACCCCGTCGGATGCGTCGCTGCTGTCCGCCACCGTCACGGTCGGGGACATGGTCGTCGTCTATCTCGCAGCGGCCACACTTGACCGTCTAGGCCGACGGTTCTGGTTCATCGCGGGCTACGTCCTGGCCCTCATCGGCGCTGCCTCCGGCGTCATCGCCATCGGACTGGCGGGGATGTCCGGCTGGGTTGTGCTGTTCGTTGCCGGCGCCATCCTGCTGATCGGGGTCAACATCAACGCGCCGCTGATCCTCATGTACACCGCTGAGCTGTACCCGACGCGCATGCGGGCGTGGGCCACGATGGTCGGTAGCACCCTGCGGGGGCTCGCGGCCGTGATCGCCCCGATCGCGCTCGGTCAGCTGCTTGCCCGCGCCGGCGGCATCGGCTGGATGTTCGCGCTCTTCGCCGCGGTGCTGGCCGTCGGCCTCGCCGTCTTCGCCCGCTACGGCATCGAGACCAAACAACGCACGCTCGAGGAGCTTGCCCGATGATCAACTGTCCGGGCGGCCGGGCCGGACTCGACGGCCACGCCGACGCTGGACAACCCGGCGTTACCTGCTCAAAGCCCCCTTGGTCCTGCGCCCCGTGCCGGGTGGCTGTTCCCGCTTCGTGCCCAGTGGGTCCTGCCCGGCGGGGTGAGCGGCTCGATCCTCGGGCTGCGGTGACGGGGACGTCTCCGCTGCCCGGTGGCGGCGTTTGCCGGTCGGTGTCCGTCGGGACGGGTCTTGATTCCCCTCCACGCTGCGAGCACGCTGGGCACCTGTAGCGCTAGGGAGGCGGCGTGGCTGCTGCCCGGGGGCGGAGGTCAGGACGGCTGTCGGGCTGAGCAAGCGGATCGCCGAGGAGCAGGCGGCGCTGCGCCGGGTGGCCACGCTGGTCGCCCGGGCGACGGCGCCTGCGGGGGTGTTCGCTGCGGTCACCGAGGAGGTCGGGCGGCTGCTGGAGGTCGACTTCACGATCCTGAGCCGGTACGAGTCGGACGGCGCGCAAGTGTCCGTCGGCGCGTGGAGCGCCACCGGCGCCGCCGTGCCCTTTCCCATTGGCACCCGGGTGCAACTCGGCGGGCGGAACGTGGTGTCGCTGGTGGTCCGGACCGGCCGGCCGGCGCGGATCGACGACTACGAGGACGCCTCGGGCCCGGTCGCCGATGCTGCGCGCGGCTGGCGGCTCAGCTCGGCGGTCGGCGTGCCGATCAGCGTCGAAGGCCGGCTGTGGGGCGTCATCAGCGTGGCGTCAGGGCAGGAGCAGCCGCTGCCGCGCGACACCGAGGCGCGGCTGGCCGGGTTCACCGAGCTGATCGCGACCGCGATCGCCAACGCGCAGGCCCGGATGGAGCTGCGCGGCTTCGCCGAGGAGCAGGCCGCGCTGCGCCGGGTGGCGACGCTGGTGGCCCGGGCGACACCGCCTGAGGAGGTGTTCGCCGCGGTCACCGCGGAGGTCGGGCGACTGCTGGAGGTCGACTTCACGCATCTGAGCCGATACGACCCGGACGGCCCCACGATGCTCGGCACGTGGCACAGCACCGGCGGCAACAGCACCGGCGTCGCTCGGCCGGTCCCCGGGATCCGGTGGAGCCTCGGTGGGTGGAACGTGACGACGCTGGTGTTCGAGACCGGTCGGCCGGCGCGGATCGATGACTACGACGACGCCTCGGGGGCGGGCGCCGGTGTCGGACGCGAGTGGGGGTTCCGCTCGGCGGTCGGCGTGCCGATCAGCGTCGAGGGGCAGCTGTGGGGCTTCATGCTCGTGGCGTATACGCACGAGGAGCGGCTGCCGGGGGACACCGAGATGCGGCTGGCCAAGTTCGCCGAGCTGGTGGCTACCGCGATCGCCAACGCGCACGCCCGGGTGGAGCTGCGTGGCTTCGCCGAGGAGCAGGCCGCGCTGCGCCGGGTGGCGACCCTGGTCGCCCGGGCGGCGCCGCCGGGGGAGGTGTTCGCCGCGGTTGCCGCCGAGGTCGGACAGCTGCTCGGCGCCGACGTCACGGGCATCAGCCGGTACGACCCGGACGGCGCGGCGGCCGCCGTCGGAGGGTGGACCAGTACCGGCGGCGCCGGGGCCTTCCCGGTCGGCACCCGGGTGCTTCTCGGTGGCCGGAACGTCGTGTCGCTGGTGTTCGAGACGGGCCGGTCGGCGCGACTCGGCGTCAGCACCGACGCCTCCGGCGAGGCCGCTACCTTCGCCCGTCAGCGGGGGTTCGGCCCGGTTGTCGGCGTGCCGATCAGCGTTGCGGGCCGACTGTGGGGCGTCGTGATGGTGATATCCACGAGCGAACAGCCGCCGGCCGCGGACACCGAGGCTCGGCTGGCCGGGTTCACCGAGCTGGTCGCCACCGCCTTGGCCAACGCCGAGGCCCAGGCCCAGCTGACCGTGTCGCGGGCGCGGATCGTGGCCGCCGCGGACACCGCCCGCCGCCGCATCGAGCGGGATCTGCACGACGGCGCCCAGCAGCGGCTGGTGTCCCTCGCGCTGTACCTGCGCAGCACGGTGCAGGCGACGGTGCCGCCCGAGGCTCACGAACTGCACGCGCAGCTGGACGAGGTGGCCAACGGGCTGACCGGGGTGCTCGACGGGCTGCAAGAGATCGCCCGCGGCCTCCACCCGTCGGTCCTCGCCGATGGCGGGTTGCGCCCGGCGGTCAAGGCGCTCGCCCGCCGCTCCGTCGTCCCGGTCCGCCTCGACGTCCGCGTCGACGGGCGGCTGCCCGAGCAGATCGAGCTCGCCGCCTACTACGTGATCTGCGAGGCGCTGACCAACGCCGCCAAGCACGCGCAGGCCTCAGAAGCGGAGATCGAGGTGAAGACTAGCGACGACGTGCTGCGGATCCGCGTCCGCGACGACGGGTGCGGCGGCGCAGACCTCACCCGCGGCACTGGCCTCGTCGGTCTGAAGGACCGGGTCGAGGCACTCGGCGGCCGCATCTCGCTGTGCAGCCCGCCCGGCGCGGGCACCACGGTGGAGATCGCACTCCCCGTCGGGGATGCCAGTCGGCCGGGGCTTCCCGCCGTGGCGACCGGCCGACCGGGTCACACCGCCTCTGGCCCGGCACCAGACCGGCAGCCGCCCAACCCGGCGCGAGGGAGCTGACGGCTTCTTCACCGACGGCGGTCAT
>NZ_JAOPWR010000365.1 GCF_025965585.1 Pseudonocardia sp.
GACGCGATCACGCCCGACGTCCACGGCCTCATCAGCAAGCAGACCGCCCAGCTCGACGGCGTCGACGTGACCCGCGTGCGGTTCGACGTCGGCGCCCGCTGGTCCAACGACCTCAAGTCCTACGCCGGCACCGAGCGCTGCGAGCTGCCCCACGTCGCGCTCGTGCTCTCCGGCCGCCTCGCCGTCGTGATGGCCGACGGCAGCGAGGAGGAGTTCGGCCCCAACCAGGTCATGCTCCTGCCCCCGGGCCACGACGCGTGGACGGTCGGGGACGAGGCCTGCACCTTCGTGGAGTTCTCCCGCGGCAACGACTACTACTCCTGACACGCGCGAACGGCCCTCCCGAGCGGGAGGGCCGTTCGTGTGGTGCGTGCGGATCAGGCGGAGACGAGCTCCTCGGCCCTCGCCCTCATGCTGGCCGGCACCGCGAAGCGCGCCCCGTACTTCTGCGCGTACTCGTCGGCCTTCGCGACGAAACCCGCGACGCCGCCCGGGTAGCCCTCGACGTACTGCACGACGCCGCCGGTCCAGGCCGGGAAGCCGATGCCGAAGATCGAGCCGATGTTGGCGTCCGGCACGGTGGTCAGCACGCCCTCGTCGAAGCACTTCTGCGTCTCGATGGCCTCGACGAAGAGCATTCGCTCGGAGAGCTCGTGCAGGTCGACGTCGTGGTTCGTGGCGCCGAACTGCTCGCGCAGCCCCGGCCACAGCCGCGTGCGCTTGCCGTCGACGTACTCGTAGAAGCCGGCGCCGCTGCTGCGGCCCTTGCGGTCGAACTCGTCCACGAGCCGGTCGATGACCGCGTCGGACGGGTGCGCCGTCCACGTGCCACCGGCCGCCTCGACGCCCGCCTTGGTCTCCTCGCGGATCTTGCGCGGCAGCGTGAGCGTGAGCTCGTCCATCAGCTGCAGGACCGGCGCCGGGTAACCGGCCTGCGAGGACGCCTGCTCGATCGTCTGCGGGTCGATGCCCTCGGCCAGCATCGCGACACCCTCGTTGATGAAGGTGCCGATGACGCGGCTGGTGAAGAACCCGCGGCTGTCGTTGACGACGATCGGGGTCTTCTTGATGCCCAGCGTGAGGTCGAACGCCTTGGCGAGCGTGGCGTCCGAGGTGCGCTCACCGCGGATGATCTCCACGAGCGGCATCTTGTCGACCGGCGAGAAGAAGTGCAGGCCGATGAAGTCGCCCTCGCGGTCGAGGCCCGCGGCCAGCTCGGTGATCGGCAGCGTCGAGGTGTTGGAGCACAGCAGGGCGTCCGGCTCGACGACCTTCATCGCCTCGCGGAACACCTCCTGCTTGAGCGCCACCGACTCGAACACGGCCTCGATGATCGTGTCGCAGCCCGCGAGGTCGTTGTAGTCACCGGTGGGGGTGATGCGCTGCAGGAGCGCCTCACCCTTCTCCAGCGTGGTCTTGCCGCGCTTGACGCCCTTCGCGACGAGGCTCTCGGAGTAGGCCTTGCCCTTCTCGGCCGCCTCGAGCGAGACGTCCTTGAGCACGACCTCCCAGCCGGACATCGCACAGACGTAGGCGATGCCCGCGCCCATCATCCCGGCGCCGAGCACGGCGACCTTGCGCGGCTGCCACTTCTCGAAGCCGTCCGGGCGGGACTTGCCGCCGTTGATGGCCTGCAGGTCGAAGAAGAACGCCTTGGTCATGTTCTTGCTGACCTGGCCGGTGACGAGCTCCGCGAAGTAGCGGCCCTCGATGCGCAGCGCGGTGTCGAAGTCGACCTGGGATCCCTCGACCGCCGCGGAGAGGATGTTGCGCGGCGCCGGCATGGGCGCGCCCTTGATCTGCTTGCGCAGGTTCGCGGGGAACGCCGGCAGGATCGAGGCCAGCGACGGGTTCGACGGCGTGCCGCCCGGGATGCGGTACTTGGGCTGGTCCCACGGCTGCTTGGCCTCGGGGTTCGCCGCGATCCAGGCCTTGGCCTTCTCGAGCATCTCCTCCGGCGTGGCGGCGAGCTCGTCGATGATGCCGAGCTCGAGCGCCTTGTCCGGCTTCATCCGCTGGCCTTGGGCCAGGACGTTCATGAAGCCGTTGGCGATGCCGAGCATGCGGGTGATGCGGGTGACGCCGCCGCCACCGGGCAGCAGGCCCAGCGTCACCTCGGGCAGGCCGTAGATGACGCCCTTGGCGTCGAGGCCGATGCGGTGGTGGCAGGCGAGCCCGATCTCCAGGCCGCCGCCGAGCGCGGTGCCGTTCATCGCGGCGACGACGGGCCTGCCCAGCGTCTCCAGCTTGCGCAGCTGCGCCTTGACCTCGGTGACGTTCTCGAACACGGCGGGCGCGTCGTCCGGGCCGGCCGAGGACAGCGACTCGAGGTCGCCGCCGGCGAAGAACGTCTTCTTGGCCGACGTGATGATCACGCCGGTCAGCTCGTCCTTGGCCGCCACCAGCTGGTCGACGACCTCGCCCATCGCCGCCTTGTAGGCGTCGTTCATCGTGTTGGCGCTGCGGCCCGGGTCGTCGAGGGTGACGATCGCGATGCCGTCGGCACCCTTCTCCCAGCGCACTGCCTTCTGGTCACTCACGGTGTTCTCCAGCCCTTTCAGGAAAGACGCTCGACGACGGTGGCGATGCCCATGCCGCCGCCGACGCACAGCGTGGCAAGGCCGTAGCGCTGCTCGCGGCGCTCCAGCTCGTCGATCAGCGTGCCGAGGATCATCGCGCCGGTGGCGCCCAGCGGGTGGCCCATGGCGATTGCCCCGCCGTTGACGTTGGTCTTCTCGTGGGAGATCCCCATGTCCCTCATGTACCGCAGCGCGACCGCGGCGAAGGCCTCGTTGATCTCGAAGAGGTCGATGTCGTCGACGGTCAGGCCGGCCTTGGCCAGTGCCTTCCTGCTCGCGGGCGCGGGGCCGGTGAGCATGATCGTCGGGTCGGCACCGGACAGCGCGGTGGAGACGATACGGGCGCGCGGGCGCAGGTTCGCGGCCCTGCCCGCCGCCTCGGTGCCGATCAGCGTGAGCGAGGCGCCGTCCACGATGCCGGACGAGTTGCCGGCGTGGTGCACGTGGTCGATCTTCTCGACCCAGTGGTACCGCTGCAGCGCCACGGCGTCGAAGCCGCCCTGCTCGCCCATCATCTCGAAGGACGGCTTGAGGCCCGCGAGGGCCTCCAGCGTGGCGCCCGCGCGGATGAACTCGTCGTGGTCGAGCACGGTGAGGCCGTTGCGGTCCTTGACCGGCACGACCGACTTGGCGAAGTAGCCGTTGGCCCACGCCTTGGCCGCGCGGGCCTGGGACTCGACCGCGAACGTGTCGACGTCCTCGCGGGAGAAACCCTCGATCGTGGCGATGAGGTCGGCGCCGATGCCCTGGGGCACGAAGCCGGTGGAGTAGGACGTGTCGGGGTCCATGGCCCACGCGCCGCCGTCGGAGCCCATGGGCACGCGCGACATGGCCTCCACGCCGCCGGCGAGGACCATCTCCTCCATGCCGGAGCGGATCTTCTGCGCGGCGGTGTTCACGGCCTCGAGGCCGGAGGCGCAGAAGCGGTTGAGCTGCACGCCGGCCACCGTGTGGGGCAGGCCCGCGGCGATGGCGGCGGTCTTGGCGATGTCACCGCCCTGGTCGCCGATGGGCGACACGACGCCGAGCACGACGTCGTCGATGGTGTTCGGGTCGAGCTCGGGGTACCGGTTCCGGATCTCGTCGATCAGGCCGATGACCAGGCTGACGGGCTTGACCTCGTGCAACGAGCCGGAGGCCTTGCCCCGGCCGCGCGGCGTGCGGATGGCGTCGTAGACGTATGCCTCGGGGATCTCGGACATGCAGACCTCTCCATCAACGGGTGTAGTGCCTTTGTTACAGCAGCACTGTCACATAGGTCAAGGTTACGCGTAACCTCTGCACCCATGGCGGCACCATCGCTACCCGACATGCTGACGATCGATCAGCTGGCCGAGCGCACGGGCATCTCGATCCGCACGATCCGCTTCTACGCGGGCCGGGGCCTGCTCCCCCCACCCCAGCTGCGTGGCCGCACCGGGCTCTACGGCCCCGACCACGTGGCCCGCCTGGAGCTCGTCACCGAGCTGTCGGCGCTCGGCTTCACCCTCGCCGCCATCGAGGGGAGGCTCGAGAAGCTCCCCGCCACGGCGGGTGCCGAGGAGCTGGCCCTGCAGCGCGCCCTGCTGACCCCCTGGGTGCCGGAGCAGATCGAGGACGTGGACACCATGGAGCTCGACCGCCGGGCCGGGCGCCCGCTGGGCCCCGACGACCTCCGAGCGCTGGAGGGGCTCGGCGTCATCACGCGGCTCGACGGCGACCGCATGCGCCTCAACGGCGCCGCGACGCTCGGCGAGGGCCTGGCCGTCCTGGACTCCGGGCTGCCGACCGAGACGTGGAAGCGCGCGCACCAGATCATCGAGCGGCACACCACCGCGCTCGCCGAGGAGCTGATGACCATGTTCCAGGCGGAGGTGCTGCAGCCCTACCGCGACCGTGGCCGTCCGGCCGACGAGCGCAGCCGGCTCGCCGAGGCCTTCACCCAGCTCAAGCCGATCACCGTCCGCGGCGTGGTCACGGCATTCGGGCGAGCGGTGAACCGGACCATTCGCGAGCGGGTCGGGTAGGGGCTACCGTCGTCCCGTGCAGATCTTGCGTGCAGCCGGATACCTCGTGGTTCCGCCGGTGTTCGCCCCCGCCGAGCGGGCGCACGCGTGACCTTCACGTACCCCGTCCACGTCCGGTACCTGGAGGTCGACGGCCAGGGCGTCGTGTTCAACGCCTGGTACCTCGCCTGGTTCGACGACGCGATGACCGCCTACCTGCTGCACGGCGGACTGCCCTACCGCACCATGCTCGACGCAGGCTTCGACGTGCAACTGGTGCGCTCGGAGATCGACTGGAAGGCCGGGGTGGGGTTCGGCGACGACGTCGAGATCGCCGTGTCCACGGCCCGGATCGGCCGCACCAGCTTCGCGCTGGACTTCGAGGTGCGCCTCGGGGCGGACGTCACCTGCGCGGGCCGCACCGTCTACGTCGTGATCGCCACGGACGGCACGGGCAAGCACGAGATCCCGCCGCTGATCGCCGGCGCGCTGGGCGAGCCCGCCCCTCTCCTGCCGGTCTGACCGTCTCACTTCGCGTCATCCCGTACCGCTCCACCTGCCGATGGGGCGAGGATCGGCGTCGTCACCGTCGGCGATCGCGAGGAGGTCCCGTGTCCGTTCCCCACGAGGGTCCGCTCACCAGCACGGTGTGGATGCACTACGCGCTCACCCGCATCCGCGCCCTGGTCGACAGGCCCCGCGAGGACATGACCGACGACGAGCTCCGCATCTACACGCTGGCCACGGCCGCGCTCGCCGGCGGCGAGCCGATCATCCCGCTCGTCGAGCGCGGTGCCGCCCGGCTGTGCCGCATCTGCGGTGCGGAGTGGCCGCTGCGGGGGCACGCCGCGCACGTCGCCGGCTGCCCGATCCGCACCGCCACGGCCTGACGGGCTCACGCCAGCTGCAGCACCTGGCCCGGGTGGATCACCGCAGGGTCAGGGATGTGGTTGATCCGCACCAGCGCGTCGACGGTCGTGTGGTTGGTGCGGGCGATCGCGAACAGCGTCTCGCCGGCGACGACCACGTGGGTACGGGCGGGGTGGCCGCCGCTCAGCAGGCTCGCGACCGTGTGCGCGCCGACGGTCGCGTCGCGGTCGACGTGGCCGGGGATCCCCGGCACGGTCCCGGTGCTGGAGTGTTGGTGCAGCACCAGGTTCGGGTGCGCGAAGCCCGGGTGGCCGGGGGCGCCGTTGAACCGCGCGATCCACAGCAGCACGTCGGGGTCCACCCATTCGGCAGGCCGCAGGACGTGGGTGAACCAGTCGAGGTTCGCGTAGACGAGCACCCGCTGGACGCCCGTCTCCGCCCGCAGGCGTGCGACGAAGTCGGCGACGAACGCGTTGGCGGTGGGGCGCAGGGCGCCAGCCTCCATGTCCAGCATGGGCGCCATCGATCCGCCGTCGAGCAGGCCGAGCGCACGGAGCCGGGAGGCGAAGAGCCGCACCTGGCCGGGGAT
>NZ_JAOPWR010000090.1 GCF_025965585.1 Pseudonocardia sp.
CGGTGCTGCGCGTGCGGGGCCCGCCCACCGACGTCGCCCCGCCGCCGTGGTGGCAGGACGCCGCCGGCGGGCTCCGCGCGGGCCTGCGCGACGCGGCCACCGCGGCCCTGCCCCGGGCGGAGGCCGGCCTGCTGCCCGGCCTCACCGTCGGCGACACCAGCGGCCTCACCGCCGAGACCGAGACCGACTTCAGGGCCGCCGGCCTCACCCACCTGGTGGCGGTGTCCGGGGCCAACCTGGCGATCATCAGCGGTGCGCTGGTGGCACTGCTGCGCCGGTTCCGGGCCGATCCCCGGCTGGTCGCCGTGCTGAGCGCCGCCGCCGTGGCGGGGTTCATCGTGCTGGCCCGCCCATCGCCGAGCGTGGTGCGGGCGGGCGTGATGGGTGCGGTGGTGCTGCTCGCCATGGCGTCGGGGAGGTCGCGGTCGGCGTTGCCCGCGCTGGCCGTCGCCGTGATCGTGCTGCTGCCGCTCGACCCTGCGCTGGCGCTGGACCCGGGTTTCGCGCTCTCGGTGGTGGCCACGGCCGCGCTGGTGCTGCTCGCGCCCGGCATGGCCCGGGCCCTGTGGAGGCGGCGCGTGCCGGCGTGGATCGCGGAGGCGCTGGCGGTGTCCACCGCGGCGTTCGTGGTCACCGCGCCGCTGGTGGCCGGGCTCAGCGGCCAGATCGGCCCGATCGCGGTGCTCGCCAACCTCCTGGCGGTACCCGCGGTCGCCCCGGCCACCGTGCTGGGCGTGCTCGCGGCGCTGGTGTCGTCGCTCGCACCGGCGGTCGCGCGGGCGCTGGCCTGGGCGGCGGGCCCGTTCGTCGGCTGGCTCGTCGTTGTCGCCGATCGCGCCGCGGGTGTGCCGCGGGCCGCGCTGCCGTGGCCGGCTGGCGTCGGCGGCGCGCTTCTGCTCGCCGTGGTGCTCGTGCTGCTGGTGCTGTTCGGCCGGTCACCCCGGCGCCGGGCGCTGCTGTTCGCGGTGCTGCTCGGGCTCGCGCTGGTGCTCGTGCCCACGCGGCTCGCCCCGCCGGGCTGGCCGCCGCCGGGATGGGCGGTGGTCGCGTGCGACGTCGGCCAGGGCGACGCGCTGGTGCTGGCCACCGGCCGTCCCGGCTGGGTGGTGCTCGTGGACGCCGGGCCCGACGACGGCCTCGCCGACGCCTGCCTCGACCGGCTCGGCGTGCAGGGCATCGCGCTGATGGTGGTCAGCCACCTCCACGCCGACCACGTCGGCGGGCTCGCGGGCGCGCTGCGCGGCCGGGCGGTGGGCGGGATCGCCGTCGGTCCGGTACGCGCCCCGGAGTGGGCGCTGCGCGAGGTGGCGCAGCACGCCGCCGAGGCCGGTGCCCCGGTCGTCGCGCTCACGGCCGGGCGCAGGCTCTCCTGGCCCGCGCTCGTCCTCGACGTGATCGGCCCGGCGCACCCGTCCACCGTCGTCGATCCGGACGACGGCACCCAGGTCAACGACGGGTCGGTCGTGCTGCGGGCCACCACTCCTGCGGGCACGGTGCTGCTCCCGGGCGACGCCGAGCTCGCCGAGCAGGCCGACCTGCTGGGCACCGGCACCGACCTGCACGCCGACGTCCTCAAGATGCCGCACCACGGCAGTCGCTACAGCTCCCCGGACTTCCTCGACGCCGTCGCACCGCGTGCGGTGCTCGTCAGCGTCGGGGCGGGCAACAGCTACGGCCACCCCAACGTCGCGCTGCTGCGCCGGCTGGAGAACGGGGGCGCGTCCGTGCGGCGCACCGACACCGGCGGAGACGTGGCCGTGGTCGGCAGCGGTGAGGACGCCGACGGCGACGGCCGCCCCGACCTGACCGTGGTCACGCGGGGCGATCCGCTGCCGGCAGCACACAGGCGCCGGCAGCCGAGCCGGCTCAGAGACCCGCGAGCGCCTCCCGCACGGCCTTGCTGGTGGAGGGCACGGTGGCCGTGGGGCCGACCTGGCCGGCGACGGCGTCGAGGGTCTTGAGGCCGTCGCCGGTGATGAGGATGACGGTCTCGGCGTCGGGATCGATCTTGCCCTCGGCGATGAGCTTCTTCGTGGTGGCCACGGTGACGCCGCCGGCGGTCTCGGCGAACACGCCCTCGGTGCGGGCGAGCAGCCGGATGCCGGCCACGATCTCCTGGTCGGAGACGTGGCCGACGGCACCGTCGGTGCGGCGCACGGCGTCGAGGACGAAGGGGCCGTCGGCGGGGTTGCCGATCGCGAGCGAGCGGGCGATGGTGTCGGGCCGCACCGGGCGGATCACGTCGTGGCCCTCGCTGAACGCCTGCGCCACGGGGGAGCAGCCGGTGGCCTGCGCGCCGAAGATCTTGTACGGCGTGGCCTCCACGAGGCCGAGCTTGCCGAACTCGGTGAAGCCCTTGTCCACCTTCGTCAGCTGCGAGCCCGAGGCCACGGGGATCACGATCTGCTCGGGCAGCCGCCAGCCGAGCTGCTCGGCCACCTCGTAGCCCAGCGTCTTGGAGCCCTCCGCGTAGTACGGCCGGACGTTGACGTTCACGAACGCCCAGTCTTCGTGCTCGGCGGCGAGTTCGGTGGCGAGCCGGTTGACGTCGTCGTAGTTGCCGTCCACGGCGAGCAGCGTGCCGCCGTAGACGGCGGTGGTGAGCACCTTGGCCTGCTCGAGCGACTTCGGGATCAGCACCACGGAGTCCCAGCCGGCGCGGGCGGCCGCCGCGGCCACGGCGTTGGCGAGGTTGCCGGTGGAGGGGCAGCACAGCACGGAGAAGCCCAGCTCGCGGGCCGCGGCGAGCGCGACGGCCACCACGCGGTCCTTGAAGGAGTGGGTGGGGTTGCCGGTGTCGTCCTTGATCCACAGGTTGCGCAGGCCCAGCTCGGCGCCCAGGCGGTCGGCCTTGATCAGGCGGGTGAGGCCAGGCTCGGTGTTCGGGTGCTCCCGCACGGTGCCCGGCACGGGCAGCAGGTCGCGGTAGCGCCAGATGTTCTTCGGGCCGGCCTCGATGGAGGCGCGGGTGATGTCACCGAAGTCGTAGGCGATCTCGAGGGGGCCGAAGCACTCGGAACAGGCGAACTCGGCGGCGAGCGGCGTCTCGTGGCCGCACTCGCGACACGACAGCGCGCGGGCCGGGCCCAGGTCGAGCGTGGAGGTGGACGTCGTGGAGACGTCAGAGAGCAGCGTCATGTTGAAGATCTCCTCATCTTCCCCGCACCGTGCGGGTCGGAATTGGCACCGTGATCGAACGCGCGCAAAAGAATTTCAACGCTGCACGTGGTTCGCCGGTTGCCGGGGCTTCAACGGGCCGTTCCCTCTGCCCCTCTGGATGAGCCATCTGAAGTTGTGTGGCTCTCACGTTACGTCAGAGAGGTCGTCCTGCCCAACCGGGATCCACGATCTGGGAGCCGGGTCACCCGCTGTCGGTCAGCTGCGCGAGCATGGAGGGCATGACACCCGCACCCGTCCAGCTCGTCCTCGGCGAGGAGGAGCTGCTGGTGGAGCGCGTCGTCGACGACGTGCTGGCCCAGGCCCGCGCGGCCGACCCGGCGGCCGAGCTGCGCCGGTACAAGGCATCGGAGCTGAGCCCGTCCGAGCTCGCCGACGCGCTGTCGCCCTCGCTGTTCGCCGAGGCCCGGGTGATCGTGCTGCAGGCCGCGCACGAGGTGGGGAAGGACCTCGCCGACGCCGTGGTCCGGCAGGCGGCCGACCCGGCCGAGGGCATCGTGCTGGTCGTGCTGCACTCGGGCGGTGCGCGCAACAAGGCCATGGCCGACGCGCTGCGCAGGGGCGGCGCCACCGTCACCACGTGCGAGAAGGTCACCCGCCACGAGCAGCGGGTCGACTTCGTCCGGTCGGAGGTGCGCCGGGTCGGCGGCAAGATCTCCCCGGACGCCGTGCCCGTGCTCATCGAGGCGGTCGGGTCGGACCTGCGGGAGCTCGCGGCGGCCACGGGCCAGCTGGTGGCCGACACCGGCGGCACCGTCGACGAGGCCGCAGTGCGCCGCTACCACCGCGGGCGGGCGGAGTCGTCGGGCTTCGCCGTGGCCGACAAGGTGGTGGTCGGCGACCGCGCCGGGGCCCTGGAGGCGCTGCGCTGGGCGCAGGTGCTGGGCGTGCCGTCGGTGCTCATCGCCGACGCGCTGGCCGACGCCGTGCGCACCCTGGCCAAGGTGGGCGCGGCCGGCCGGGGCGACCCCAACCGGCTGGCCCAGTCGCTCGGCATGCCGCCCTGGAAGATCCGCAAGGCCCAGCAGCAGGTGCGCAACTGGCACCCCGACGGACTGGCCGAGGCGTTCGCGGCGGCGGCGGAGGTCAACGCCGACGTCAAGGGCGCGTCGGCCGAACCGGACTACGCGCTGGAGCGCGCGGTGCTGCGGATCGTCGCCGCCCGCGGACGTCGGTAGACACGCGGCTGGACACGCGAACGGCGCCGCCCCGAGGGGACGGCGCCGTGGCGGAGAGCGGTGTGGCTCAGGCCGCGAGCGTGGCGGCGCGCTTGGCGATCGCCGACTTGCGGTTGGCGGCCTGGTTCTTGTGGATGACGCCCTTGCTGGCGGCCTTGTCCAGGGCCTTGGTGGCGGCGCGCTCGAGCTCGACGGCCCGCTCGGTGTCGCCGGCCTCGACGGCCTCGCGGAAGCGCCGGATGGCGGTGCGCACGGAGGAGCGGACCGACTTGTTGCGCTGACGCGCCTTCTCGTTGGTCTTGACCCGCTTGATCTGGGACTTGATGTTGGCCACGCGAATGCCTCGAGTTCCTCTTGCCGCTGGTGCTGCCTGATGTCGTAGGGCTCCGGCGGCGGATGGATCATACGAGCACGCCGGGCGCTCGGTCGTCCATGCTACAGCCCGGTGCGAAGCGCCCACCAACGACCCTTGACCGACCGGCCGTGACGCGCCCGTAGCGCGTTCCGCTGGTCGTGGGCGGCGACGTTGGGCGAGGATGACCTTCGGTCGGCGGGCCCGCCGGAATCGGACGACGAGGAGGATCCGTGGGTCGAACGGTGCAGCGAAGGGCGACGGACCCGAGACCGACGGGTCCGAGGTGAAGGCCCCCGGGACGACAGGCCCCGACGAGGAGTCCGGCTCCGCGCTGTTCGACGGCTACCTCGAACCCGACCGCCCGCACGCGGGCGCCTACGACGAGATGTTCGCCGCCGACGGTACCGTTCGCGCCCCCTACCGGGCGCTGCACGACGCGATCGCGCCGACGGCCGCGGCCGACCTCACGGTCCGCTCGGAGGCACTCGACCGTGCCTACGTCGACCAGGGCATCACGTTCTCGCTCTCCGGCCAGGAGCGCCCGTTCCCGCTGGACATCGTGCCGCGCGTGATCTCGGCCGGCGAGTGGGGCCGGCTGCAGAAGGGCATCGTGCAGCGCGTCAAGGCGCTGGAGGCGTTCCTCGCCGACATCTACGGCGACGCCGAGATCGTCCGCGACGGGCTGCTGTCGCGCCGCCTGATCACCAGCTGCGAGCACTTCCACCGCCCCGCCGCCGGGCTCGTCCCGCCCAACGGGGTCCGTATCCACGTCGCGGGCATCGACCTCGTACGCGACGAGGTGGGCACGTTCCGGGTGCTGGAGGACAACCTCCGCAACCCCTCGGGTGTGTCGTACGTGATGGAGAACCGCCGCACGATGGCGCGCGTGTTCCCCGACCTGTTCACCCGTCAGCGGGTGCGCGCGGTCGGCGACTACTCCACCCACCTGCTGCGCGCCCTGCGCTCGGCGGCGTCGGTGAACGAGGCCGATCCCCAGGTCGTGGTGCTGACGCCGGGGGTTTTCAACTCCGCCTACTTCGAGCACTCGCTGCTCGCGCGGCAGATGGGCGTGGAGCTCGTCGAGGGCCGCGACCTGTTCTGCCGCGACAACATGGTCTACATGCGCACCACCGAGGGTGAGCAGCAGGTGGACGTGATCTACCGGCGCATCGACGACGAGTTCCTCGACCCGCTGCAGTTCAACCCCGCGTCGGTGCTCGGCGTCGCGGGCGTGCTCAACGCCGCCCGCGCGGGCAACGTCGTGATCGCCAACGCGGTGGGCAACGGCGTCGGCGACGACAAGCTCGTCTACACCTACGTGCCGCAGATGATCGACTACTACCTGGGCGAGAAGCCGCTGCTGCCCAACGTCGACACGTTCCGCTGCTGGCTCGACGACGAGAAGACGTACGTGCTGGACCACCTCGACGAGCTGGTGCTCAAGCCGGTGGAGGGCTCCGGCGGCTACGGCATCCTGTTCGGTCCGAACGCGACCGCTAAGCAGCTCGCCGACGCCCGCAAGGACATCAGGGACGACCCGCGCGGCTGGATCGCGCAGCCCGTCGTCCAGCTCTCGACGGTCCCGACGAAGGTCGACGACCGGCTCGTGCCGCGCCACGTCGACCTGCGGCCGTTCGCCGTCAACGACGGCGAGAGCGTGTTCGTGCTGCCCGGCGGCCTCACGCGGGTCGCGCTACCGAAGGGCAGCCTCGTGGTGAACTCCAGCCAGGGCGGCGGCAGCAAGGACACCTGGGTGCTGGCGGCGAACCGCGCCCCCGACACCGAGCGTGAGCTGGGCCAACGGGGCCTGGCGATCGCCGCGCCTGCCGGGTCGCCCGCCGCCGAGCACGGACCGGAGCTGACGATGAGCCAGCAGCAACAGCAGCAGCAGTCCGACGAGGCTGGGGAGGTGTAGTGCTCGCCCGCAACGCGGAGTCGCTGTACTGGATCGGACGGTACGTGGAGCGCGCCGACGACACGGCCCGCATCCTGGACGTCTCGGTGCACCAGCTGCTCGAGGACGCCACCGTCGACGCCGACCTCGCCGCGCGCACGCTGCTCGGCGTGCTCGGGGTCGAGCCACCCGACGGGGAGACGCTCGACGCGTGGTCGCTCACCGAGCTCGTCGGCTACTCGCCCGAGACGTCGGCATCGATCGTGTCGTCGGTCTCCAGCGCGCGGGAGAACGCCCGCGGCGCGCGTGAGGTGGTCTCGGCGGAGATGTGGGAGTGCCTCAACGTCACGTGGAACGGCCTGCCCGAGCGGCAGCGCTACGCCCGCTGGGTGGGGCCGCGCGCGTTCTTCGCCTACGTCGAGGACCGCGCGGCGATGTTCTCGGGGCTGGCAGCGTCCACGATGAGCCGCGACGACAGCTGGCGGTTCTACCTGCTCGGACGCTCCGTCGAGCGCGTCGACATGATCGTCCGACTGCTTCTCTCGCGCGTCTCGGACCGGATGTCGAGCCCCGGCTGGCTGACGGTGCTGCGCAGCGCGGGCGCCGCCGACACTTATCTGCGCACCTACCGCGGCGCGCTCGACGCCGCTCGGGTCGTGCAGTTCCTGCTGATGGACAAGCTGTTCCCGCGCTCGGTGTTCCACGCCCTGCGGCAGGCCGAGATCTGCCTCGTCGACCTCGACCTGCGCCCGACCGCCCGGATCGGCGCCAAGGCCGAGGCGCTGCGGCTGCTCGGCCGGGCGCGCTCGGAGCTGGAGTTCCTGCGGCCCGAGGAGCTGCTCGACGACCTCCCCACGCAGCTCATGGGGTTGCAGCAGTGCATCCAGAACGTCGGCGAGGCCGTGTCCCTGCAGTACTTCCACGCCGCCCCCTGGGTGGCCTGGACCGCACCGGAGGTCGGCTAGTGCCCGCCGTCGGGGGTCAGGCGCGCGGTCCCGGGGCCCAGGCGGCGCCTCGCGGCGTCGTCGTCGGGCCCGATACGAACCCGGTATCTGGCCCTCCCATCACACGAGCCGATGCGCGGCATCCGAGCATCGGGATCCCCGGGCCGTCACACCGGACCCCCGACGGAGGGCACTGATGGGCTGGCGCATCAGGGTCGTGCACGAGACCGGGTACTCCTACTCGGCGCCCGTCCACGAGTCCTACAACGAGGTGCGGCTCACCCCGCGCAGCGACAACCGGCAGAACGTGATCGTCAGCCGCGTCGAGACCACGCCGGCGACGCGGTCCTACCGCTACACCGACTACTGGGGCACCACCGTCACCGCGTTCGACCTGCACGCCCCACACAAGGAGCTCGTCGTGACGGGCACCTCGGTGGTGGAGACGGCCGACGCGCTCGCGCCCGCCCGCTCCGCGTCGTGGGAGGAGCTGGCGAGCGAGCCGGTGCGCGACCGCTACACCGAGATGCTCGAGTTCACCGACTACGTCACCCAGGACCGCGGTCTCGCCCGCGCGGCGAAGGCGCTCAAGCGGGGCAAGGAGCCGGCCGACGCGGTGCTGGCCGCGTGCCGCTGGGTGCGCGAGCACCTCGAGTACAAGCCCGGCACCACCGGCGTGCACACCTCGGCGGTGGAGGCGTGGGAGACGCGCACGGGCGTCTGCCAGGACTTCGTGCACCTCACCCTGCTGCTGGTGCGCGAGATGGGCATCCCCGCGCGATACGTCTCGGGCTACCTGCTCCCGCGGGCGGAGACCGAGATCAAGCAGACGGTGAGCGGCGAGAGCCACGCCTGGATCGAGGCGTGGACGGGGGGCTGGTGGGGCCACGACCCGACCAACGACATCGAGATCGGCCACCGGCACGTATGGATGGCGGTGGGCCGGGACTACTCGGACGTCTCCCCGCTGAAGGGCATCTACTCCGGCGGCAAGGCGGCCGCGCTCGACGTCACGGTGGACATGACACGCCTGGCCTAAGGTCGCTCGCATGACGGTGGTCCTCGTGCACGGCAATCCCGAGACCGACGCGGTGTGGGGGCCGCTGGCGGACGCGCTCGTGGCGCTCGGGCACGACGAGCCGGTCCGGCTGTCGCCGCCGGGGTTCGGCGCCCCCGTGCCCACCGGCTGGGCCCCGACGGTCGCCGCGTACCGCGACTGGCTCGTCGGCGAGCTGGAGGGGATCGACGGCCCGGTCGACCTCGTCGGGCACGACTGGGGCGGCGGGCACGTCGTCAACGTCGCCATGACGCGGCCGGACCTGCTCCGCAGCTGGTGCTCCGACATCATCGGCGTGTTCGACCCCGGCTACGTGTGGCACGACCTCGCACAGGTCTGGCAGCAGCCGGGCGCGGGGGAGGAGGCCGTGGCCGCGATGGCGGCGGCGCCGCTGTCGACCCGGGCCCGGGGGTACACCGCACGGGGCATGACGCCGGAGGTGGCCGAGCAGGTGGCCGCCGGGTTCGACACGGCGATGGCCGCCTGCATCCTCACGCTCTACCGGGACGCCGCGCAGCCGGCGATGGCGCAGCTCGGCGCGGGCCTGGAGGCGGCGGCCGCGCGTCCCGGCCTGGCGATCCTCGCGTCCGAGGACCTGATGGTCGGCACCGATGAGCAGCGCACGCGCGCCGCCGCCCGTGCGGGCGCTCGCGTCGAGGTGCTCGACGGACTGGGGCACTGGTGGATGACGCAGGACCCCGCCCGCGGCGCCGGCGTGCTGTCGGAGTTCTGGGGCTCCGTCTAGCCCCCGGGCATGCAGGACCCCGCCCGCGCGGCGTGGATGCGGCGCAGCGGCGTCCGGTCGATCGGTGTGGTGGGCGGGGTCGCGGGCTCGACCGTCGCCTGCGTGGTGCCGCAAGACGCCCACCCCTTCGGTGGCGGCGACCACACCGCGGGCCGCAGGCGAATCACCAGGAACGGTAGGGCAGGAACTTCCCGTTGAGGGTGATGCGGACGCGGTCGCCCTTCGGGTCGGCGACGCGTTCGAGGTCCATCTCGAAGTCGATGGCGCTGACGATGCCGTCGCCGAACTCCTCGCGGACGAGCTCGGTGATGGCGTTGCCGTAGACCTGCACCATCTCCTGCAGCCGGTAGACGAGCGGCTCCGAGGTGTCGACCACGTCCTTGCCCCGCACCGCGGGCAGCGTCAGGGCCTCGACGACGACCTCGTCGAGCTCGAGTGCGGAGCCGAGCGTGGCTGCCTGTTCGGCCGTCAGCGGGTGCTGACCCAGCAGGGCTGCGGTGGTCCACTCGGTGGACATGCCGATCGCCTTGCCGAGGTCGGCCCAGCGCAGCGACGAGCGACGTTTGGCGGCGAGGGCGGCGGCGGAGGCCTGCTTGCGGTCCAGGGGCGGCAGTGGTGTCACGCTCATGCGTGCGATCCTCACGGTCCGGCGGACACCTGGCAACGCGGGGCCGTGACGACGGTGTTTCGATGTGCTGGACGAGCGGGCATCCCGTGTGAGCAGTGTGTTACGCCCGATGAGATCGTACGCAACCTAAAGCCGTCTGCGCGCGTCACGGCTCCTGTCGGTTGAGTCCATCGGGTGCATCGGCGGCACTTCCGGCGGTCGTGGCCGTACCATGGCATGGTTGCCGCTCGTGTCCACGCCTCTATCGGCGGGGTTGTCCATGGAAGAGTCCCGGGATCGGGATCGAGAGGCCGACGAGTCGTCGGCGGATGACCTCAGCGAGGACGACCTCGACATCGAGGCCCTCGTCGCGGTGTGGAAGGACGACGAGCTGCTGGACGCGGCCGGCCGCGCTCCGATCGCGGATGACCTCGTCGATGTCCCGTTCGACGCGTCGGCCGACCAGGAGCTCCTCCAAGCGCTGCTGGCGTGGCGACGGGAGATCGAGGCCGGTCCAGGCGTTCCGGTTGCGCCCGAGCGACCGGCTGACGTGGCCCCCGCTCCGGCTCCCGCTCGCCGTCGCCGGGGCATGCGGGTGCCCCTCGCCACGGCCGCCGCCGCGGCGGTCGTGATCGTCTTCACGGGGGTGGCGGCGTACGGGGCGCGGCCCGACGATGCGCTGTGGACGGTCACACAGGTCCTCTACTCCCAGCACGCCGACTCGGTGCAGGCTGCCCAGAACATCGCGACGGACCAGAGCGCGGCCGGCGCCGCGATGGCCTCCGGACACGTGAGGGACGCCCGTGCGGCCTTGCGGTCGGCGGCCGCCGAGATCCCCAGCGTGAGCCCCGAGGACGGTCGCGCCTCGTTGCAGGCCCGTCAGCACGACCTGGCCGGCTCGCTGGACGGTGGCGCGAGCCGTGCCCCCGACCGGACGCAGGCCCGAGCCCCCGCTCGGCCGGAGGCCCGAGCCCCCGAACGGCTGGAGGCCCAAGCCTCCACCGGCTCCCCGTCCCCGTCCCCGTCGTCGTCGTCGGTGGCGTCGGCGGCCGGCACGGTGCCCCCGTCCGCGACCGACCACAGCCCGCAACCGTCGTCGACCCCCGAGCCCTCCGGGAGCGCCACGAAACGGCCGACGACGACCGGCCCCAACCGCCAACCGGCCCGAGGTCGGTCGACGTCCATTACGAGCCGGAGCAACGAGGCGACGACCCCTCCGGCCGCCCCTCCGACCGGCGCAGCCCCTCTGGCCGGCGCAGCCTCTCCGCCCGCCGTGACCCCTCCGGCCGGCGCAGCCACTCCGGCCGGCAGGACCGGCGACGTACCGGTGGTCCGGGTTCTCCCCACCCAGACCCCGCCGCCGTCCCAGGCGCCGAGGCATCACAAGCAACGGCATGACGACGGCTGATGTCGAGACCGCCGGCTCACCAGCCCGCGAGAGCCCGCCCGACCTCGTCGAGCCTGTCGACGACCGCCACCCGGCCCGGGCCGGGCGGCCCCCCTCACCTCCCGGCTGGTGACCAGCAGGACCAGGGTTTCCAGCCGGTCCACCAGGCCACCACACGGGCGCCGTCCGGCGCGGGCGCGCTCTCCCCAGCGCGACGTCCAGCCCGGCCAGCACCGCGGCCCCGGCGGGTTCAGCACCCACGCCCCGGCCCGCCGACGTCCCCTTCGCGCTCCCCAGTGCGCTGTGCCCGCATCCCCGCGGCCGCGGCGCCGAAGGCGGTGGCACGGCCGCGTTGCCGGTGGAGGCGGTCGTGATCGTGCCCCCCGCGCCGCAGCCCGTCCTCGATCACGAGCGGCGTGGCCCGGTCCGCCGGTCGACCGACCCGGGCACGCCGACCACGCCGCGACCACCTCCGTGAGCCGGGCCGTTCAGCCGTACCGGCGCAGCTCGTGGAAGAAGTCGTCGACGACGTGCAGCTCGCCCGAGCGGACCACCTCGTCGTAGACGAACTTGCCCACCGCCAGGTCGAGCACCCCGAGACCGAAGGGCGAGAACACGACCGGCCTGTCCGCCGGCACTTCCACCCGGCCGGCCAGGACGTCGTCCAGCGTGCCGAGCAGGAAGTCCCGGTTGCCCGTGAGCTGTTCGGCCAGATGTGGCGAGGTGTCGGCCTTCAGGCAGTGCTCGACGTCGTCGACGACGTTGGTCGAAGCGAGCAGGATCTCCGGGGCGAGGTCGCGCAGCGACACGTGCAGCACCAGCGGATCGTGGTCGAACCACGACAGGTCCGTGACGTGCGGTTCGCCGGCGACGGTGGCGAAGACCACCAGGTCGCTTGAGCGGATCAGCCGCTCGGCGCTGTCGTGCACGGTCACCCGTCCGGCGGTGCCCGACTGCTCCAGGTAGCCACGGAAGCCGGCCGCGCTGTCGGCGGACAGGTCGTGCACGCCGATCTCGTCGAACGACCAGCCGGTGGCGGCGAGGAAGGTGTGGATGTAGCGGGCGATCAGGCCCACACCGAAGAACCCGACCCGCGTCGGGCGCTGCCGGCCGCGGCTGAGCCGGTCGGCCGCCAGCGCCGCCGACGCGGCCGTCCGGGTGGCGCTGATGATCGAGCTCTCCAAGCAGGCGAACGGGTAGCCGGTGTCGTGGTCGTTGAGGATCAGCACGCCCGAGGCCCGCGGGATGCCGGACGCCACGTTCCCCGGGAAGCTGGAGATCCACTTCAGGCCGTCCACCCGCACCTGTCCGCCGATCGAGGCGGGCAGCGCGATGATCCGGGAGGACGCGCGGTCGGGGAAGCGCAGGAAGTAGGACGGCGGGTTCACCGAGTCGCCGGCGCCGTGCAGCCGGTAGGTGGCCTCGACGACCTCCATGACCTGCTTCTCGTGCCCCTGCAGCACGTGCTGGACCTGGGCTCCGGAGATCACCGCGAACGGTGGCACGGTGACCGGCCCCGGCAGCTCCGCGGAGGCGCTCATGGCGAGCTCAACTCGATGGTGGGCGAGCAGTCGGCCAGACGCACGGGGTCGGCCATCGCGACGAGCACCTCCCGCGGTCCGCTGAAGGCCTCCCTGCTGTGCGCGGCGCGGACGTTGTCGACGAGCATCAGGTCGCCGGCCCGCCACGGCTCGCGGGCGGTGTGGTCCTCGTAGACCTTGTTCAGCAGTTGCACGACGTCCTCGCCGATCGGGTCGCCGTTGCCGAAGCGGGTGGTGAACGGCAGCCCGTCGGCGCCGTAGACGTCCACCAGGTACTCGCGCACCTCGGGGTCGATCGTCCACTCGTTGAGGAAGGCGATCTGGTTGAACCAGGAGCGGCGGCCGGTGACCGGGTGGTGGACGACGGCGCTGCGGCGCTGCCGGGTGCGCAGCCCGTCGTCGGGCTGCCACTCGAACGCGATGGCGTTGGCGCGGCAGTAGCTCTCGATGGCGCGCCGATCCTCGGTACCGAACGCCTCTGCGTAGGACGCCCCGATCTCGTCGCTGTAGGTGCGGGCGAGCAGCCAGCCCTCTCGCTCGAACCTCCCGACCAGCTCGGGGGGCAGCGCGTCGAGCACGGCCGCCGAGTCGGCCACCCCGGTCGCCCCGCCGTCGGTGGGCGCGCTCAGGCACGCGAACAGCATCAGGCCCGGGAACTCGAGCGTGTAACTCAGCTCGTGGTGCATGCACATCGGCTGGTTGGACGGCCACGTCGACGAGGAGTACACGCCGTCGCCGTAGCTCCGCCGGGCGGCGAAGGCCTCCTTCTCAGTCATCAGACCGCGGGCCAGCCGCTGGAAGACGGCACCCACCTCGGCCGCGTCGCGCAACCCGAGGCCACGGACCAGGAGCGAACCGTGCTCGGCGACGAAGGCTCGCAGCGCGTCCCGGTGCTCGGCCACCCAGCTCGGCGCATCGCCGGTGGCCTCGGTCCGCAGCATCGGCGGTGTGCCGGGCCGCTGGGCCACGTCGAGCAGCGACGCCGGGGAGGAGGACGACATCTGGGCTTCCTTTCCGTTGGGTCTCACGGCGAAGCTGCCTCTCACGATGCGACCAGCTCGGCGGCACGCAGCACGGCCTGTGCCGCCTCGGCCGGTCGGGTGCGCAGGAAGTGGTGGCCGCCCCCGGCGAGCTGGTAAAGGTCGACGTGCTCGGCCAGGAGCCGCCAGTCGAGGTGCCGACGCGGGAACCCGGCCGTGATCGGGTCGTCGTCGGCGACGACCACGGTGACCGGCGCGGTCAGACGCACCACCGGCGGGGCGTCCAGGGCGTCGGCGAGGTAGCGGTGGGCGGACACGCAGTCGTGCCGGTAGCCGGCGCCGACGCGCGCCGCGCGCTGCGCGTCCAGCTCGCCGAGCCCGGCGTAGCCGCTGCTCCTGCTCAGCTCCGCCGCGATCTCGGCGTCGCTCTGCCCGTTGAGCTCGATGGCGGCGGCGCGTCGGTCGGAGGCGTCACCGAGCAGTTGAGCGCCGAGGAACACCCGCGCGACGTCCACCTCGCGCTCCTGCAGCGTCCTGGCCGCCGCCAGGGCGAACGCCGTGCCCGAGGAGTGGCCCCATAGCAGGATCCGGGCGGGGTCGCGCCGGACGATCTCGCCGACGACCTGATCGATCACCTGCGCCATCGGCGCGAACGGTTCGCTCTCGGCGGTGACGTCGTGGCCGGGCAGCTCGACGGCGCACACCGCCAGCCCGCTGCCCCGCAGCGCCAGGGCCAGCGGCCGGAAGTTCACCGCGTTGCCGCCGGCGTAAGGGAAGCACACGAGCATCCCGGCCTGTCCGTCGTCCGGCCCGGACAGCGTCTGTAGCAGGCCGGAGCGCCGCGCGGACCTGCCGTCGACGAGCGCGGCCAGGTCGGCCAGGACCGGCTGCCGGGTGATGTCGGTGAGGGACACCGCACGGTCCAGGGTGATCGCGAGCTTCACCGCCGAGAGCGACGCGCCGCCCCGGTCGAAGAAGTGGTCACGCCGGCCGATCTGCTCCTGGGGGATCCCCAGGACCTCCGCCCACGCTGCGGCCAGCCGCCGCTCGGTCGGCGTCCTCGGCGCGTGACGTTCGTCCTCCACCGCGACGTCGAGCTCGCGGGCGAGCGCCGTCAACGCCTTCCTGTCGATCTTGCCGTTGGCGGTCAGCGGCAGGCTCTCCCGCCAGTGGAAGGCCGACGGGACCATGTAGGCGGGCAGCGACTTGCCCAGGCGGTCCTGCAGGTCGTCGACCGCTACCGGGCGCGGGCCGGCGTAGACGGCCACCAGGTACCTGCTCCCGTTGGCCCGCTCGGCCACCACCACCGCACCGTCGTGGACACCGGGCGCCCGCAGCAGGGTGTTCTCGATCTCACCGATCTCGATCCGGAAGCCGGAGATCTTCACCTGGGTGTCCCGGCGGCCGAGGAACTCCAGCTTGCCCTCGGGCAGCCAGCGGCCGTAGTCACCGGCGAGGTAGAGCCGCCCGCCCTCGTGGTGCGGATCGGCCACGAAGACCGCCCGGGTGCGCTCGGGGTCGTTGACGTACCCGCGGCCGACGCAGACCCCGGAGAAGGCGATCGCGCCGGGGGCGCCGAGCGGCACCGGTTGCAGGTGCTCGTCGACGATGTGGACGGTGACGTTCTGGACCGGGGGACCGAGCGGAACCCGGTCACGGTCGGGCACCCGGTGCATGACCTCGTGGTTGGTGTCGTCCGAGGTCTCGGTCAGCCCGTACGCGTTGACGAGAGCGATCCCGGGCTCGGCTGCGAACCAGCGCTGCGTGAGCTCCTTCTTCAGGGCCTCACCGGTGACCGACACGTAGCGCAGGTCCGGCAGCTCCCGAAGGTGCTGCTCCAGGTACGACAGCACGACCTCGAGATAGGAAGGTACGACCTGGAGCACGGCGACCCGGCCGTCGATGATCGTGTCGACGAACCGCTCGACGTCCAGCACCGCCTCCTGCTCGACGAGCAGAGTCCGCCCGCCGACCATGAGCGCGGCCGCCAGCTGCCAGAGCGAGATGTCGAAGCACTGCGGAGCGGTCTGGGCGACCACCTGACCGGGACCGATCCGCAGGTCGCCGACCTTGGCGTAGAGGTGGTTGAGCATGCCCGCCTGCTCGCACATCGCTCCCTTGGGCTCACCCGTGGAGCCGGAGGTGAAGAAGATGTAGGCGAGCTGGTCCGCCGCGACGGCGACGCCGAGATCGTCCTCGGCGTGATCC
This sequence comes from Pseudonocardia sp., assembly GCF_025965585.1. Classification (GTDB taxonomy): domain Bacteria; phylum Actinomycetota; class Actinomycetes; order Mycobacteriales; family Pseudonocardiaceae; genus Pseudonocardia. The sequence continues at coordinate 16,074 of NZ_JAOPWR010000090.1, forward strand.
TCCGCGTAGGCCGCGGGCACCGCGAGCGTTCGGACCCCGGGCAGCGCGGCGAGGGCCTGGTCGAGCGTGGCGGTGCTGCCCGGCTCGGTGATCACGAGGCCGCACCCGGCACGGCGGAGGGTGGTCGCGATGCGGCCGGCGGGGAAGTGCGGTTCGATCGGCAGGTACGCGCCACCGGCCTTGAAGACCGCGAGGACGGCTGCCGTCCAGTCCAGGTTGCGCTCGGTCACCACCGCGACGACGTCCTCGCGGTCCAGCCCCCGGGCCAGCAGGGCCCGCCCCAGCCGGTTGGCACGGGCGTTGAGCTCGCGGTAGGTCCACTTCCGCTCGCCGTGGACGACGGCGACGGCGTCCGGGTGCGTCCGGACCCGCTCCTCGAACAGCTCGTGGAACCGGCGGTCGGGCAGCTCCCGGCGGGCCCCTGCGAGCCCGTCGAGCTGGAGGTGGAGCTCCTCGGCCGACAGCAGGCTCTGCCGTGCGTGCTCGGCGTCCGGATCAGCGGCGATCAGCGCGAGTGCGGTGAGGTGGTAGCCGGTGATGCGGGCGGCGCACGCTGCGTCGAGGACGTCGCTCCGGTACCGCAACCGCAGCGCGAACCGGTCGCCGTGCTCGACGAGGACCACCCGCAGCACGACGTCCGCGGCCAGATCGCCGCCGTCGTCGCCGGTCGGATCGAACACGGTCTCGAAGGACGGTCCGGGCAGGCCGAGCTCGCGCCGGAGGTCCTCGACAGCGAAGTCCTGGTGCGCCACCAGCTCGGACTCGACCAGAACGGTCTGCTGCAGCAACGCCCGCCACGAGTCGGGTGCGGTCGTCAGAAGGCAGGGCAGCGGCCGGCCACCCCCCGTGGCGACGTAGCCGGTCACGATCTCCTGCTCGCCGGACAGCGCGGCCAGCACCACGGCGTGTGCGGCCAGCAGCACCGAGCCGAGCGGCACTCCCGGCCCGTCCGCCTGCCGCTGCAACGCCGCCACGAGGTCGTCGTGGATCGACGCCTCGTGCTCTGCCACGCCCGGTACCGGGTCGAGGGACCACCGCGGGATCGCGGTCGACCCCCCGGCGACGAGCACGCCGCGCCAGAACTCCCGTCCGGTCTCCGCTCGCGCTTCCATCAGGTGTTCCGTCCGCGAATGGCCGCCACGATGCGGCTGCCGTTGATCGGCGCGGCGCCGCGGTGGTCGCGACTCTCGCGAGCCGGGTTTCCGCTCCACCGTGCGTCCGGCGGGACTTCCTCGCCCTTCATGAGGAAGGAGCCGGGGGCGAGCGTCGCGCGGTCGCCCATCGTCACGCCGTAGTGGACGAAGGCGCCGATCCCGAGTGTGCAGCCGGCACCGAGCGTGATGCGGTCGGACTTGAAGGTGCCGTCCTCCTGCGAGTGGGTCTGGATCACGGTCTCCGCGTTGAGCACGCAGTCGTCACCGACGGCGACGAGGGTCCGTTCCGGGAAGAAGCAGCCGTCGTCGAAGACCCGCCGGCCGATCCGTACACCCAGCAGCCGCGAGATGACGTTCTTGAACGGTGTACCGCTGAACATCTTGTCGAACTCCGGGATCACGAGCTTCCAGTAGCGTTCGTGCCACCAGAAGTAGGGATCATAGATCGAGCAGAACCGCGGGCGCAGGGCCCGGAATCGCGCGATGGCGCGTTCGATCAGCATGAAGTAGACCATGGTGAACAGCAGAGACGCGACGACTTCCGCGGCGACCACTTCCGAACCCAGCAGGTGGTAGAGATCCGACATGCCCAGGGCCAGGATCATGATGCCGAGAAGGTGGATCCAGCGCACCAGCAGGAACAGGCCCATGGTGCGGAGGTTGTACTTGTTCTTGGCGGACAGGCGGCGGCGGAACTCCGCACTGCTCTTCAGGTGGTCGAACCTGCTGTCACGCTCCACCGATCGCGGGATCGCGAAGCTGGGCGAGCCCAGGAGCCCGACACCTTCCCGGACCTCCCCGTCGGCGGGAACCAGGACCTTCGTCGCGAGCAGGCAGTTCTCGCCCGTTCTGCTCTGCGAGGTGTAGGCGATGCGGTTCCCGAGGAAGCTGTGTGCCCCGATCGTCGCGCGCGACACCTGGAACGACGTGCTCGAGAAGTCCGCGTTGATGATCGAGAGCCCGTCGGCGACCATCGTCCCGCTGCCGAAGGAGACATGGAACGGGGTCTCGTGCCGCACCTCGGTACCGAAGTTCGACCCGGTCTGCACGACCTGAGGAAAGTCGTAACCGAGTCGGCGCAGGTAACCGACGATGTAGGAGCTGTCGCCGAAGAGCTGCGTGTAGAACTTGATGTTGGTCAGGCGTCCGATCGTCTTGTGGATCCCGTAGTGGAAGCCGTAGAGGGGATAGACCTTGTCCGGCTTGATGGCGAGGTTGAGCACGCGGGGAACGGTGGTCACGAGGAGGAGGCCGACCAGCACCGAGCCGAAGAGGAGCACGGCGGAGGCGACCACGGAGTCGCGGTAGAAGGTCCACGTCGTGAAGGCGAACGGCGCCGAGTCCAGGACCCCGCTGAGCGGGCTCTCGTCGAGCAGTATGCCGAGGCCGCCGATGAGCAACGGCAGGTACACGGCCAGCATGGTCAGCAGCTGTCCGGCGGCGTGGACGGCCCTTCTGACGGTACTACCGGAGGCCGGGCCGATCACCCGGTAGTCCACCTCGGCCCGCTGCGCCGGGGACCCGTGCCAGCTCTCGCCGTCGGGCACGGCCTGCCCGGTGTGCAGGGAGGAAGCGTGGCCGATCTGGGCCCCGTCGCCCATCGAGGTCCCGATGTCGAGCACCGTCGCCTCGCCGACGAACACGTCCTTGCCGAGGGTGACCGCGCCGGTCTGGATCATGCCGGCCTGCGCCCGGTAGCAGGGGAAGGACGAGTCCTTGCGGATGACCGTGCCGTCGCCGATGGTGAGCAGGTCGGTGCAGACGGGCACCGTCCGGGAGAAGATCGTGACGCCACGCCCGACCTTCGCACCCAGCGCCCGCAGATAGAGCACGTAGAGCGGCGAGCTCGCGCTGACGTGCGACCGCCCGTTGATGAACAGCACCAGCGGGTTGCTCCGGATCATCGTCTTGACGACCCAGAAGCGGAGGTATCCGAGACTCCAGATGCGGATCTGCTGGGGCTTCCACCGGCCCACGAGCACCCACTTCGCCGCGATCGGAAAGGTGCAGAGGCCGACGAAGGCCGCGCCGCCGAACGCGACCGCCCGCAGGTACATGTCGAGCAGACCCGAGCCGGTGGAGACCCAGTTGAAAGCCAGGGTGCCGATGACCGCGGCCAGGTAGGAATACCCCAGGAAGAACAGCAACTGCAGCGTTCCGCAGAGGACGTACTGCAGAGTGCTCGCCGGTTTCGCCACCTCGACCGGCGCCGTGACCGACGGCTCGACAGGGGCGGGCGTGGAGGCCGGAAGCGCTGTCGCCAGGCTTCTGATCGTCAGGTGCTGGTAGATGTCCTTCATGGACACCGTCGGCAGGTCCGCCCGCTTCCTGACCCGCGCGCAGAACTGGGCCATCACCATCGAGTCAGCACCCAGGTCATCGAAGAAGTGGCTGTCGATCGGCACCCGGTCGACATGCATGATGTCGGCCAGCACGTCGGCGAGGAGCTTCTCGACGGGTGGGGGCTCAGTGCCCCCGAGCGACGTCGCCAGGCTCCTGATCGTGGGGTACTCGTAAATGTCCTTCATCGATACCGATGGGAGGTCCGGGCGTTTCCTGACCCGGGCGCAGAACTGGGCCATCACCATGGAGTCGGCACCGATGTCGTCGAAGAAGTTGCTGTCGAGCGACACCTGCTCGACGTGCACGATGTCGGCCAGTACATCGGCGAGGCCCCTCTCGGTGTCGGTCGACTCGGTGTCGGTCGACGGTTCGAGCAGGTCGGCTGTCAGGGTCTGGACGGTTTTTCCCACTACGTTGAACTCCTTGAACCAGGAATCTGCGGGTTGTGACCGGGTCAGGCCGACCGGGAAGTGCCGGTCAGCTCGGTGGACCTGAGTACGTCCTCGCCGTAGAGAGCCTGCAGCCAGTTGGTCTGGTAGATGGTGTCGAGATAGCGCTCGCCGAGGTCCGGTGCGATGGCCACCGTGGTGAGCCCGTGCTCGTCGTGCCGGTTCAACCAGTCCATCGCGCCGCTGACTACCGTGCCGGTGGAGCCGCCGAACAGGAATCCGCGCCGGGCCATCCGGTGGCAGGTACGGATGGTGTCCGTCTCCTCGACATGCACCACATCGTCCACCCAGGCCTCATCGAGCAGCGGTGGACGGATGCTCATGCCGAGGCCGGGGATCATCCGACGTCCCGCCGGCCGGCCGAAGGTCACCGAGCCGGCGCTGTCGACCGCGACGACCTGCACCGGCCGGTGCCACTCCCGGAAGTAGCGCGCGCAACCCATGAGGGTCCCGGCCGTGCCGGTCCCGACGAACAGTACGTCCAGTGCGGGGAACTGGCGAGCGATCGCCGGTGCGGTCGTCTGGTAGTGCACCTTCCAGTTGCTCTGGTTGGAGTACTGGTTGAGCCAGGTGTAGCGGTCGTCGGAGGCGCAGAGCTCTCGGATGTACTTGATCCGCGCCCCGAGGAACCCGGTGACCGGGTCGGGCTCGGTGATGTTGTGCACCTGGCTGCCCAGCGCCTCCATCAGCAGCCGTGTCGACAGGTTGCAGCGGGAGTCGGTCACGCACAGGAACCGGTATCCCTTGCTCGCCGCGATCATGCTCAGCGCCACGCCCAGGTTCCCGGACGATGACTCGACCAGGACCGCTCCCGGCCGCAGCACACCGTCCCGCTCGGCGGCCGCCACCATCTCGGCCGCGGCTTTCAACTTGATCGAGCCGGCGAAGTTGAAGCCCTCACATTTGAGGAAGATCGAGTGCCCGAAGATCGACTGAAGATCGACGTAGAGATCTTCTTCATTGAAGGCCTGGGGAAAGGTAATGACCGGCACGATGGCCTCCTCGTCACGTTTTACGAAGAACTCGGCTACGGCTCATCTCGCGGCCGCAGGCCGTCGATCTGATCACCCATTGCCCGCGGCGAGCGTCTCGTAATCTCGTGCATCAGAGGCGATCGCGCGCGGAAGAACCCTGTGGTGGTGATCTTCCGGGCTGCAATGGTGCGACAGACGGTGTCGTCGCAGGCGGGTCCGCTGCGCTGCTCGGCATCTCGGGCTCGCCGGATCAGCTTGGTCTCGGCCACGGGCTGGGGCCCGGTACCGCCATCGGGCGTTCCTTCCTTTCCTCGCGAATCGGGCGCAACTTCTCGTTCTTGGCGTGATCATCGTGCGGCATCGGATCATGAGCGCTGAGCGCGCAGCGAAGTCGTGTGGCCACACTCGGGTAATCGAGCGAGGTTGCCGACCTGTTTCACCGTTTTCCGTTATGCCACTCGATAAGTCGTCGGACAACCCGAACGGCGGATGGTTTAAATAAATTCGTACACTCCAACGGTGGTGAGCACACCCATCGGCGGCCGTTGGCGCCGCGGATGCCGGCCCGTTCGGCGGGGGCGGGCGTCACCTACCGGCACCGGCATGTGCGTCCGCCGGCGGCCCGCCACCCGGCGCGACGAACGGCGCTGGGGGCGGGGGTGCCCGCGCCGGGGCACACGTCCCGGCCACGAGGACGTCCGGCTCGATGCCCGTACTGCTCGAACGCGAACCCCGTCCCCGTGCGCCCGCACCGGGTCTCGACCACCAGCGGATGTCCGACTCCCGGCAACTGCGGTGTCGCGAAGGCCGGCCCATTCGGCGGTTTCCGGGTACGTGGTCGCCGGCTCGCTGCGCCACCCTGATCTTCGCAGGCGCTTCTCGGTGGTCTCCTCGGCGTCGCCGCGCAGCGGAGAGCCGGCCCCTCGTCCCGCGGAGTCACCGCTCCGACGTGGCCGACCGCGCCGCGTGGGACGATAGGAGGACCCGTACCGAAGGAACATTGAGTGAGCTCGTTCGCCGACCAGACGTTCACGCCGCCGGAGCTGATCCGGAACTTCTGCATCATCGCCCACATCGACCACGGCAAGTCCACCCTGGCCGACCGGATGCTGCAGCTGACCGGCGTCGTCGAAGAACGTGCCATGCGCGCCCAGTACCTCGACCGGATGGACATCGAGCGTGAGCGCGGCATCACCATCAAGGCGCAGAACGTGCGGCTGCCGTGGGCGGTGACCCAGGAGGACGGCACGGTCAAGGAGCATGTGCTGCACCTCATCGACACCCCCGGCCACGTCGACTTCACCTACGAGGTGAGCCGGGCGCTGGAGGCGTGCGAGGGCGCGATCCTGCTGGTCGACGCCGCGCAGGGCATCGAGGCGCAGACGCTGGCCAACCTGTACCTGGCGCTGGAGAAGGACCTCACGATCATCCCGGTCCTCAACAAGATCGACCTGCCCGCGGCCGATCCGGACCGCTACGCCGCCGAGATCGCCCACATCATCGGCTGCGAGCCCGGCGACGTGCTGCGCGTGTCCGCCAAGACGGGTTCAGGCGTCCGCGAGCTGCTCGACGAGGTCGTCCGCCAGGTCCCGGCGCCGGTCGGCGACTCCGACGCCCCGGCCCGCGCGATGATCTTCGACTCGGTCTACGACACCTACCGCGGCGTCATCACCTACATCCGCGTGGTCGACGGCAAGATCACCCCGCGCGAGCGCATCAAGATGATGTCCACCGGCACCACGCACGAGCTGCTCGAGGTGGGCATCGTCTCGCCCGACCCCAAGCCGTCGCGGGGCCTGGGCGTCGGTGAGGTGGGCTACCTCATCACCGGCGTGAAGGACGTCCGGCAGTCGAAGGTCGGCGACACGATCACGAGCCTCCGCAACGGCGCCACCCAGCCGCTCGTCGGCTACCGGGAGCCGCGGCCGATGGTCTACTCGGGCCTCTACCCGGTGGACGGCTCCGACTACCCCGAGCTGCGCGACGCCCTGGACAAGCTCCAGCTCAACGACGCCGCCCTGACCTACGAGCCGGAGACGTCCGCCGCGCTGGGCTTCGGCTTCCGCTGTGGGTTCCTGGGCCTGCTGCACCTGGAGATCACCCGCGACCGGCTGGAGCGCGAGGCCGGCCTCGAGCTGATCTCCACCGCGCCCAACGTGGTCTACCGCGTGGTGCGCGACGACGGCGTCGAGCTGACCGTCACCAACCCGTCGGACTGGCCCACCGGCCGGGTCGCGCAGATCTTCGAGCCCATCGTCAAGGTGACGATCCTGGCGCCGTCGGAGTTCATCGGCGCGATCATGGAGCTGTGCCAGAGCAGGCGCGGTGAGCTCGGCGGCATGGACTACCTGTCGGAGACCCGCGTCGAGCTGCGCTACACCATGCCGCTCGCGGAGATCATCTTCGACTTCTTCGACGCGCTGAAGTCGCGCACCCGCGGCTACGCGAGCCTCGACTACGAGGAGGCGGGCGAGCAGGAGGCCGACCTCGTCAAGGTCGACATCATGCTGCAGGGAGAGCCCGTCGACGCGTTCTCGGCGATCCGGCACAAGGACAACGCGTACGCCTACGGCACGTCGATGACCACGAAGCTGCGCGAGCTGATCCCGCGCCAGCAGTTCGAGGTGCCGATCCAGGCCGCCATCGGCTCGCGCATCATCGCGCGCGAGAACATCCGAGCCATCCGCAAGGACGTCCTCGCGAAGTGCTACGGCGGTGACATCACCCGCAAGCGCAAGCTGCTGGAGAAGCAGAAGGAGGGCAAGAAGCGCATGAAGACCATCGGACGGGTCGAGGTGCCGCAGGAGGCCTTCGTCGCCGCGCTCTCCACCGACTCCGCCGCGGACAAGGCGAAGAAGTAGGCGGCACCCCTCGTCCCCCGCGCCGCGGCGCCTGTACGTCCCGGGACGGCGCGGGGGACGATGGGTCCATGACCATCCCCGGGGGAGTCGGTGCGGCGGCCGTCGTGCTGCTCGTCGTCCTGGTGCTCGGCCTGGCGGTCGGGCGCTCGAAGCGGCGGTGGGGCCTGCTGCTGGCCGGGGTGCTCGCGATCCTCGTGATCGGGTTCGTCGTCACCGCCGTGGGCGGGGGCGCCGGCGGGCGCGCCGACGACATCACCCGCCTCTACTCCGCCGCGCTCCCGCCGCTGGTGGTGTTCCTCGCCGGCTGGCTGTGCGCGCGGGCCAGCTGGTTCACGCGCATCGTCGTGATCGCGGCCGCTGCCCTGCTGCTGGCCGCGTTCCCCTACGCCGCCGCAGGCGGTGCCACGGCCGGGGTCCTGCCGCCGACACTCGGCTGACGGGCTCCCGCGCGCCGTACGTCTCCCTGTCGCCACGATGCGGGGCAGGGGGACGGACGGGTGGAATCGGTCGACGTCGCAGTCGTGCGCACCGACGACCGGACGCGCTTGAAGAGTGGGCGCTCCGGCATGGACAGACGTCCCGTCGACGGCCGGGTGCTGCCCGGCCGGTCCGGTGTGGACGGAGACACGACCTGCGACGTCGAGCACCACGGCGGCCCGGATCCGGCGGTCTACGCCTACTCCAGCGGCGGCCTCGACCTCTGGGCGGGGAGCTCGGTCGACCCGCCGCACCGGGTGGTGCGGGGGAGAACCTCACACTGCCCGGAGTGGACTGCTGCGGCGCCGTCGTCGGCGGGTGGGCAGGGCCGTGCTCGCGGTGCGCGGCCCCCGCATCCCGTGCCGGTGTTCGCCGCGTTCGTGGACGTGCCCGATCTCGTGAGCCGGTTCGTCGCCGCCGGCCGTCCCGGCGCCTACCTGGCCGTGGAGCGGGAGGCGCAGGTGCGGGCCGGGGACCCGATGACCCTGCTGGAGCGCCGGTCCCACGGCGCGACGGTGGGCGATGTGATGGCGGCGCTCACCGGCGACCGGGAACGGTTGCCGCAGGTACGTCTCGCCCGCGACCACATGGGGGCCCGCGGGCGGGACCGGCCGGAACGGACGGCGGATCTGTAGGAGAGCCGCACTAGTTCCCGGCCGGCTGGACGGCCAGGGCTTCGAGCAGGTCGGCGAGCTGGGCGCGCTCGACGGTGTGGGAACCGCCCAGAGCCGCGCCCGCGCCGCGCTCCACTTGACGGCAGACGCGCTCGACGACTGCACGACCGTCGGCCGCGAGGTGGACGAGGACACGCCGCCGGTCTACGGGGTCGGTGTTGCGGTAGGCCATCCGGGCCTCCACCAGACGGTCCACGACGCGGGTGGCCGTGGGGGCGGGTAGAGCAGTGTGCGAGGCGATCTCGCCCATGCTCCGGCCGCCTCCGCGCGCCAGCATCAACAGCACACGCCAGCCGTCCCGGCTGACGCCTTCCGCCGAGGTGACCGGCGACAACGCGGTGGCCACCGCGCGGTCCAGCCGGTCGAGGAGCTCGACCAAACCTGTCACGCGTGGCGCCGGGACGTAGACCGATCCCGGCGCCGTCCGACTTCGTGGCTCAGACACGGTGACTGACTGTACTTCCTGAGAGGACCATATGAGGTTCTCAGCGTGAGAAAAGTCCTTTCGGGCGGAGTAGCCGACGTCAGCGTGTGAAGACGATCTTGCCGGCGGTCTGCCCCTCGAGCATCGTGCGGAAGCCCTCTTCGGCCTTGTCCATGGGAAGTTCCAGCCCGATCTCCGGAGAGATCCCCGCGTTGGCGACGAAGGTGAGGAGATCGGCGAGCTCGTCACGCGTGCCCATCGTCGAGCCGACGACGCGCAACTGGAGGAAGAACAGCCGCTGGAGGTCGGCACCCGGGTTGGGGCCGCTCGTCGATCCCGAGACGACGATCACGCCGCCCGGCTTGAGCGCGCGCATCGAGTGTGACCACGTGGCGTCACCGACGGTCTCGAAAACCGCATCGACCTTGCCCGGCAGCCGCTCGCCCGAGGCGAACGTCTGGTGGGCGCCGAGCTTCTCCGCGAGCGCGCGCTTGTCGTCGCTGCGACCGGTGACCCACACCGTCATGCCGGCCGCGCGGCCCAGCTGGACGAGCGCGGTGGAGACGCCACCGGAGGCGCCCTGCACCAGCATCGTCTGCCCCGGGCGCAGGCCCGACTTCACGAACAGCATCCGGTACGCGGTGAGCCACGCGGTGCCCATGACCGCGGCCTGCACAGTGGACAGCCCGGCGGGCTTCGGCACGGCGTTGCGCGCCGGGATGACCACGGTGTCGGCCATGGCGCCCTGGTACTTCTCGGTGAGCAGGGTGCGCTTGGGGTCGAGGGTGTCGTCGCCCTGCCAGCCCGGGGCGTTGATCACGGAGTGGATGACGACCTCGGTGCCGTCCTCGAGAGTCCCGGCCCCGTCGCATCCGAGGATCATCGGGAACTGCTCGGGCTTGATGCCCACCCCGCGCAGCGTCCAGATGTCGTGCATGTTGAGGCTGGCTGCGGTGACCTTCACCTGCACCCAGCCCGCGGGCACCTCGGGATCGGGGCGCTCGCCCACGGTGAGGGAGTCGAGCGGAGCATCGGCATTGGGCTCTGCAGCGTAGACGGCGAACATGTCAGCGAATCTAGCCAAGTTCGGGCCGGGCTACTGTATGGGGCGTGGCACGTGCGATCGCGGACTGGTGGGATTCGGTCGAGCTGTGGCTCACGCAGCTCGCGTTCCCGTTCCAGGTGCTGCTCGCCATCGTCGTGATCGTGCCACTGTGCTGGTTCGTGGCGGCCGGTGTCGACCGCCTCGTGGATGTCGTGTCGTCCTACGTCGCCGAGACCCGCGGGCGCGAATGACCACCCCGGGCGCGAACGACCACCGGAGTGCCGCGGGTGGCGTCGTCCGCGGCCGAGGGCCCGCGGCCGCTCCGCGTGGTGCTGACGGGTGCCGCTCAGCCGCGCTGAGCCCCGCCGGCCGGCGCGGCTAGTGCCGTCAGCACCTCGGAGCAGCCCGCGTCCAGGCGCGCCGCCGCGAGCTCGTCGCCGCGCGTGATGCCGCGGTTGACGATCACCACCGGTACGCCGTGCTTGTGGGCGTGGCGGACGAAGCGCAGACCTGACATGACGGTCAGGGACGACCCGGCGACGAGCAGTGCCCCGGACGACGCGGCCATGTCGTCCACCCAGCCGTAGGCGCGGGCCACCCGGTCCTTGGGCACGTTCTCCCCGAAGAACACGACGTCGGGCTTGAGCGCCCCGCCGCACGCGGTGCAGCGGGCGAGCCGGAACCCGTCGACGGCGTCGAGCTCGGCGTCGCCGTCGGGGGCTACCTCGATGCCCGCGCCCCTCTCCTCGACGAACCCGGGGTTCAGCGCGGCGAACCGCCGCTGCAGCTCCTCGCGCGAGCTGCGAGCCCCGCAGCGCAGGCACATCACGTCGGCGATGCGGCCGTGCAGGTCGATCACGGCGCGGCTGCCGGCGGCCGTGTGCAGTCCATCGACGTTCTGGGTGATGAGCCCGTGCAGCACGCCGGAGCGTTCGAGATCGGTGATGGCGCGGTGGCCGACGTTGGGCTCGGCGCGGGCCATCCGGGCCCACCCGACGTGGCTGCGCGCCCAGTACCGCCGCTGGGCGACGTCACCGGAGACGAACTCCTGGTAGGTCATCGGGGTGCGGCGCGGGGAGCCGGGACCGCGGTAGTCGGGGATGCCGGAGTCGGTGGACAGGCCCGCCCCCGTCAACGCGACGAGGGGACGGCCGGCCAGCACGTCCAGCGCCTGCGCGAGGGGATCGGCCAGCAGCTCCACGCCTCCACGGTAGCTGTCGCGTTCGTCCAATGCGCGGCGTCCCGGTCCCGGCAGAATCCCCGGCATGGATCATCCCGACCACATGAGCCAGGCCGTCGACGTCGCCGTCGGGGCAATCCGCGGGGCCGGCCCCGCCCGCCTCGACGTCCCCACCCCGTGCGCGGAGTTCACCGCACGGAAGCTCCTGCACCACCTGGCGTTCGGGCTGCTGCTCGCCCAGCTCTCGGCCGAGCGCAGGGGCACGGACCCGAGCTGGACGAGCTACGACATCGCGCCCTACCTCGACGGCGTGCCCGAGGAGCAGTGGGCCGAGCTGGCCGCCGCGCAGGGTGCGGCCACCGCCCGCGCATGGGCCGACCCCGCAGCGTGGGAGGGCGAGACGACGTTCGGCGGCAGCCCGATGCCCGCCGCGGCGGTCGGCTCGATGATGACGTCGGAGTTCGTGCTGCACGGGTGGGACCTCGCCACGGCCACCGGCGGCACCGTCGACGTGTCCGAGGGGCTCGCCGCCACGGCACTGGAGGGCGTCCAGGCCATCGCGCAGATGGGCCGCGACGGCGGCTGGTTCGGCGCCGAGGTGGCGCTGCCCGCCGATGCGTCCACACTGGACCGGGCGCTCGCGGCGTCCGGCCGGGACCCCCGCTGGACGGCCTGACCGGTCTCAGCCGGGAGTCGTGAAGCCCCCGAACCCCTTGTCGGCGATGGTGTCGCACGCGGCGAAGTAGTTGTTCGCCCCGCCGAACCACACGTTCACCACGGGCGCCTTGCCGGGGATGTTGGTGCCCGTGAACCACGAGTGCACCTTCGCGCCCTGAGGCAGCAGCGTGCCGCTGACCACCTCCTGCACCTGGCGGCCCCAGTCCGCCTCGGCCTCCGCCGTCGCCTCCAGGACGCCGCCGTGCTCGCGGGCGTGGTCCAGCGCCCGGCCGATCCACTCGACGTTCTTCTCGATGCAGACCGGGATGTTCGCGAAGGGGCTCCCCGGGCCGCTGATGGTGAACAGGTTCGGGAAGTCGTGGACGGTGAGCCCGAGGTAGGTCGCCGGGCCGTCCGCCCACTTGTCCTTCAACGCCAGTCCGTCGCGACCCCGGATGTCGATGCCGGTGAGCGCACCGGTGACGGCGTCGAAGCCGGTGGCGAGCACCAGGACGTCGAACTCGTAGGACGCGTCGGCGGTGCGCAGGCCGGTGGGGGTGATCTCCCGGATCGGCGCGCTGCCGACGTCGATCAGCGTGATGTTGTCCCGGTTGTAGGCCTCGTAGTAGTCGTGCCCGGCCGGAGGCCGCTTGCTCGCGTAGGGATAGCCCTTGGGGCACAGCAGTTCGGCGGTCGCGGGGTCGTGCACGATCTCGCGGATCTTGGAGCGGATGAACTCCGCGGCGGACTCGTTGGCGGCCGGGTCGACGATGATGTCGTCGAAGGTCTCGAAGAGGAACCGGAACCCGCCGGACTTCCAGCCCTCCTCGAAGATCTGCCGCTGCTCGTCGGCGGTGAAGTCCCCGGCCGGTCCGTGGCCGGGTTCGAACGGCATCGCGAAGGAGTGGTCGCGCGCCTTCTGCAGGATCTCGTAGTGCCGTGCCTTGAGGTCGGCGATCTCGTCGGGCTCCATCGGCCGGTTCTGGGCCGGCACCACGTAGTTCGGGGTCCGCTGGAACACCGTGAGGTGTGCGGCCTCCTGCGCGATGAGCGGGATGGCCTGCACCCCGGTTGCCCCGGTGCCGATGATGCCGACGCGTTTGCCGGACAGGTCGACGCCGTCGGCAGGCCAACGGCAGGTCATGTAGGTCTCACCGGTGAACGAGTCCAGGCCGGGGAAGTCCGGGATGTGCGGCTCGGTCAGCAGCCCCAGTCCGGTCACCACGAACCGCGACCGGACGCTCTCGCCGGTGTCGGTCGTGACCTCCCAGGTGCCCGAGCCCTCGTCGAACACCGCCGACTCCACGCGCGTGCCGAACGTGATGTCGCGTTTCAGGTCGAACTTGTCGGCGACGAAGTTCAGGTAGCGCAGCATCTCCGGCTGGCCCGGGTAGCGCTCGGACCAGGTCCACTCCGCGACGACCTCGGGGGAGAAGGACAGGCAGTAGTAGTAGCACTCGCTGTCCGTGCGGGCGCCGGGGTAGCGGTTCCAGAACCACGTCCCGCCGATGCCGTCGCCTGCCTCCAGGACGCGCGTGTGCAGCCCGGACTCCCGGGCGCGATGGAGCATGGCGAGGCCGGCGAACCCGGCCCCGATGACGACGAGGTCGAGATCGGTCTGCTGCTCGGACATCGGTGTTCTCCTCGGTCGGTCGCGGGCGGGTCAGAGGCCGAGGCGCGGGCGGAGCCAGGCCGCCATCGCCGCGATCGTCGCGTCGGCTTCGGGCGCGCGTCCTGCGGAGAACGTGAAGACGTGCTGCATCTCCGGGACGATCTCGAGCGTCGAGTCCACGCCGGCCGTCCTGGCCCGCTCGTGGAAGCGCTCGGCGTTGTCCTGCAACGTCTCGTGGCTGCCCGCGCACGTGTACATCGGCGGAAGACCTGTGGGGTCCGAGTGGAGCGGGTTGGCGTGCGGGTGCGTCGGGTCGCCGCCGTCGCCGAGGAACATGCCCGACATCCCCTGGAGGATCTCCCGGCTCACCAGCGCGTCCGTGGCGCTGTTGCTCTCCAGCGTCTTGCCGAGGTGCTCCATGTCCAGCCACGGGGACATCGGCAGGATCGCCGCCGGCAGCGGATCGCCGTCGTCGCGCAGCTTGAGCACGGTGCTGATCGCGAGGTTGCCGCCCGCCGAGTCGCCCGTCGTCGCGATGTGGCCGGGCTCGACGCCCTGGGCCAGCAGCCATCGGTAGGCCGCGACGGCGTCCTCGAGCTGCGCCGGGAACGGGTGCTCGGGCGCCAGCCGGTAGTCCAGTACCAGCGCGCGGGCTCCGACGGCCTTCGCCAGGTGCCCGGCGAGCTTGCGGTGGGTGGCGGTGGACCCCACGACGAACCCGCCGCCGTGGGTGAACAGCAGCACCCGGTCGTCGGCGGCGCCCACGGGCAGGCACCACAGGGCGGGCACGCCACCGGCGTCGACCTCCTCGTACGTGACGCCGGTGGGTTCGGCGGTGGGCCGGTGCCACTCCTCGAACAGGTCGCGGAGGGTGGCCACGTCCATGTCGGGCGCGGCCGCCATCCGGTCGGACCAGCTCTGGTAGATCGTCCGCAGCTCGTCGGACTCGATGCTCGCCATCCCCGGATCATGTGACTGTGAGCACAGCGAAACTGTCCGACTATGCAACAGCACCCGAACGGCCCCATCGTCTGTAGCGTTCTGGGACACTGAGACCTGGGTCACCGTGTGCTTGACTCGTCCTGCTCGGCGCGACGAAGCGACGACGCGACGGAGGAGATGCGGGTGACCCTCGGCGAGCGTGAAGGGCTGCTCCGCACTGCCCGGGAGAGGTTCCTCGCCGACGGCGCGGGCGCGCCGGCACTGCGCCCGGAGATCGCCTCGTCCTGGCGGCGGTCCCGGATGCAGGGCGTCACCCCGAACGGTGACGACGTGCCGTTCGAGCCCGTGCTCGGCGATGCGAACCAGATGCTCACCGTCGCGGCCACGCCGGTGCTCGACTGGCTCGCCGACCACCTCGACGGCGGCACGGCCGTGATCCTGGCCGACGCCGACGCGCGCATCCTCGACCGCCGCGCCGACGGCCGGACGCTGTCGCGGCACCTGGACAAGGTGCTCGCGGCGCCGGGGTTCTGCTTCGGAGAGGAGCACATCGGCACCAACGGGATCGGCAGCGTCCTCGAGTCCAGCGGTCCCGTGATGATCGCGGGAGCCGAGCACTTCCGCGACAACCTGCAGGACTTCACGTGCGTCGGCGCGCCGTTGCGCCACCCCGTGAACCGGCGGGTGGTGGGCGTCCTCGACGTCTGCTGCCGCTACGACGACACGAGCGAGCTGATGAAACCGCTCATGCTCGCCGCGTCGCGGGAGATCGAGTCGCGGATGTACGCCGAGTCGTCGCTGCGCGAGCGGATGCTGCTCGAGGACTTCCTCCAGGTCTCGCGCCGGACGTCGGCGGCGGTGGTGTCGCTCAACCAGGACTTCATCATCACGAACACCGCTGCCGCCAAGCTGCTCGATGCGGCGGACCACGCGCTGCTGTGGGACTGGGCCTCCACCGTGCTGGCCGGGCGTGCCGAGTGCACCGGCGAGATCCGGCTCGGGCGCGACGTCGTGGTGCAGGCCCGCGCCCGCACCGTCGGCGAGGGTGGCCACGACGCCGCGGGTGTCCTCATCGAGATGCGCAGGCGCGGCCCGGGATCCACGGCGCGTCGACGCCCCTCGCCGGCCCGTTCGCGCAGCGAGGCGCTGCTGCCCGGGCGTAGCGCCGCGTGGCAGCGGGCGTGCCTGGAGCTCGCCACGGCCGCGCGCTCCGGCCTGGACGTCCTGGTCACCGGAGAGGCCGGAGCCGGCAAGCAGCGTGCCGCGCGACAGCTCGGGGATGGTGACGCGACCACCGTGCTGGACGTGGCGCTCGTCCTCGAGAACCCGGTCTGGCTCGACCAGCTCCGCAGGCGGCTGTCGTTGCCCGGCCTGGTGGTGCTGGCCCACCTCGACCTCGCTCCGGACGCCGCGTGTCCGCCGCTCGCCGCAGTCCTCGACGACCACAGCGGACGGGAGGCCCGCCTCGCCGCCACCGCCGGCTCGCCCGCCGGGGACGCGGCCGCCGCGCGCCTGTTCGACCGCTTCCCTGCGAGGGTCGAGATCCCACCGCTGCGCTACCGGCCCGAGGACATCGCCGACATCGCGCCCGTGCTGATCCGCGACCGCAGCCCGGACGGTCCGACCCCACGGCTGCAGGCGGGTGCCCTGCAGGTGCTGATGGCTCTGGACTGGCCGGGCAACCTCCGCGAGCTCGACGCCGCGCTCAGCGCCGGGCTGCTGCGCGCGATGGGATCCGACATCGCGCTGACCCACTTGCCGTCCGAGTACCGACAGGCGGCCCCGCGCCGTCGCCTGGCCTCCCTCAAGCGCGCCGAGCGCGAGACCATCCTCGCCGCCCTGGACGACGCCGCGGGCAACAAGCTCGCGGCCGCCGAGCGGCTCGGCATCGCGCGGTCCACGCTCTACCGCAAGATGCGGGCCCTCGGCCTTGACGACAAGCGCTGGGGCGCCTGACCGGGCTCAGCCCGGCGTGACGGCCCATGCGGGCGGGCGCTTCTCCGCGAACGCCCGCATGCCCTCCTGGCCCTCGTCGGCGGCGAAGAACCCGGCCGACAGCGCGAGCATCTCGTCGAACTGCTCGCCCATCGTCGGCGGGCGCTCGCCGGCCTGAGTCGTTCGGGCGAGCATCGCCTTCGTCGCCGCGAGCGCGCTCGGCGCCCCCAGCCGCAGCATCTCGACGTAGCGGGCCACCTCGGCGTCGAGCCCGTCGGCGGGCACCGCGGCGTTGAGCAGACCGACGGCGGTGGCACGCGCGGCGCCGAACGTCTCGCCGGTGAGGAACAGCTCGTGCGCGGCGCGGGGCAGCAGCCGGGGCAGCACCGTCACGGAGATGACGGCCGGCACCACGCCGATGCGGACCTCGCTGAACGCGAACGTGGCCTCCTGCGCGGCGATCGCGATGTCGCACGCGGCCACGATCCCCACCCCGCCGGCCCGTGCCGCTCCCGCGAGCCGGGCGACCACGGGTTTGGGGGAGGTCCAGATCAGCTCCAGGATCTGCGGCACGTCCCGGATGCCCTGCTCCTGCGAGGACGCCCCGCGCGTCTCCTTGAGGTCCATCCCGGCGCAGAACACGCGCCCGGTGTGGGTCAGGACGATCACGCGCGCCGCGTCGTCGGCGATGGCCGTGCGCAGGTGCGCGAGCAGCTCACCGCGCAGCTGGGCCGACAGCGCGTTGCGGTTGGCGGGGGAGTCGAGGGTGATCGTCGCGACGCCGGCCTCGACGTCGAGGTGCACGAGCTCGGTCATGCCCGGACCGTATCCCGTCGCCGAGCAGGCGGCCGAGCGCCATCAGCTCGCCGTGGCGGCCGTCTCGATCAGCTTCCCGCGCTCCAGCGCGAGGACCTGGTCGGCGTGGCGGACGTCGCCGAGCCGGTGGGGGACGTCGACGCCGATGAGCGGCTGGTCCCCTCATGACCGTGATCGTGGTCGACACCGAGCTGCGCGACGCTGCGGGCAGGCTGGTGGGGCGGGTGACGCAGAGGCAGGCGGTGCTGCGCCGAGCCGGCCGCCCCGGGAATGGCGCACCCGGGGTGAACCGTCAGGTCGGGACGGCCGAGTGTGCCGCGTCGCGGCGGGCGACCTCCTGGCGCACCAGCGGGATCACCTCGCGACCGAACTCCTTCGCGTCCTCGAGCAGGGCGTAGCCACGGGCGGACAGGATCCGGACGCCGAGGTCGTAGTAGTCCATGAGCGCCGCGGCCACGGTCTCGGGCGTGCCGACGAGCGCGGTGGAGTTGCCCGCACCGCCCGTGGCCTGCGCCGTGACCGTCCACAGTGCACGGTCGTGGCGCTCGCCCTGCGCCGCGACGGCGAGCAGCCGCTGGGAACCGGCGTTCTCCGGGTCGGTGAGCTTGTGGCGGCGGGTGAGCTGCGCCGTGCCGCCCTTCGTCCGGTCCTGGATGCGGGCGACCGTGGCGTAGGCCTTCTCCCAGGCCTCCTCCTCGGTGCGCCCGAGGATCGGCCGGAACGCCACCTGGAACTGCGGCGCCGGACGTCCGGCGGCGCGGGCCAGGTCGGTGATCGTGGCGATCTGCTCGGCGGTGCCGGCCAGCGGCTCGCCCCACAGCGCGTAGATGTCGGCCTCCTCGGCGCCCACCCGGTACGCGGCCGGCGACGAGCCGCCGAAGGAGATCTTGGGGCGCGGCTTCTGAGCGGGTTCGACGTCGAGCACGAAGTCGTCGAAGGAGTAGTGCTCGCCGTGGAAGTCGAACGGCTCGCGGGACGTCCAGGCCAACTTGTAGATCTCGATGGCCTCGCGGGTGCGGGCGTAGCGCTGGTCCTTGGGCAGGATGTCGCCCTCGCGCTGCTGCTCGTGGTCGTTGCCGCCGGTGATGACGTGCAGCGTCAGCCGTCCGTCGGAGATCTGGTCGAGCGTGGCCACCGTCTTCGCCGCGAACGTCGGGTAGGAGACGTTGGGGCGGTGCGCGAGCAGCAGCTGCAGGCGCTCGGTGTTGCAGGCGATCAGCGCCGCGGCCTGCGCGGGGTCGGGGCTGCCGGAGCCGTACGCGGTGAGGACGCGGTCCCAGCCGGTGTCCTCGTGGGCCTTGGCCAGCGCGAGCGTGTAGTCCTTGTCGAAGGCGGGGCCGGTGCGGGGGTCGGTCTCGGAGCCGTTGTTGGTGGCGCCGATGCCGAGGAACTCGACGGGCATGGTGGGGTCCTTCCGGGAGGCGGGATCAGGGCTGCGGGGAGCCCGGACAGGCTGCCGAGCAGACGCGACCGAGGTCGACGTGGGGGCGGCTCACCAGCGGAACCCGGATGGACACGCTCTCCAGGACAGCACCGGTGAGTGCCGCGGTCAACAGCGCGACGACGGCGGTCACAGCCCGCTCTCCTCGGCGCAGCAGGTATCCGGCCCGGATCGACGCCGAGCCGTCGCGAGCGGTGAGGGGGCCCCGCCGCCCACCTCGCCACCCTGCGCCGTGGAACGCGTATCCGGCTCCGATCGGCCGCGATTGCTGCTGCGGCGGTGAGGGTGGGTCGGCGATCATGGGCGCGTGACCGCGGACCGCGACCTGCACCCCGGTGATACGTCCAGCCCCGTGCTGCTGCACGTCCCGCACGCCGGGACGCGCGTGCCCGGGTGGGTGCGGTCGCGCCTCCTCCTCTCCGACGCCGAGCTGGCCGCCGAGGCCGCGGCCCTCACCGACCACCGCACCGACGTCCTCGCCCTGGCCGCGGCCGGACTCGCCGCCGTCCGGCCGTTCGCGCTGGTCAACCGCGTGTCGCGGTTCGTCGTGGACGTCGAGCGGTTTCCCGACGAGCGCGAGGAGATGGCCGCGGTCGGCATGGCGGCGGTCTACGCCCACGGCACACGGGGGCAGCGGATCAGGGCCGACGACCCCGCGCACGCCGAGGAGCTGCTCGCGGCGTTCTACCGGCCGTGGGCCGACGCCGCCGAGGCCGCCGTGGGCGACCGGACGGCCGCGACGGGCCGGGCCGTGCTGCTCGACGTCCACTCCTACTCGCACGAGCCGCTGCCCTACGAGCTGCACGCCGACGGCCCCCGCCCCGCGATCTGCCTCGGCACCGACGCGTTCCACACCCCGCCCTGGCTGCTCGACGCCGCGCGGGAGGCGTTCTCGCCCCTCGGGACGGTGGGGACGGACAGCCCGTTCGCCGGCACGTACGTCCCGCTGAGCCGGTACGGCACCGATGCGCGAGTGGCGTCGCTGATGCTGGAGATCCGCCGCGACGTCCTCGGTGAGCAGGAGGCGGCCGTCGCGCGGGCGCTGGCGGCGCTGGTGGACGCGGTGCGGGTGCGGTGATCGCCGTCCAACGCCCGCCGGTCCGGGGGCGCCGGTGTGCGGCCGGTGCCGATCACGGGGCGGGCCGCCGGGTGGGCGTGTGGACGTGGGGAGCGGTGATCGTCGGCGACCGTACTTCGGCGCCCTGCCATGGGCGGTGGCGTGCGGCACGCGCCGACCAGGGGCGTGAGCCGCACCCGATCCGCTGGCCGGTGCCCCGATCCGCATTTAGAGTCGTGATATGGGGACGCGGCTCGTGTGGCGCAGGCACGTGGACCTCTGCCGCACGCACGCAGACCTCTGAGCGCCGGACGCACCCCGTCCGACCTCCGAGAGGAACCCATGACCTCCGCGATCGCGATCGTCGGCGCCGGGCCGCGCGGCACCGGCGTCCTGGAGCGCATCGGCGCCAGCGCCCCGGAACTCCATCCGGGCGGCATCGACGTCCACCTGATCGACCCGTACCCGGCGGGCGCCGGGCGGATCTGGCGCCACGAGCAGTCGCCCCTGCTGGCCATGAACTCGATGGCCGCGGACGTCACGATGTTCACCGACGAGTCCGTGATCTGCGACGGGCCCGTCGTCCCGGGGCCGTCGTTCTGGGACTGGGCGCAGACCGGGCCCGATGTGGCCCCCGAGCTGCGGGACGAGCTGTGCGCGGTCACCGCGTCGACGTTCCCGAGCAGACGGCTGCAGAGCGAGTACCTCGCGTGGGTGCTGCGGCACGTGATCGCCGAGCTGCCCGACGGCATCCGCGTGCACATCCACCGCACCCGCGCCACGGGTCTCACCGAGGACGGCGCCACGCAGGTCGTCCACCTGGCCGAGGGCAGGGCGGGCGGGCCGACGACGCTGCGCGTCGACTCGGTGGTGCTCGCCTCCGGCCACCTCGACGCCACCCCCACCGACGACGAGCTGGCCATCGCCGCCCGCGCCGCCGAGCGGGGCCTGCGCTACCTGCCTCCCGAACAGACCACCGACTCGGACCTGTCGGTGATCGCGCCCGGTGAGACGGTGATCGCGCGCGGGCTGGGGCTGGCGTTCGTCGACCTCGCGGTGCTGCTGTTCGAGGGCCGCGGCGGGCGCTTCGTCGAGGACGGCGACCACCTCCGCTACGTCCCGTCCGGTGCCGAGCCGCGGCTGGTGGCCGGGTCGCCGCGCGGTGCGCCCTACCACTCCAAGACCCACTACCAGCTGCTCGGCGGCCGTCCGCCGCTGCCGCGCTTCTTCGGCCCCGACGTCGTCGACCTCCTGATCGCCTCGGACGAGCCCGTCGAGCTGCGCACGCAGGCCTGGCCGTTGATGGCGAAGGAGATCGCCTGGGGTTGGTACCACGAGCTGTTCGTCGGCCACCCCGAGGTGGTCGCGCTGGCGTGGGAGGAGTTCGCGGAGCGGTTCGCCGCGCTGGAGTGGGACTCACCCGCGATGCTCGAACTGATCGCCGCCGCCGTTCCCGACCCGATCGACCGCCTCGACCTCGACGCCCTCGACCGTCCCATGGCGGGGGTGGCCGCCCCGAGCCTGGACGCGCTGCAGCCGCTGATCCGCGACCGCATCGCCGAGGACCTGCGCCGCCACGTCGACGAGCGCCACACCCCGTACCTGGGGGCCTTCGTCGCGATGCTGTCGGTGTACGGCGAGACCACCCGGCTCGCCGGGTCCGGTGCCCTGTCCGCGCGGTCGCGGTCGTCGGACATGACCTGGTGGCAGGGCTTCTTCAACTCCGTCGCGAGCGGCCCGCCCGGCTTCCGGGTGCGCCAGCTGCTCGCCCTCTCCCGCGCCGGGTTCATCGAGTTCCTCGGCGAGGGCATGTGGGTGGACGTCGGCGAGGACGGGTTCCGTGCCGGGAGCACCGCGCTCGCGGGCGCGCCGCCCGTGACGTCGACGGTGCTGGTAGACGCCCGGCTGCCCGGCCCGAGCGCCGCCCGCAGTGTCGACCCGCTCGTCGCCTCGCTGACACGGGACGGCGAGCTGAGCGAGGACGTCCTCGTCGACGACGACGGCACGGTGCTGCGCAACACCGGCCTGATCCGGGTCCGCCCGGCCGACGGCGCTGTCCTGGAGGCCGACGGCGAGGTGCATCCGCGGCGGTTCGCCGTCGGCCCGCACACCACCGTCAAGGTCGCCGGGGCGTTCACGCGCCCGGGTATGAACGCGCAGAGCCTGCGCTACAACGACGCCGTCGCGCGCGCCGTGCTGCTGAGCCTCCCACGGGCGGTCGCCGCCGCGGCCTGACGCGGTCAGGCCGTGGCCTGGGGACCTTGTTCGATGAGAGCCGGGATCCAGGTGGTTCCTCGCGAGACGCCGTCCGCAGCTCCTACCGGGGTATCGCAGGGCGGCGACGCCGCGAGGGGCCGCCTGGGCGCGCGAGCGACCCGGTGGACGTTCGTGGCCGCGACACTAGGAGCCGCCGGCCGCGTCCGGGTTGCGCTGGGGCCGCTCGTGGGGCCCGTCGGCCGGGAACTCGCCGCTGAGCCGGGAGTGCCGTGACTGCCGGGGGATGAGGGGCCGGATGTCGGCGACCGGCTCGTCCTGCGTCGTGTCGTGCCGCCGCGGCCGCGGGGTCGTCGTGCCCGGCAGCCGGGAGATCATCCGCACGATCGGCAGCACCGACGTCGGTACGTGATCGGGTTCGGCCTCCGGTCGCAGCGTCGGCAGCGGCGCCACGTACGGCCGGGGACGGAGGGGGACCGGTTCCGCTGCCGTGAGTGCGTGCCTCGCGGTGGGAGCCGAGACGGGCGCGGGAGCGGATGCGGGAGTCGGAGCCGACCGGCCGGGAACAGCGGGCGGCGTGCCGGCCCGGCGCCGCGGCGTGGGCTGCGGCCCGGTGGCGGGCCGGGGCTCGATGCCGGGA
>NZ_JAOPWR010000123.1 GCF_025965585.1 Pseudonocardia sp.
CCAACGTCATCCGGCGGGCCGTCACCGACGAGATCATGTACGCCATCGCGTCGCTGTCGGAGCAGGAGTACGTGGACATCTACCACCAGCGTCCGGCCGCCTGACTCGACACGGCCTGACTCGACACGGCCTGACTCGACACCGCCTGACTGCCAGCGGATCGCCTCGAACAGCGAGCGCCGCTCTGGGTTGCCCGGGAGCGACGAGGCCCGGCGCGCCGGGCACGCCGCGACGCTCGCGTCTCGTGCGGCGCCGCTGCATCGTGATCGAGGTTACCGACCATCCCGACAACCCCCGCGAGTCGACACAGGCCGGTCCGCGAGTCGACACGGTGTGGTCCGGGTCGGGCGTTCCGGTGGTCGTGTGCGCGTGCAGGCCCGCCGTTGTCTGCCGACTCGCGCGCCACGTCGTGTCGACTCGCGTCAGGGGTGGGGGCGGACGAGGAGCCAGTCGGTGGTGTGGCGGTACCAGGTCCAACGCCGGACCTCGCGCGGATGGGCGACGCCGTCGACCACCACCGTCATCGGCTCGCCGCCCAGCTGAGCGGTGCGGCCCACCGCCGAACCCCGGCCGCGCGTGGCCTTCAGCGGCACCCCCCGGACCCGGCCGTCGGGGAGGCGGCCCAGGCGGCCGGCGCGCACGGCGATGCCGCCGGGGCCGGGGGCGACGACCAGACGCGGCGCCGTGCCGCGCAGGACCAGGACGTCGTCGCAGTAGCACTCGCCGCGCATCCCGCGGACCTCGCCGCGCCCGACGAGCACGCCGCCGGAGTCGTCACGCACCAGCGGG
Source organism: Pseudonocardia sp. (assembly GCF_025965585.1). Taxonomy (GTDB): domain Bacteria; phylum Actinomycetota; class Actinomycetes; order Mycobacteriales; family Pseudonocardiaceae; genus Pseudonocardia. Next base: position 790 of record NZ_JAOPWR010000123.1, read on the forward strand.
ACCGCCGACGCCGTGCCTCCCACCGCGAGCTCGGCCGCGGCGTCACCCATGGGCAGCCCCCAGGCGCGGGCGCCGTCCGACCCCGGAGCGGGCAGGAACGCGACCTCGACGTCGAGCCGGTCGAGCCGGAGCAACCGCACCAGTACGGCGGCGAGGTCGGCGTCGCCCCCCGCGACGACGAGCCGTTTCGGGCGACGCTCGGCGATGACGGGATCCACGTCGGCCTTGCCGGGCCGTGCGGGCAGCGCGACGGTGGGCGCCCCTTCGAGCGCGATGGGGCGCCGACTACCGTGGGGGTGTTCCCCGCAGGTCAGCAGTAACAGTTCCGAGTCGATCGAGCCCACCTGATCGGCTACCCTCCCGCCGCCACGTTGTCCATTCCCGCGTCCGTTCCAGACTGGAGTCTCACATGCCCGCGATCGTGCTGATCGGCGCCCAGTGGGGCGACGAGGGCAAGGGCAAGGCCACCGACATCCTCGGTGATCAGGTCCAGTGGGTGGTGAGGTATCAGGGCGGCAACAACGCCGGTCACACGGTGGTGCTTCCCGACGGCCAGAACTTCGCCCTGCACCTCATCCCGTCCGGCATCCTCAGCCCCGGCGCCAAGAACGTGATCGGCAACGGCGTGGTGGTGGACCCCGGCGTGCTGCTCGAGGAGCTGAAGGGCCTCGAGGACCGCGGTGTGGACACCAGCAGCCTGATGATCTCGGCCGACGCGCATTTGATCATGCCGTACCACGTGGAGATGGACAAGGTCACCGAGCGGTTCCTCGGCAAGGCCAGGATCGGCACCACCGGACGCGGCATCGGCCCCGCCTACCAGGACAAGGTCTCCCGCGTCGGGGTCCGCGTGGCCGACGTGCTCGACGAGAAGATCCTGCACCAGAAGGTGGAGGCGGCCCTACACCTGAAGAACCAGGTCCTCGTCAAGGTCTACAACCGCCGCGCCATGGACGTCGACCAGGTCGTCGACACCGTGCTCGCCCACGGCCGCCGGTTCGCCGAACGCATCGCCGACACGCGCCTGCTGCTCAACCAGGCCCTCGAGGCCGGCGAGACGATCCTGCTGGAGGGCTCGCAGGGCACCCTGCTCGACGTCGACCACGGCACCTACCCGTTCGTCACCAGCTCGAACCCGACGGCGGGCGGCGCGGCCGTGGGCTCCGGCATCGGCCCCACCAAGATCACCCGGGTGATCGGGATCCTCAAGGCCTACACGACGCGCGTCGGCTCGGGCCCGTTCCCGACGGAGCTGCTCGACGCCATGGGCGAGCACCTGCGCAAGGCCGGCGGTGAGGTGGGCGTCACCACCGGACGTCCGCGCCGTTGCGGCTGGTTCGACGCCGTGATCGGCCGCTACGCCGTGCGTGTGAACGGCATCACCGACTTCTTCCTCACCAAGCTCGACGTCCTGTCCGGGCTCGAGAAGGTGCCGGTCTGTGTCGGCTACGAGGTGGACGGCAGGCGGGTGTACGACATGCCGATGACGCAGTCGGACGTGCACCACGCCGTGCCGGTGTACGAGGAGCTGCCCGGCTGGTTCGAGGACCTCTCCCCGTTCCGCACGTTCGAGGAGCTCCCCGCCAACGCCCAGGCCTACGTGCGCCGCGTCGAGGAGCTGACGGGCGCGCCGGTCAGCGCCATCGGCGTGGGCCCCGGCCGCGACCAGACCATCACCCGCGACGTCTGACGCGGGGGCCCGGCGGCGCTCACCACCGCGCACCGACTCGGGGGCGGACAGGGCTCAGCGCACCGTCGCCACGGCCGGCGGCGGATGTGGCGCGCCGCTGTGATCATCGCGCCCTGGCTGGGGGCCTGAGCGGAACCAGCGCACCCTCGACGCCCGACGCGGTGAGCAGCGGTGCGGGCCCCGGTCAGGAGGCGCAGCTGCCCGTGGCGACCTCGCGGGTCAGGCCGGGGGCGGCCTGGACCGCCGGCTCGACCTGGTCGACCGTGAGCACGAAGCCCGTCTCCTTGTCGTCCAGCGCCGCGCCGAAGACCACGCCGATGACGCGGCCCTGGGGGTCGATCATCGGGCCCCCGGAGTTGCCCGACTGCACCGTTGCCCGCACCGTGTAGACATCGCGGGTGACCTCGCCGGCGTCATAGATGTCCGGGCCCTTGAGCTTGATCTCCTGGCGGATCCGGGCCGGTGTGACGGTGAACGGCCCGTCGAGCGGATAGCCCAGCACGATCGCGTCGTCCTGCGGGGAGGCCGGTGCGGGGTTCAACACCAGTGGGTCGGCCTCGAGGTCGGGCACGCGGAGCACCGCGACGTCGACCTCGGGGTCGTAGAGCACCACGGTGGCGTCGAGGTCGGTGGTGCGGCCGCGCCGGTTCAGCACCTCCACCGCCGTGGACGACGTGCCGGCGACGACGTGGGCGTTGGTCATGACCAGCTGCGGGCCGATGACGAACCCGCTGCCCTCCAGCTGCCGCTGGCACGACGGGGCGCGTCCGCGGATCTTGACGATGCTGGGACGCACGTCGGCGACGGCGGAGTCGTTCACGAGCGAGCCGTCGGGCGGCCCGGCCTCGGTGATGGGGGTGGGGGCGAACGGGTTGGTGACGTCGGGGAAGCCCGATGCGTTGAGCAGCTGCCGCAGCTCGTCGGGGAGCTGCTTGGCCTCGGCGGGCATCACGGAGTCGACGCCCCCGAGGACCACCGACGTCCGCACCCCCGACGCCAGCACCGGGAAGCTGGCCGACGCCAGCGGCAGGGCGACGAGCCACGCCGCGATGACCACCGTGACGGCCTGCAGGACCGAGCCCAGCGCGGAGTCGATCTTCAGCGTGCGCTCGCCCCGGATGTGGTCACGGATGCGGCGCCCGAAGAAGACCCCGGTGGTCTCGCCGAGAGCCACGAGCAGCACCACGACGACGATGCTGACGATGATGCGGGTGCTGGGGTTGGCGATGCCGGACGCCAGCAGCGGCGCCAGCCGGACCCCCAGAATCGCCCCGCCGAGCACGCCGACGAAGGACAGCAGCGCCACCGCCATGCCGTGGCGCCACCCCGAGACGGCGGCGATCAGGGCCAGCACGATCACCACAAGATCGACCCAGCTCACAGACCGACCACGTTTCCCACGTTGCTCCCGGCGGCGCGCACGCGCCCCCCGACGATCACGATCCTGCGACCTCCTGCCGAGCGGCTCGCGCCGCGGACCACGCGTCCTCCAGACCCAGGACACGTGAGGTGTCCCAGGGGCGCGCCCATCCCCCCAGATCCAACAGCGCGGACAATAAGCCCCCGGTGAACCCCCACACGAGCAGCCCCGCAACGACGAACGCCGGACCGGGCATGCCGGACGGATGCCCCACCATCACGCGTCGCGAGGGGTCGGCGAGCAGCGAGACCGGCACCCGGACGACCCCGGCGGTCTCCCCCGGGTCGACGGCGTGCACGGCCGTGGGACGCGCCCAGTGGGCCAGCACGGGCGTGACGGCGAACCCCGAGGGCGGGATGAACAGCTCGGGCAGCAGGGCCAGCGGCACCACCCCCGACGGGTCGAGGCCCGTCTCCTCCTCGGCCTCGCGCAGCGCGGTGGCCACCGGACCGGAGTCGCCGGGGTCGGCGCTCCCACCGGGGAACGCCGCCTGACCCGCGTGGTTGCGCAGCGTGTCGGCGCGTTCGACGAGCAGCACGTCGGGCCCGTGGGACGGGTCCTCGCCGAACGTCATCAGCACCGCGGCGCGCCGGGCGTCGGGCTTCGGGGCGATGCGGTGGCGCGTGAGTGCGGTGGCGTCGACGTCGCGCACGCCGCGCAGAAGTGGCTGCAGCCAGCTGGGGGCGAGGTCGGGGTGGAGCGGCTCGGTCACAATGCCGCCTTCGCGGGAGGGAGCACGTCGGCGGTCACGAGAGGCGCTCCACGGCCGCCGCGACGGCGTCGGCTGTGGCGAAGGGCACAGGTGGGTCCACGCGGGAGACGCTGCCGTCGGGCCGCACCACGTACGACATGGGCAGGCCGGGCGGGATGTCCAGGGCGGTGCGCAGCGCGTTGTCGGGATCGGTGACCGACGGGAACCGGACGCCGAGGTCGGTGAGCAGCTGGAGGGCGGGGCGGGGGTCGTCGCGGTAGTCGACGCCCAGCACGGGCACGGCGCCCGGCCGCGCGGCGTACTCGGCCAGCACGGGCAGCTCCTCCCGGCACGGCCCGCACCACGAGGCCCAGACGTTGACGAGCACGGTCCGCCCGGCCAGCGCGGTGCCGAGGTCGACCGTGCCGGGCGCGCCGAGGCACGGGACGCGGACGCCGGCGAGCGGGCCCGCTCCCGCGGAGCCGGTGCCCTC
>NZ_JAOPWR010000131.1 GCF_025965585.1 Pseudonocardia sp.
TGGATGCCGAGCAGGTCGCGCAGCACCCAGAGCAGCCGGACGCTGTCGTCGCACTCGACGGAGACGCGCTGGCCGTTGACGTTGAACACGTGTGTGGACACGGGGGCTCCTAGAGCGGGTTCGTGAGGCCGTCGGTAGGTGACTCGGGGATCGGCGGCACCAGCGGGTAGGGCTCGAAGCGCAGCGGGTCGTTGTGGTTGACCGGGAAGAACGTCTGGGTCTTCCCGACGGCGCGGCTGTAGGCGCACGCGATCGCACCCATGGACGCCGCCACGCCTGCCTCGCCGCCGCCGCCGACCTCGCCGCTCGGGTCGGGCGGCATGATCACGACCTCCAGCTTCGGCGGGGTGTTCCACTGCCGGGTGTAGAAGTAGTTGTCCCAGCTGCCCTCGAGCGGCATGCCGTCCTTCATGTGCAGGCTGCCTGTGAGTGCCATCGAGGTGGCGTCCATCAGGCCGCCCATCATCATCGCCTCGAGGCCGGTCGGGTTGATGCACAAGCTGCCGGGGACGATCACGTAGGTCGCCCGCGTGACACGCGGGCCCGTCATGGCGTCCTTGATCTCGCGGTTCACCGTGTCCGGCCGGGTGTCGACCTCCACCAGCGCCGCCATCGTGTTCTTGTACTCGCAGTGCACGGCGATGCCCTGGGCCACGCCGTCGGGAAGGGAACGACCCCACTCGCCCACCTCGGCGGCCTTGTCGAGCACCGAGCGCTGGAGATCGGTCTTGAGGAAGGCGCGGCGGAACTCCACCGGGTCCTGACCCATCGCGGCGGCGAGCTGGTCGACCACGAGTTCCTGCGCGCAGCGCACGTTGGGGGAGTAGACGTTGCGCATGCTGCCGGTGTTGAACTTCAGGTCGATCTCGTTGAGCAGCTGCGTGGCCACGCCGAAGTTGTAGGGCGTGTTCTGGGTGAGCAGGAAGATCGACTGGGCCAGGCTGTAGTTGCCACCGGGCAGCTTCGCCGCCGTGGCCGTGATGATCTCGCCGAGGCCGTGGCTGAAGTCGGTCTGCACGCTGGTGTGGTTCTGTTGGAAGCTCACCACGTTGCCGCCCGCGTAGGCGGTGCGGATCGTCGAGGTGCACATCGGGTGCGTGCGGCCCTGGCGGAAGTCGTCCGTGCGGTGCCACATCAGTTTGACGGGCTTGCCCATCTTCTGCGACGCCTCGGCGGCCTCCTTCGCGGCGTCGGGGAACAGGTGGCGGCCGAATGACCCGCCTCCCTGCGCCACGTGCACCGTCACCGCGCTCTGGGGCATGCCCAGCATCAGCGCGATCTCCTGCAGCGCCGTGATCGGCACCTTCAGGCTGCCCCAGATCTCCGCGCGGTCCTCACGAACGTCGGCGACGGCGCAGTTGGTCTCCAGCGGGCTGCTGCTCGCGAACGCGAACGTGAACTCGGTGTCGATCACCTTCGTGCCGGGCGCGGCCGGCGCCAGCGGCAGCGTCGCGGCCTTGAGCTTCGCGATGACGGTTTCGTCGGACTCGCCGTCGACGGTGCCCGGGCCCCACGTCACGTCCATCGCGCGGATGGCGTCCATGCACTGGCCGAACGTCTCGGCCCGCACCGCCACACCGGTGGCGATGATCGCGAGGTCCAGGACGCCGGGCATCGCCATCACGTCGAAGGCGTTTTTCAGCTTCTTCGGCGTGCCGTTGATCGTGGGCGCCCGGCAGACCATGGTCGGCTTCGCGTCGGGCACCTCGATGTCCATCGCGAACCTCTTGCGGCCGGTGACGATGTCGAGGGCGTCGATCCGGCCCGTCGGCTTGCCGACGATCCGGAACTGCGACTCGGGCTTGAGCACCGGCGCGGCGACCTGGACGGACTTCGTGACCGCGGCCGCCTTGGCGAGGTCGCCGTAGCCGAGAACCTGCCCGGCCGGGCCGGTGATCAGGCCCTCGCGGCTGGTGAGCTGTGCCGCCTGCTCCTGCATGATCGCGGCCGCCGCGTCCAGGAGCTTGCCCTTGGCGATCGCCGCCGCCACCCGCACCGGCGTGTACATGGCGTGGATCGTGTTCGATCCGCCGGTGAGTTGGTTGAACAGCAACTCCGGCCGCGCGTCGGCCAGGGTCATGTTCACCTTGTCCAGCGGCAGGTCCATCTCCTCGGCGATCACCATCGCGAGTGCCGTCGTCATGCCCTGGCCGCATTCGGCCCGCGGCACCGCGAACGACACCGAGCCGTCCTCGTTCACCACGATCGAGATCAGGTTCGCAGTGGGCCGTGCGGCGTCGGTGAGCGCGTCGCTGAGGTCGTAGAGGTCCGACGGCTCGGGCGGCGACGGCACGGCGGCGTGGGCGGGCACCTCGTCGAGGAACTCGATGCCCGCCCCGACCGCCACAGCCAGCGTCGGGGCGGCGATGAGGTAACCGAGGAATCTGCGCCGTCCCATGTCGCGGGTCCCCGGCTCCGCCAGTGCGGTCGAATGGCGATGAGCTGGCATCAACAGGTCCTCTCGTCGGACCTACCGGGTGGACCGGCAGGCGCGTCAGGCACGTTGACGTCAGAACGAGGGTGCTGGAAAGAGGGTTCGCGCTGCTCACAGGGGTGGGCCACAGTCGGTTCGTGGAGTGGCCCTCCCGCAGGGCCGACCACTCTTCCGGGCGACAGGTGATCGGCCTCGTTCGGGACAGGTGATCTGCGGCACAGGACGCGACAGGCGGGATGTAGCCCCGGCATGTCGCCGATCTCACCCACATGGGGGAATTGGTATCGTCAGCCAACGCGGCGGCACCCATGACGGCAGTCCCCGCAGCGATACACCTTGGGTGCGGCGCCGAATGATCGCGGAAATGCTCTTCCGGCGCCACCGGTGCTGGGCGTTGACGGGCCTCTCGATGCCGCGATCACCTTCTACTGCCAACACCTCGGCTTCCGTGAGGTGCTGCATCCGGCCCGTCCCTCGCGATGCTCGCCCGCGGCCACCTGCAGCTCGTACTCAGCGCTCCGGGAGGAGGGGCCGACGGCGGCCAGGCCATGCCGGACGGCAGTCTTCCCCGGTCCGGCGGTTGGAACCGCTTCTCGCTCGAGGTCACCGATCTCGAGGCGACGGTGGAGACGCTGCGTCAGGCCGTGGCCCATTTCCGCAAACGAGATCGTGGCGGGCGTTGGTGGGAAGCAGGTCCTGTTGGATGTGTGGACGGGTGTGCTGGCGTCGTGGGGGCCGCTGGCCCGCAAGTCCCTGGAAGCTCCGATCGGGGGAATCGTCACCGATCAAGGTTCGTGGCGACGAGGATGCGCCGCATGGACGACATGGTGACGGTCGCGTTGGGCGTGTGTCCTGTCTGCCGGCATCGGTTCGATTCGAACGTCACCGGTGAGGTGCTGATGCATGCCCCGGTCGACTGCGGTTGTGTGTGCTGCCAGGGCACGCCGCGGTGCTCCTCCTGCCGTGAGCCCTTCTGCGTGTGCGTCGTCCATTGATGGCCCGGGCATTGCG
>NZ_JAOPWR010000163.1 GCF_025965585.1 Pseudonocardia sp.
TTCTCGGCGAAGGCCCGCGCTCCCTCCTGCGCGTCCTGGGACGCCAGGACCGGGGCGACGATCCGGTCCTGCTGCGCAAAGGCGTCCTGGTCGTCGAACGCGGTGCGTTCGTTCACCGCGCGTTTAATGCCCGCCACGGCCAGCGGGGCGTTGCGCGCGATCCGGCTGGCCAGCTCCACAGCGCGGTCGAGGGCCCCGCCGGGTGCGGTGAGGTGGTTGACCAGGCCCAGCTGCTCGGCTCGGACCGCGGGCAGTGGGTCCCCGGTGAGCAGCAGTTCCAGGGCGATGTTGCGCGGGATGCGCTCGGGCAGGCGCACGATGCCCCCCTCGGGGGGGACCAGCCCGTGGGTGACCTCGAACAGACCGAAGGTGGCGTCCTGCGCGGCCACGATCAGGTCGCAGGCCAGTGCCATCTCGGTGCCGCCCCCCACCGCCCAGCCCTCGACGGCGGCGATGAGCGGGGTCCGCGGCCGGGCGCGGGTGAGGCCGGCGAAGCCCCGACCCGGGATGACCGGGGAGTCCCCGGCCGCGTAGGCCTTGAGGTCCATCCCGGCGCTGAAAGCGCCGCCGGCGCCGGTCAGCACACCGACCGCGAGGTCGGCGCGGGCGTCGAGCTGGTCGAAGGCCTCGGCCAGCGCCCGGGCGGTGGCGCCGTCGACGGCGTTGCGCACCTTCGGCCGGTTGATCGTGATCACGAGGACGCCATCGTGTTCCTGGGTCTGCACCGTGGGGGCGTCGGAGGTCGGCACCGCGCTGGTGGTCGGTGTGTTGGTCATGGTGTGTCCTGAGGTCGTCGTTGTCCGGGCTCGGCTCGGTCCGTCAGCTGTGCGGGATCGTCCCTGCGGTGCGCAGCTCGTCGATGTCAGCGGCGGCGAACCCGAGCTCGCTCAGCACGGCCTGGGTGTGTTCGCCGAGGGCGGGGGCCGGGCGCGGGCGCACCTTCTGCTCCTGGTCCAGCCGCACGGGGCTGTCGATGGTGAGGAGGGGCTCGGTGCTGCCGTCGTCGACGGGTACGAACACCCCGGCGGCGGTGAACTGGGGGTCGTGGGCGGTCTCCTCGAGGGTCTGGACGACCCCGTAGGTGAGGCCGGCGGCGTCGAACACCTTCCGCCAGTCGGCCAGCGGTCGAGTGGCGAACTCCTTGTCCAGCAGGTCAGCGAGCACATTGGCGTGGGCGTGGCGGCTGTGAGAGTCCTTGAAGCGCGGGTCCTCGGCCGCCTCGGGGTGACCGATGGCCCTGAGGAACAGGGGGACCTCCTTGTCCTCGTTGGCGAAGACCAGCAGCAGCCAGCGGTCGTCCGCGGTGCGGTAGAGATTGCCCAGGGCGTTGGGCGGATGGCGCCGATCGACCGGTTGCGGATCACTCGCCCCGGCCAGCACGGCCTGCAGCCAGCAGCCCGCTGCCCAGGCCCCTTCACCGATCAGCGAGGCGGTGACGCGGGCCCCCTGGCCGGTCTTCTCGCGGCGGTAGAGCGCGGTCATGATTCCCGCGAAGAGGCTGATGGCCGTGGAATGGTCGCCCGCGCCGAAGACGTTGAGCGCCGGGGGTGCGGTGGGCTGGCGCGTCAGGTTCATCAGCCCGCTGCGTGCCCAGTAGGCCGTGACGTCGAAGCCGGGCTTGTCCGCGTCCGGTCCCGTCTCGCCGAAGCCGGTGACGTCGGCGTAGATCAGACGCGGGTTGAGCTGTGCCAGGCTCTCGTAGTCCAGGCCGAGCCTGGCCCGGGTCGGCGGCGGGAAGTTGGTCACCAGCACGTCGGCCCACCGCACCAGCCGCTCGAGCACCGCCCGGGCGTCGGGGGACTTCAGGTTCAGCTCGATGCTGCGCTTGTTGCGGTTGTCGAGCTGCCAGGTGTAGTCGATGCCTTCGACCTGTGGGTTGGGGGGAACATGGCTGAAGGCGCGGTAGCTGTCACCGACGCCTGGCGGTTCCACCTTGACCACGTCGGCGCCGAAGTCACCGAGCACGGTGGTTGCGGCGGGTCCGGCGATGAAGCTTGCGAGATCGACGACGTGTAGTCCGTCCAGCAGGGGCGTGTTCTCCATGACGGGTTCCTTCTCAGCTGGGTGTTCGAGGTCCTCGCTCGGGGCGCGGCGGCCGGGGCCCTGCCGGGAGCAAGCACCGCCGACATGGCGGTGTGGTCCTTGTCCCGCCGCCCGGGTCGCCCGGTGGGCCGCCACGCAGCGGGAGATGCGGTGCCCGGCCGGCCCTAGGGACGAGGCACAGCGGGGGGCATGAAGGCGTTGTGACCGGTGATGTCACGGCCGACGATCAGCGCCTGCACCACGTCGGTGCCCTCGTAGGTGTCGATGGCCTCCATGTCGGCCAGGTGCCTGGCGACGTGGTAGTCGAGCACGATGCCGTTGCCGCCGAGCAGGTCGCGGGCGTCGGCGAGGATGGCACGTGCGCGCTCGCAGTTGTGCATCTTGGCCAGTGCCACCTCGGGCATCGTCACCTTGTGCTCGTCCATGAGCTGGCTCAGCCGCAGCTGCATGCACAGCATGTTGGTGACATCTGCCAACATCCGCGCCAACCGATACTGGACGAGCTGGAAACTCGCCAGCGGGACACCGAACTGGTGGCGCTGCTGGGAGTAGGCCAACGCCGTCTCATAGCCGGCGACAGCGGCACCGACCGCCTCCCAGGCCACGCAGAACCGCGAGGCCAGCAGCACCTCCTCGGTGTCGCGGAAGGTGTGGGAGTTCTCCAGTCTGTTCTCCGCCGGCACCCGGACATCGGTGAGGGAGATCTGCGCGTTCTGCACGCAGCGCAGCGCCGTCTTGCCCGCGATGAACCGGGGATCGAACCCCGGCGTGCCCTTCTCCACCACGTACCCGCCGACGTGCCCGTCCTCGCCCCGCGCCCAGATGATCGTGTAGTCGGCGAAGGTCGCGTTGCCGATCCAGCGCTTGTGGCCGTTGAGCACGTAGGACCCGCCGTCCTGGCGCGCGGTCGTCT
>NZ_JAOPWR010000165.1 GCF_025965585.1 Pseudonocardia sp.
GGCGCCGGTGTTGTCGCAGCGGTTCGAGGTTCGTGCGGTGCCCACGTTGATGGTGGTGCGTAACGGGGAGGTCGTCGCCCGGCAGCCGGGAGCGGTGCCCCTCCCGCAGCTGCGCAGCTGGCTCGACGCCGCACTGGCCGCCCCCGCAGGCGGTCACCCGACCACCGAGGAGAGCGCGTCATGAACCTGCCCGGCATCACGGACCTCCGCGATCGGGCCTGGCAGCTGCCCCTGCGGCTCGCTGCCGGCGCCTACATCCTGGACTCGGGCATGGCCAAGTGGGACACCGACGAGGAGACGGCCAAGTACCTGCACGGCTTCGCCAGCGGGGCCTACCCGTTTCTCGCGAGGATCGACGCGCGCGACTTCACGAAGGCGCTCGCGGCGGGCGAGGTGCTGATCGGGGCCGCCGCCGTCCTGCCGTTCGTGCCGGCGGGCATCGCCGGGCTGGGGCTGCTCGGGTTCGGCGCCGGGCTGCTCGGGCTCTACGCCCGCACTCCCGGGATGCACCGCCCCCATTCCCCGTTCCCCAGCCAGGACGGGATCGCGCTGGCCAAGGACGCCTGGCTCGCCGCGATCGGCGCCGCGCTGGTCCTCGGCAGCGGGCGCCGGCGGTGAGCGGCGGGTACCCGGTGTCCGCGCGCGTCGACCGGCACGTCGACTGGATCCGCACCGTCGTGCCCCGCACACCGTTCGGCTGCGAGGAGTGCCTGCCGATCGGAACGCGGTGGGTGCACCTGCGGTTGTGCCTCACCTGCGGGCACGTCGGCTGCTGCGACTCCTCAGCGATGCGGCACGCCCGCGAGCATGCCGGGGAGCTCGGCCACCCGATCGTGTCGTCGATGGAGCGGGGCGAGGACTGGCGCTGGTGCTACGTCGACGAGGCGTTCGCGTGACGACCACGGCGGGCGTCGCCGACGAGCTGCTGGCATCGCTGTCCGGCGGCGAGACGCCCGACATGACCGGTGCGTTCCCGCACCTGAGCGAGGAACGGATCCGCGCGCTCGCCCCGTTCGGCGCGCGCCGCCCGACGCAGCGGGGCGAGGTGCTGGTCACCGAGGGCGCCCCCGACGACGTCTTCTACGTCCTGCTCTCCGGGCGCGCGGCCGTGGTCGAGGGGTTCGGCACCGCCGAGCAGCGGATCGTCCGGGTACACGGTCCCGGGCGGTTCCTCGGCGAGCTGGGCCTGCTCACGGGGCAGGTCGCCTTCCTCACGACGATCGTCGCCGACCCCGGTGAGGTGCTGGCGGTTCCGATGGACCGCCTGCGCCGCGTGCTGCTCGACGACCCCGCGTTCGGCGACGAGATCATGCGGGTCTACCTCATCCGGCGCACGCCGACGATCGGCGGCGGCCACGGGTTCCGCATCGTCGGATCCCGATTCTCGCCCGACACGCGGCGGCTGCGGGAGTTCGCCACCCGCAACCGGCTGCCGCACCGGTTCGTCGACCTCGAGTCCGACCCCGCCGCGGAGTCGCTCCTGCGCGAGCTCGGGATCAGCCCCGAGGAGACGCCGATCGTCGTGTGGCGCGACACGGTCCTGCGCAACCCCGGCAACGCCGAGCTGGCCGCGCTGGTCGGGCAGCCCGAGGAGGCCCCGCCCGAGCTGTCCGACCTGGTGGTCGTCGGCGCCGGGCCTGCCGGGCTCGCCGCGGCCGTCTACGGCGCGTCGGAGGGACTGACGACGGTGCTGCTCGACAGGGTGGCGGCCGGCGGTCAGGCGGCGACGTCGTTTCGGATCGACAACTACCTGGGCTTCCCGGCCGGGATCTCCGGGGGAGAGCTGGCCGACCGCGCGGTCGTGCAGGCCGAGAAGTTCGGCGCCCGGATCGCGGTGCCGGCCGAGGCCGTGGCGCTGGTCCCGGCCGACGGTCATCTCGTGCTGCGTCTGGCCAACGGGAGCTCCCACGCCGCCCGGGCGGTCGTCGTCGCCACCGGCGCCCGCAACCGCCGCCTGAAGGTGCGCAGGCTGGCGGACTTCGAGGAGAGCAACGTGTACTACGCGGCCACCCTGCTCGAGGCGAAGCTGTGCGTGAACGACCCGGTCGTCGTCGTGGGCGGCGGCAACTCCGCAGGCCAGGCCGCCCTCTTCCTCGCCGACCACGCCCGCGAGGTGCGGTTGGTGGTGTGCGAGCGCAGCCTCGACGAGAACATGTCGCGCTACCTGGCCGACCGGATCGAGCGCGATCCGCGGATCGGGGTGTACCTGCACTCCGAGGTGCGCGATCTCCTCGGGCCGCCGGGGTCGCTGGAAGCGGTGGCCGTGACCGACGGCGCCGAGCAGCGCACCCTGCCGGCGCGCGAGCTGATGGTGTTCATCGGCGCGAGTCCGTGCAGTGGCTGGCTGGCCGGCACCCTCGCCCTCGACCCAGGTGGCTACGTGCTGACCGGTGCGGCGGCGGGCGCGTCCCGCGCCGCCGCCGACGACGGGCCGCGGGCCCTGCTGGAGACGACCCTCCCGGGTGTGTTCGCGGCCGGGGACGTGCGCAGCGGGTCGGTGGGGCGGGTCGCCTCGGCGGTGGGGGAAGGGGCGATGGCCGTCCGGCTCGTCCACGAGTACCTGTCAGGTGCGCATGCGAGAAACGGAGTGATGGCATGACACATCCCACGGGCATCCCGGTATTCGAACGGTTCTTCCGGTCGGTTGCCGGCCTCAAGATCGATCGGAACGACGTGCGGCGGTTCCGGGACTTCGTGGACCAGATGGTCGACGATCTCGCCATCGCCGGGCGCAACTCGGCGCGCTGGAACGACCGCGACGTCATCGCCCCGCAGGACCTGCCGATCACGGCCGGCCTGCAGGAGCGGATGCGCGAGTTCGACAAGCTCGACGACGCCGGGGACGTCCGCAGGCTGCTCCGCGAGGTCGTGCGGCGCCCGCCCGCGGACGTGACGTTCAGCGAGGAGACCGAAGGGATGCTGGTCGAGGTGTTCGGCGGGCTCGGCGTCGCGATGGCGAGGTCGATGAAGTTGATCGACCCGGATGTGACGAACCCCGCCACCGAGCACTGGGACCGGGCCTTCGGGCTGTTCCGATTGGTGTTCTGAGGGCTCCGGGCGCCGGCGCCCGGAGCGCTCACCTACCCGACGGAGCGCGTTCTGCGCAGGTGCAGGTCCTGGCGTTCGTCGGCGTCCAACCCGCCCCACACCCCGAACTCGTGCCCTCGGCGCATCGCCCAGTCCAGGCACTCCGACCGGACGGCGCACCCGTGGCAGACCGCCTTCGCGACCAGTGCCTCGTCCTGGGCGAGGCGCCCGGACCCGACGGGGAAGAAGATCTCCGGATCGACGTCGCGGCACGCCGCCCGCGCCATCCAGCCGGTCGCCACGGCCGCTGGTGACGCTCGTCGCGGGCCTCGGGGCGTGTGGGCCATGGTTCCCTCCTCGATGACGGCTCCGTCCCCGTCCGCGAGTCGGCCCGGCGGAAGTACCCGTCGCCGCCCTGCGTTGGACACAACGGAGGTGGTGCACAGAATTGACAACAGAGACAAAGGTGCTGAGCTGCATCGATTGCGGTGACGAGCTGCCCGCCGAGCGTGCCGGCCTCGGCTACAGGTACTGCACGAAGGCGGACCGCCAGGCGCTGCGTCACCGCGGGCCGGCCGTCACCGTGCTCGGGGTGAACGAGAGCGCCGATGCGGTGACAGTCGGCGACTCCGAGGAGACCCGGCGGCGGGGGGAAGCCGGCGAGTTCGGCCGGAAGGACTCCGGCCTCGGGCTGGACTACCGCCCTCCGGCCCCCGCGCCGTCCGAGCCCGCCGCGACCGGTCGCCGCGAGCCTGTTGCGGTGCCGCGGCGACCGTGGTCGGACCAGCAGGAGGCGATCGTCCGGCTCCACCACGACATGGGCCTGAGCCCACGCCGGATCGCGGAGCGGGCCCGGGTGAACGTGCCCCGGCTCGGGATCACCGAACGGCTGGCGGTCCAGATCATGTCGGTGGTCCCGAGACGGTGACATGCCGGCGGAGATCCCTTTTCAGGGATGCTTGAGCATTCCGTGCGGGTCGATGACGAACTTCTGCGGCACCCCGGCGTCGAACTGCGCATAGCCGTCCGGGGCCTCGTCGAGGGTGATGACCGTCGCGTTGACGTTGCGGGCGATCTGTACCCGGTCGTCCAGGATCGCCATCATCAGATCGCGGTTGTAGCGCAGCACCGGACACTGACCGGTCGAGAAGACGTGCGACTTGGCCCAGCCGAGGCCGAACCGCAGCGACAGCGCTCCGACGCGCGCGTCGGGGTCGGTGGCGCCCGGGTCGTCGGTGACGTACAGGCCCGGGATGCCGATCGCCCCGCCGGCCCGGGTGACCTCCATCGCCGCGTTGAGCACGACGGCCGGAGCCTCGTGCCCGTCCTTGGAGGCCTTGGCCTCGAAGCCGACGCAGTCGACCGCGGCATCGACCTCGGGAACGCCCAGGAGCTGGTCGATCTGGTCGGGCAGCGGTCCTGCCGACGGATCGACGGTGAGGCAGCCGAAGGTGCGGGCGTGGGCGAGCCGGTCGGCGTTGAGGTCGCCGACGATCACGGCCGCGGCCCCGAGCAGGAACGCCGACGTCGCCGCGGCGAGCCCCACCGGCCCGGCCCCGGCGACGTAGACCGTCGACCCGGTGGTCACCCCCGCCGTGACGCAGCCGTGGTACCCGGTGGGGAAGATGTCCGTCAGCATCGTCAGGTCGCGGATCTTCTCCATCGCCTGGTCACGGTCGGGGAAGCGCAGCCCCGTCCAGTCCGCGTAGGGGACCATCACGTACTCCGCCTGGCCGCCGGGCCAGCCGCCCATGTCGACGTAGCCGTAGGCCCCGCCGGGACGTTCCGGGTTGACGTTCAGGCAGACCCCGGTCTTGCGCTCCCTGCAGTTGCGGCAACGTCCACAGGACACGTTGAACGGTACGGAGACGAGGTCGCCGATCCTGAAGTTCTCCACGTCCGGGCCCAGCTCCACGACCTCCCCGGTGATCTCGTGGCCGAGGATCAGCCCGACCGGGGCGGTGGTGCGGCCCCGGACCATGTGCTGGTCGCTGCCGCAGATGTTCGTCGAGACGACCTTCAGGATCATGCCGTGGGGGCACTTGCGGTTCTCGTTGCCGGGTGGCACCCCTGGTCCCGGTTTGAGCACCAGCTCCGGGTAGTCGACGGTCTCGACCGTCACCTTGCCCGGCCCCTGGTATACCACTGCTCGGTTGCCCGCCATCGTCCTCACGTCCTCTTCGCTGTCGTATCCAGACGGGAACAGGCTGGTCGCGAAGGGGAGTGAGGGCATCGGCCCGGCGGGTCGGTCGACCCATCGCGGAATCGAGCTGACGGGCTCAATCCGGCGGACCGTGGGCGGGGGCACCGTGGTCGCCGTGAACATCGCGATCATCGGAGCAGACCCACGGGTCATGGCCAGAACGCTCTAGGCGATGGCGCTGCTCACCATCACGCTCACCATGCGCCACGGCCGGCCGTGGCAGGACGGCTGGAAGCTTCTCGGTCCCACTGGTGGGTGACCGCCGGCGCCCACCACGAACTCCGGAGGTCCTGTGCCCGACGCCGCCGTTCTCCCGTTCAGGCACGACACCCGCACCGTGCCGTGCCCGATCCTCGTCTCGCCGCCGCAGCTGGAGGACCTCGTGCAGGTGACGATGCTCCGGCTCGGTCCCGACATCTCCGTCCTCCGTGTGACCGGCGAGATCGACATTCTCACGGCTTCCGCGCTGGAGCACTCGGCACTGACCGAGCTGGCGACGGGTCTGTCGGTGCTCGTCGTCGATCTCCGCCACGTCACGTTCTTCGGTGCGAGTGGGGTCGCGGCGCTGCTGAACGTGCAGGACGAGAGCTCCCGCGCCGGCGCCACGCTGTACCTGTCACGACTCTCGCCCTCCGTCCAGCGGGCCATGGACCTGCTGCGGATCACCGACCGGTTCGACGGCCCGGAGCCCGCACGGGCAGCTCGTCCGATCCGGACCCGGCCTCTGACCGACGTCGCGGCGGTAGGCCAGGAGCTCGTGTCCGGCGCCGTTCTCACGCGGGCCGTCCGGGGACGAGACGGGTCCGCCGCCGATCCGGACCTGTGATCTCTGCGTCCAGCACGTCGCCGACCCAGGTAGCGATGCCGGTGCCCGTCGGGCTCCCTCGACCGGACGGCACGGGTGGCGAGGCGCCCGGCGTCGGTGACCGTGCCGGACGTCCAGGGACAGCGCGGCGAGCGAGGGGTCGGCGGCGTAGGCGGCCGGCATGCTCGCGGACGGCCGGGAGTGGGTCCGGAGCGCGCCGGTCACAGGCCCGCTGGAACGTGGTCACCCCCGCATCGCAGGGACCTCCGGTCTGTTGACGGGGTCCGGGCGCGTCGTCACCGGGCCCCCACGCTCCGGTCCGTGGGGGCCGGCCGCGGTTCGGGCCGGACGAGATCGGCGACCGGACGGCGGGGCGTGGCGGTCACCGGCCAGCCCCGCCCGATCCGGAGCACGGCCTGAGGCGGACGGCTGCCGCCCACGAGCCGGCGCAGCTCCTCCCGGGTCCGGGGCACCTCCACCACCTGCGACAGGAACGACACGGCCAGGCCCTCGACCGTCGCCGTGAGCAGCACCCGCTCCAGCGCCTGGCCGACCTGCACGTCCGCGCGGTCACCGGTCAGGTGCGCGGTCAGGACGGCGATCACGGGCTCCTCCTCGAAGTCGGCGGTCGCCCGCTCGGAGCCGGAGCCGCGGTGGAACTCGCGCACCACCCACCGGCGCTGTGGCGTGGGGAGCGGGCCGCCGGCCGCGGCCGGGACCCCGTCCGTGCGGCCCGGCGCCGTCGCGGTCCACCGGTCGAGCTCGGCGCGGAACGCGGGGTCGTCCATCTGCAGGCGGTGTGCCCGCGCGGCCAGGTCCTGCAGCTCGTCGCGCTGCTCGCGCCGGTCGACGATGTGCAGCCAGGCGCCCTCGTCGAGCGCCGCCCGGCGCAGGGCGTTCAGCTCGGCCGGGATCAGCTGGGCGTCGGTGAAGGGATGGCGGTTGGTGCGCCGCCGCGGCACCGCCCGCAGCTGCTCGCGCTGCTCCGGCGTCGCGACCTTGTGGCCGCCGTTGCGGATCGTGGCCACGAGGTCGGGACGAGCGGGGTCGGGGAGGATCGTCACGGTCGGCCGGATGTCGCGCCCGTGCAGAGCCAGCCGCAGGTTGAACAGGGCGGCGCCGCACGCGATGCGCTGCTCCCGGCCGGCGGGGTCGATCACCGGGAGCGCACGGTCCCGATCGGCGTGCAGCTCGATCGCCTGCGGGGTGACCCGGAAGCGCCAGGGCTGGCTGTTGTGCAGCGACGGTGCCCGCCCGGCTGTCAGCAGCAGGTCTTCGACCTGGTCGGGCGCCAGGCCGAGTGCCGCGGGAATCTCGTTCATCACCACGTCCGGAAGATCGGGTCACTCCGGCTCCTGCCGGAGTCCCTCCACGGTGCCCGGCGCCGGCCGGGCGGGGTACGGCCGAAGGTCCCTCCCCCTCGCGCCGTGCGTCCCCGGTTCGTCGCGGGTCGCGCCGCTGTCCTGAGCGGCGCTGTCCCGAGCACCGTCGCCGTGGTTGTCCGGGCGCCACATGACTGACAGATTGGGCCGACTCGGAGAGGCCACCAGGGCGGGGAGCGGAGTCATGCCGGACGGTGAGCGCGAGGCCGCGTCGGCATCGGTGATGCCGCACCTGCTGTCCGGCCTGCGGCTCGACGAGCTGCTGCGGGAGGTGCAGGAACGGCTCGCCGAGATCGTGGCGACCCGGGACCGCATGCAGGGGCTGCTCGACGCCGTCCTCGCCGTCGCCGAGGGGCTGGAGCTCGACACGACCCTGCGCCGGATCGTGGGTTCCGCGGTGGACCTGGTCGACGCCCGCTACGGCGCACTGGGGGTCCTCGCCCCGGGCGGCGGCATCTCGCGGTTCCTCCACGTGGGCCTGGACGACGAGACGCTGTCCCGGATGGGCCCGCTGCCCGAGGGCAAGGGCCTGCTCGGCCAGCTGATCCTCGACCCGCGCCCGTTGCGCCTGCCCGACGTCGCCGCCCACGACGCGTCGGTGGGATTCCCGCCGCACCACCCGCCGATGCGCACGTTCCTGGGCGTCCCGGTGCGGGTGCGCGACGCGGTGTTCGGCAACCTCTACCTCACGGAGAAGAAGGGCGGGGGCGGGTTCACCGCCGCCGACGAGGTGGTGGTCGAGGCGCTGGCCGCCGCGGCCGGGATCGCCGTGCAGAACGCGGACCTGTTCGAGCAGACGCGCCTGCGGCAACGGTGGCTCGAGGCGTCCGCGGAGATCCGTTCGGAGCTGTTGGCGGGTGCGATCGAGTCCGACGCGTTGCAGCTCATCGCGCGGCGGACGCTCGAGCTCACCGGCTCCGACACCACGGTGATCGTCCTCGGGCCGGAGCGGGAGGACGGCGAGTTCGTCGTGCGGGGCCACAGCGGCGCCGACGGGGCGGGCCTGCTCGGCCGGCGGCTGGACGCCTCCGACCCGCTGCTGTCGGAGGTGGCCGAGGGCCGGGCCGCGGTGCTCACGAGCGCCGTGCCCGGCGCGCTCGCCGGCGCCGACGAGCACGCCCCCGACCACGGGCCGACGCTCGCGGTGCCGCTGCGTTCCCAGGAGTCGGTGATCGGGGTACTCGTGGCGCTGCGCCGGGTCGGCGGGGTCGCGTTCGAGCAGAGCGAGGTGCCGCTGCTGACGTCGTTCGCCGAGCAGACGACGCTCGCGCTGGAGCTGGGGAAGAAGAACCGCGCGCAGCGCCAGCTCGCCGTGTTCGCCGACCGCGACCGGATCGCCCGCGACCTGCACGACCACGTCGTCCAGCGGCTGTTCGCCACCGGACTGCAGCTGCAGAGCACACTGCGCCGAAGCACCGACCCCGCCGTGCAGGAACGGATCGGGCAGGCCGTCGACGAGCTCGACACGACCGTGCGGGAGATCCGGACCGCCATCTTCGATCTGCACACCGCGGGCGACGGCGGCCGGCCCGGGCTGCACAGGCGGATCCTCGACACCGCGCACGAGGCCGCGGCCGGATCAGGGGTCTCGCCGTCCGTGCGGACCTCGGGGGCCGTCGACACGATGGTGCCGACCGAGATCGGCGTGCACGTGGTGGCGGTGGTGCGGGAGGCGATCAGCAACGCCCTGCGTCACGGGCGGGCCACGACCGTCACCGTCACCGTCGAGGTCGCCCACGACCTGCTGGTCGAGGTCGTCGACGACGGTGCCGGGATCGACCCCGCTGCGGCGCGGAGCGGGCTGTACAACCTCGGGGAGCGGGCGGTGGAGTGCGGCGGCGACCTCGCCGTGGTGGCGCTGCCGGGCCGGGGCACGCGGCTGAGCTGGCGGGTGCCGCTGTAGGAAGCCGGGCCGCGCGGCCGGACGTCCGTGGAGCCGGGGACCTTCGTCCCTGCCGGTGCATCGGGCGTCGTCCCTAGCGTGACCCGCGCAGCGGCGCCCGCAGGCTGGACGCTCCGCGCATCCAGCTCGCGAGGAGCCGGTCGCCGAAGCGGTCGGCGAGCAGTCCACTCGCCCGGACGCCGAAGACGATGTCGCGGGCGAGATCCGGCTCGTCCGCGAGCAGTGGCGCGATCAGCCCGCGGCGCACCACCTGCTCGTGCACCGCGTCGGCCTCCACGTGCTCGGCGTAGAACGCCACCGCGGCATCGGGCAGGCCGAGCCGGCGGAAGGCCCGCACCAACCGGCCCGAACCCGGCGACGACGTCAGCTCCACCGCGGCGAACTGTCCGACCAGAGCCCCGCGCAGCGACCGGTGCAGGCCGCACAGCGACATCAGGTTCACCTCGGCCAGCGTCTCGGCCGGTGCCTGCTCGAGGAACGCGCCGTAGCCGGAATCGAGTCCCAGTGCGTCCATCATCTGCCCGAACAGCCGGGAGTGCATGCGGCGGGCGTCGCCCGCCCCGTACTCGTCGTGCTCGACGGTGACCAGCGCCGCCTTGGCCCGGCCGCGCAGCCGCGGGATCGCCCAGGCCTGCGGGTCGGCCTCCTTCAGGTGGTAGAGCGAGCGGTGCGCCACGTACTCGCGCACCTGCCACGTCTCGCCGTCCCGGCGCAGGTGCTGTGACACCCCGGGCGGGTCCACCGGTTCGACGAGCAGGGCGTCGAGCTCGGCGTCGACGTCGTCCCCGGGCCCGGTGGCGTCGCGCAGAGCGGCGAGGAACACGCGTTCCATCCGAGCCCGCACGGTCAGCAGCCCGGGATCCCACTCACGCTCGTCGGGGACCCCGCCGAAGCCGCGGTAGTGCAGCTCGTAGCAGCAGTAGAGCGCGAGCTGCAGGTCCTCACCGAAGGGGTCGGCGTCCTCGACGTCGGGGAGCAGGGCGCCGATCCCGTTCCGCAGGGCGTCGAGCACGCTCTCCGACACCGGCCCGCGGGGCGCGGGCAGAGGGGGGCCCGTGACGCCGTGCTCAGCGCTCACGGCGGCGGTGGCTCGTGTCGCAGAACGGCGCCCGGCGGCTGCGCCGGCAGGTGCACAGCGCCGTGACGGCGCGGTCCGACCGCACCAAGCTGCCGTCGGCGCACTCGATCTCCACCGGCCCCGCGACCAGCACCGGTCCCTCGTCGGTGACGGTCACGCGCGTGGGCTGCGCAGCCGTGGCGGCGTAGCGGGGGGCGGCCGGAACGGCACCCGCCCGGATCTCATGGTTCTCGGTGGGGGTCGTGCGGGTGTCCGCCATGGAGACGGAGTGCCCGGTCTGCGGACCCTCACACCTGGACACGGTGTGAGCGGGCTCTCCGGGACCTGACGACCCGCCCTCGCCGGGGAACGGGTTCGGCCCTCGCGATGTCGGGGAAGTGGCCGACGAACCCGTTGTCGATCTGCTCAGTACGGCCGGTTGACGGCCACCTGTTCGAGCCGCCGCAGCGCCTCGTTGTTGCGCGGCACCAGCATCGCGTCCTGCGCCCGACGGGGAAGCAGCTGGGCGGGGCCCGCCGCGGCGTGCTCCTCCATCGTGATGCTGGTGCCGCCGGCCACCTCGTCGAGCGTGAGGACGACCCGGGCGCGGCCGGCAGGCCAGGCGCGCGCGTCGAGCTCGAGGCGCCGGTCGGGCCGCATGTCCACGACCTCGGTGTTGTCCTCGATGAGCAGCGGCCACGCGCCCACCTTGTGGTGGATGCGGCTGCCGACCTGAGGCCAGGCCTCGTCGACGTCGCGCATGTGGGCCGCGCCGACCACCCACAGCGGATAGCTCCACCCGTCGGAGAGCACGGCGAACACGCGCGAGGGCGCAACCCCGACGGTCATCTGCACCTCGGCCATGCGAGCTCCTCGGGGCCGCGGCGCGCTCAGCCGCCGTTGATCCAGACGGTCTTGGCGTTGACGAACGAGCGCGGCCCGAACTCGGCCAGCTCACGCCCGTAACCGGAGTTCTTGATACCGCCGAAGGGCACCTCGGGGGTCGACTCCGTGTACTTGTTGATGTAGATCATCCCGGTCTCGACCTCGTTCACGAACCGCTGCTGCTCGGCGGGGTCATCGGTCCAGGCGCTGCCGCCGAGCCCGAACGGCGAGTCGTTGGCGAGGCGGATGGCGTCGTCGGCGTCGTGGGCCCGGAACAGCAGCGCGACCGGTCCGAAGAACTCCTCGACGTACGCGCGCGAGCCCTTGGGGATGTCGGTGAGCACGGTGGGGGGATAGTAGGCACCCGGGCCGCCCAGCGGCTTGCCGCCGGTCAGCAGGCGAGCTCCGGCGGCGACGCTGTCCTGAACCTGCTTGTCGATCGTCGCGACGGCCTCCGTCGAGGACAGCGGGCCCATGTCGGTCTTCTCGTCCATGGGGTCGCCGACCACGAGCGCCTCCATCTTCGCCACCAGCAGCCGCTCGAACTCCTCCGCGACCTGCTCGTGGACGATGAACCGCTTCGCGTTGATGCAGGACTGGCCGTTGTTCAGCGTCCGCGACGCGACGGCGTTGGTCGAGGTCCTCTCGAGATCGGTGGAGGGCATGACGATGAACGGGTCGCTCCCGCCGAGCTCCAGCACGCTCGGCTTGATGTTGCGGCTCGCGCGGGAGCCCACCTCGCGGCCCGCGGGCTCGCTGCCGGTCAGCGTGGCGGCGCGGACGCGGTCGTCGTCGATGATCCCCGCGACCGCCGACGACGGCACCAGCAGCGTCTGGAAGACGCCCTCGGGGAAGCCGGCGCGGCGCAGGACGTCCTCGATCGCAAGCGCCACCTGCGGCACGTTGGACGCGTGCTTGAGCAGCCCGACGTTGCCGGCCATCAGCGCGGGCGCGGCGAAGCGCAGGACCTGCCAGTAGGGGAAGTTCCACGGCATCACCGCGAGCACGGGGCCCAGCGGCTGGTAGCGGGTGAAGACCTCGGCGCCGTCCATCTCGTGCGGCACGTCGGCGAGGATCTCCTCCGTGTGGTCGGCGAACCAGCGGCAGCCCTTCGCGCACTTGGTCACCTCGGCCCGGGCGGACGCAAGGGTCTTTCCCATCTCCAGCGTCGCGAGGCGGCCGAGCTCGTCGGTCTCGGCGTCGAAGATGTCGGCGGCGCGGCGGAACACAGCCGCGCGCTCGGCGTAGGTGGTGGTGCGGAAGGTGCGGAAGGTGTCGGCCGCGCGTTGCAGCTTCTGCTCGAGCTGCTCGGCGGTGAGGGCGTCGAAGGTGCGTACCGTCTCACCGGTCGTGGGGTTGATCGTCGCAATGGCCATACCGGAGGCCTACCCACGTGAGGCGGTCCCAATCCTCCCCGGCCGAGGGCGGTGGGCCGTCCTCGCCGGTCGGTCAGGCGCGGTGGCGCAGCTGCATCGGGACCGCGATCCACAGCGTGGCGATGGCGGTGACGAACACCGCGGTGAGGATCACCGCGGCGGCGCGGCCCACGGCGATGTCGAGCACCAGGAGCAGGCCCGAGGCCAGCGTCAGGCCGAGCCCGGCCAGCGCGATCAGCGTGGTGGTGTGCCCGGTGCGGACGAGCTCGCGCTTGTGACCGCCCTGGAACAGCAGCCGGTGGGCCGCCACCGGAGCCACGAGCAGCGCCGACGACAGGGCGGCCGACAGCAGGGTGACGACGTACACGCCGTGGCGGAAGCCGTCGAGCTCGCCGAACCCCGGGTTGAAGGCCAGGGCGAGCAGGAACCCGAGGAGGATCTGCACGCCCGTCAGCAGCACCCGCAGCTCCTGGAGGAGCTCCGCGAAGTTGCGGTCGGCCCGCTGCAGCGGGGCCTCCGGGCGGTGGTCGGAGTTCCAGTCGTCGTCATGACGGCGCCCGGGTGTGCGTGCGTCGGTGGCCGTCACGACCGCCTGTCCTCCTCCCGGTGCGGGCCCAGCGGCGGTTCGCTGGGCGGAGCGTGCTGCTGGTCCGGGTCGCGCTCGTCGTCGCTCTGTGCCGCCTCGGTCTCCAGCTCGTCCGCGGCGTCGCGCCCGTGCAGGGGGGAGTCGGGAGGCGGGGTGTGCGCCCCGGTGTCAGGCATCCCTCCGGGTACCCGGTTCCGCGCAGGTCCTACCCGCCCGGGTGAGGCCGGTCAGTCCGCCGCCGCCGCCTCGCGGGCCCGCAGCCGTTCCCGCTGCGGGACCACCGTGTAGGACGGGTCGCGCGAGGACACCAGGCCGGCCTCGAACACGCCGAACCGGGTGGCGGCCGATCCCGCGTTGAGCAGGGCACCCGCGGCGACCGACAGCAGCCGGCCGCGCCGCCCCCGCACCGCACCGCCCGCGGCGGC
>NZ_JAOPWR010000173.1 GCF_025965585.1 Pseudonocardia sp.
GGCGTGCAGGGGCCGGACCGATCAGCGGGAGCAGACGCCCTTCAGCGCGAGGATCCGCTGCACGGCGGTGTCGTTGGCGGCGGCGTCGAGCTTCCCGCTGTTCAGGGCCTGCTCGAGACCGTCGAGCACCGGGATGACACGCCCGCCGCTCGACCACAGCGCCATGTCCGCGCCCGCGGACAGCGCCTTCTCCACGGCGGTGGGGAGGTCGAACTCGTCGGTGATGGCCTTCATCGCGCCGAGGTCGTCGGTGAGCGCCACGCCGTCGAACCCGTAGTCGGTGCGCAGCATCCGGTAGACCGCGGGCGTCAGCGAGCTGGGCAGGTCCGTGGTGAGGCCGGGGACGTCGAGGTGGCCCACCATCACCGCGGTGCGGCCCTTGCCGCCACCGTCTGCCAGCGGGCCGCCAGGGCCCAGCAGCGTGGCGTAGGGCTTCAGATCGTCGGCCTTGAGCTGCGCGAGCGGCGGCGTGGTGGCCCGGCCCTTGTGCGAGTCACCCGTGGCGTGGCCGTGGCCGGGGAAGTGCTTGAGCACGGTGAGCAGCCCCGCGGCCCGCTGTCCCTCGGCGTAGGCGATGGCGTACGTCGTGACGGTGTCCGGGTCGTTCGAGAACGACCGGTCGCCGATCACGTCGTCGGCGGGCTGGTCGCTGACGTCGACGTCCGGCGCCATGTTCATCGTGATCCCGTGGGCCAGGAGCTTCGTGGCCCGCTGCCGGGCTGTGTCGGTGACCTCCGTGGGGGTCATCGTCCTGGCCATGGTGCGGGCGCTGGGCAGGTTGCCGTCGAGGGCGTCGATGCGCTGCACGCGCCCGCCCTCGTCGTCGACGGCGACGGTCAGCGGGATCCGCGACATCGCCTGCACCCCGCGCAGGGCCTGGTTCGTGAGCAGTGTGGTGGCGTTGCCGCCGACGAAGATGCCTCCGACCTGGGTGTCGCGGACGGTCTCGGCCGTACCCGTGGGGTCGTCGCCCTGCACCCCGACCATGAGGCGCTGCGCCAGCCGGGCGCGGGGCGTCATCGAGCTGACCACGGCGGCGCAGTTCGGCAGCCGGTCGGCGCCCAGCGCGAGCCCGGTGATCTCGGGGGCGGGCGCGGGAGCCGGGCCGGCCGGCGCGGCAGCGGAGGTGAGCGCGGCCTGGGCCGGGACCGCAGCCTGTGCGGGCGCGACCAGAAGGCCGCCGAGCATCCCGGCGACGAGACCGCCGAGCAGCGGCACCGCCGACCGTCGGCGGGAGCGGGACGGACGCGGGTGCGGTGACCGGAGCAGGAGCGACATCGCCGACCATCATCCGCCCGCGGCCGTGTCTCGCCCTGTCGGGTCATCCGGCGCGTCGGGGTGGCCCGCGACCGCGCGACCACGTGGCGCCGTGAGCGCAGCTCCGGCCGCGGCTGCGACGATGGCCGTGAGGCGCCGATCCGCGACGCTCCGAGAGGAGACCCCATGAACCCGACCGGCCCCGTGGGTGACGTGCTGGTGCTGTTCGGCGTCACCGGCGACCTCGCGAAGAAGATGATCCTGCCCGCCCTCTACCGGCTGGTGGAGCGGGGCGAGCTGACCGTGCCCGTCGTCGGGGTGGCGCTCACCGACTGGGACGTCGAGCAGCTGCGTGCCCACGTCGCCGACTCCGTGCACGCCGCGTTCGACAACACGGGTGACCACGGCGACCGCGCCGACAGCGGCAGTGGCGACGACGTGGACGACGACGTGCTCAAGCGCCTGCAGGGGCTGATGCAGCTCGTCGCGGGCGACTACGCCGACCCCGCCACGTTCCAGCGGCTCGCCGCCGAGGTGGCCACGCAGGGTGGCGCCGAGGCGTTCGCCGTCTACTACCTGGCAGTGCCGCCGAGCCTGTTCGCCACGGTCGCCGACGGCCTCGCCGCCGTCGGGCTCAACGACCGCGCCCGGCTCGTCGTCGAGAAGCCGTTCGGGCACGACCTGGACTCCGCGCGCGCGCTCAATGCGATGCTGCGCAAGAACTACGCCGACGACCGGATCTTCCGCGTCGACCACTACCTGGGCAAGGAACCCGTCGAGGACCTGCTCGTGCTGCGGTTCGCCAACACGCTGCTCGAACCGCTGTGGACGCGCACGTGGATCGACCACGTCGAGATCACCATGGCCGAGAGCTTCGACGTCGCCGACCGCGGCTCGTTCTACGACTCCGTCGGCACCGTGCGCGACGTCGTGCAGAACCACCTCCTGCAGGTGCTCGCCTACCTGGGGATGGAAGCCCCGTCCAGCGACTCGGCCGCCGACCAGCGCGACGCGAAGTTCCAGCTGCTCAAGGCCGTGCGCGCGGTGGACCCGGCCGACGTCGTGCGCGGGCAGTACACGGGCTACCGCGACGTGAAGGGCGTGGCGCCCGACTCCACCACCGAGACCTACGTGGCGCTGACCCTCCACATCGACAACTGGCGCTGGTCCGGCGTGCCGGTGCACATCGTCGCGGGCAAGGCGCTGCCCGCGAGCGTGCTGGACATCGTGGTGACGCTGCGCCGGCCGCCGCGCGCCCTGTTCGCCGGGCCCACCGACTCCCCAGCCCCGCCCAACCGGATCCGGCTGCGCCTGCAGCCCGACGCCGGCGTGGCGTTCATCCTGCTGGCGAAGCAGCCCGGCGGCGCCGACGTCGTGACCGAGGTGCCGATCGCCGTCGACTTCCGCGAGGTGCTCGGACCCGTTCACGCGCCGTACGAGCGGATCTTCGTCGACGCGCTGGTCGGCGACCCCGCGCACTTCGCCCCGATGGACAACCTGGAAGAGGCCTGGCGGATCGTCGCCCCGATCCTCGACCCGGGCACGGAGCCGCTCCCCTACGAGCCGGGGACGTGGGGGCCGACGCCACCGGCCTGAGGACGGCGTCGCGCAGGACGTCCCGGTCCGACGGTCGCTCCTGCGTCAGCCGATCGCCGGCACCCGCTCCCCCTCCGGCGGCGGCCCGGGCGGGGTGCCGTCGCCGAACGGCCGCCCGCCCAGCTCCTCGCGCCCGTGCGGCGTGAGCCAGCCCGAGACGTCGGGCCCGACCGGCACGATGCCCGTCGGGTTGATCCCCGTGTGCACGCCGTAGTAGTGCTGCTTGATCTGCTCGAAGTCGATGGTGTCGCCGAACCCTGCGGTCTGGAACAGGTCGCGGGAGTAGGCCCACAGCACCGGCATCTCGGTGAGCTTCTGGCGGTTGCACTTGAAGTGGCCGTGGTAGGCGGCGTCGAAGCGCACGAGCGTGACCCACAGCCGGACGTCGGCCTCGGTGATCGTGTCGCCCACGAGGTAGCGCTGCGTGGCGAGCCGCTCAGAGAGCTCGTCGAGCCGGGCGAACAGCACCGCATACGCCCGCTCGTAGCTCTTCTGCCCCTTGGCGAACCCGCACTTGTAGACGCCGTTGTTCACGTCGTCGTAGACGGCGGCGTTCACCTCGTCGATCTCGGCGCGCAGGGCCTCGGGGTAGAGGTCGGGCGCGCCTTCGCGGTGGAACTCCGTCCACTGGGTGGAGAAGTCGAGGGTGAGCTGGTCGAAGCCGTTGGTGGCGACGCCGCCTGTGCGCAGGTCCACCATCGCGGGCACGGTGATGCCGGCGGAGAAGTCGGGGTCGGCCTTCCGGTAGGCCTCGCCGAGGTACTCGATGCCCAGCACCGGGTCCCTGTCGTCGGGGTCGAGGTGGAAGCGCCAGCTGCGCTCGTCGTGCAGCGGCCCGGCGATCCCCATCGAGATCGCGGGCTCCAGCCCGAGCAGCCGCCGGACGATCACCGCGCGGTTCGCCCACGGGCAGGCGCGGGCGGCCACGAGTCGGTAGCGCCCGGCCTCGACGGGCCACCGCGACGAGACGTCGGCGGTGATGCGCTCGTCGAGCGCGACGGGCCGGCGCTCGAAGGCGTCGGCGCTGGACTGCGAGGCGGCCATGACCTGAATCTAGTGTGGTCCGCGTGCCCGTACTCGATGATCTCGTCCGTCCCGGTATGCGGATCGCGGTGGCCGACGGGACGGGCACGCCGCGCGCCCTGTTCCCGGACCTGTCCCGGCTGGCCGCCCACCACGGCGATCTGCGGCTGGTCCTCGGCTGGATGCCGCACGCCGAGCCGACGCTGGACGCCCGGCCCTTCGCCGACGCCCGCACCGTGATGTCGGGCTGGGGGCTGCGCCGCCCCGTCGAGGAGGGGTCGGTGCGGTCGGTGCCGGTCCGGCTCTCGGCGGTGCCGTCGCTGCTGGCCGGGCCGCTGCGCCCGGACCTGGTGCTCGCCTCGCTCGTGCGGACGCCCGACGGGCTGCGGTTCGGCGCGGAGGTGTCGTGGATGCGCGGCGCCGTCCTCGCCGGTGTGCCGGTGGCGGCCGTCGTCTCACGCACGGCCCCGCACGCCGACGCGGGCCCGCCGCTGCCGGAGGACGCGATCACGGTGCTCGGCGAGACCGACGACGCTCCGCGCGAGGTCGCCTTCTCCGCGCCGGGCGATGTCGACCGCCGGATAGCCGCGCACATCGCCCGCTGGGTGCCCGAGGGAGCCCGCGTGCAGGTCGGGCCGGGACGGCTGGGCGCGGCGGTGCTCGACGCGATCGACGTGCCGGTGCGCGTGGACTCCGGTCTGCTGCCCGAGTCCATCGTCGACCTCGACGCACGCGGGCTGCTGATCGAGGCGTTCGGCGCCTACATGGTCGGCACGAAGCGCCTCCACGACTGGGCCCACGGACGCCCCCTGCTGCACCCGCTCGAGGTCACCCACGACCCGAGCAGGCTCTGCTCCGACGAGCCCTCCCCGCTGATCGCCGTCAACACGGCGGTGGAGATCGACCGCGCCGGGCAGGTGAACGTCGAGGGCACCGTCGCCGCCGTCGTCGGGGGGATCGGGGGTCACCCGGACTACGCCGCGGCCGGCGCCCGGTCGCGCACGGGCCTCTCGATCGTGGCCGTGGCGTCTGAGCACCGCGGCGGGTCGACTCTGGTGGAGACGCTGTCGCGGCCGGTCACCACAGCCTCACACGACGTGGACGTGGTGGTCACCGAGCACGGCTCGGCGGACCTCCGCGGGCTCGACCGCTCGGAACGCGCCGCCGCGCTGGCCGAGCTGTGGCCTCAGGCGTGCGCGTCCTCGAAGACCCAGTAGCGCAGCACGAGGAAGCGGGCGAAGCCACCGAGCACGCTCGCCGCCGACACCGCGAGCGCCTGCAGCCACGGGCTCGGCTCGTCCACCACCAGGGCGAGGGTGATGAGCACGGCCGAGCTGTAGAACGCGTAGAAGACGACCGTGCCGCCGTTCTGCACGTAGGTGCGCCAGCGGTGGGTGGACGCGGAGGCCTGGAAGGTGAAGCGGCGATTGATCTCCGTGCTCAGCAGTGTGCTCAGCACGAGGGCGACGAGGTTGGCCGCGAGTGCCTCCCACCAGGTGCGCAGGGCCAGGAAGACCATGGCGTTGGCGACGGTCCCGAGGCCGCCGACCACCGTGTAGCGGGCCAGCTGGGTGGCGAAGGGGTGGGCCTGGCGGATCCGGGCACGCCACGACTCGGGCAGCTCGATCACGGGGCCACCCATCGTGCACGCCGCACCCGTCATGTCCACCACGTCCTCTCCGGAAAGCGCGCCGTCCCAGTACCCGATCTTCATCTCACGGGAACCCAGGCGTGCGCTGTCCCTCACCTGTGCGAACGCTGTGATCACGGATGCATTCCACCCGATACCGGATCTTTCGGGTGATCATCACCACTGGTTCTGTGCGGTCCGGCCATGAACGCCGTCTCGAGGCCGATAGCGGTCGGACGATCAGCTCGGGCGTCGGTGGCTCGCAAGCGATCCATGCCGACTCGCGGGGTCGGCGGCGCGTCAGATCGTCAGGAAGACCGTCTCGCCCTCGCCGCGGAGGCGGATGTCGAAGCGCAGCCGGCCCTCTCCGTCCGGCACCGCGATCAGGGTGGCCGCGCGCTCGGCGGGCAGCGACGACAGCAGCGGGTCGGCGGCGTTGGCCTCGGCCTCGGCCGGGAAGTAGATCCGCGTGACCACCCGGTCGAGCAGTCCGCGGGCGAACACCGACACGTCGATGTGGGGGGCCTGGCCGTCGCCGAGGGCACCGGGCTCGACCGTGAGGATCCGGAAGCGGCCCTCGGCGTCGGTGGCGCTTCGGCCGAAGCCGGAGAAGCCCGAGCCCGAGGCGCCGCGCGGGTCGTCGGGGTGGTCGAAGCGGCCGTCGGGGTCGGCCTGCCAGGTCTCGACGAGGCCGTCGGGCACGGGGTTACCGGCCCCGTCCCGGACGATCCCGGTGATCAGAACGGCCCCCGGGGTGCCCTCGGACACGACGAGGTGGCCGGCGGGCCAGGTCAGGCCGATGCTCAGGAAGGGCCCGACCGTCTGCGATGGCGTCAACCGGTCAGACATGGGGCTCCTCGAAGACGGACTGCTCGCGACCGCGGAGCACGATGTCGAACCGGTACGCCAGCGCCCGGTTCGGCTTCGTGGCCTCCAGGTCGAAGGTGGAGATCATCCGGCGCCGCGCGGCCTCGTCGGGCACCGAGTTGTAGATCGGGTCCTGGGCGAACAGGGGGTCGTCCGGGAAGTACATCTGCGTGACCAGGCGCTGCGTGAACGCGCGCCCGAACAGCGAGAAGTGGATGTGCGCGGGGCGCCAGGCGTTGTGGTGGTTGCCCCACGGGTAGGCGCCGGGCTTGATCGTGGTGAACGAGTAGTGGCCCGCCGAGTCGGTGACGACACGGCCGCCGCCGGTGAAGTTGGGGTCCAGCGGCGCCGGCCAGTTGTCGACGACGTGCGCGTAGCGACCCGCGGCGTTGGCCTGCCACACCTCGACGAGCGTGTCGGGCACCGCGCGGCCGTCCGAGTCGAGGACGCGGCCGAACACCAGGATCCGCTGCCCGATCGGCTCGTCGGAGTGTTGGGCGGTGAGGTCGTGGTCGGACGGGCCCCGAGGATGAGCGCTGTCGCCGAAGAGCGGGCCCGTGACCTCGGTGAGCCGGTCGCGCAGGATGACCGGCGCCTGCGACGGCGCCCGCAGCGCGGTGCTCTTGTAGCCCTCGAAGGCCAGGGGCGGGTTCGTACCGGCAGGGACGGGGCGGTACCCCGTCGGATCGGTGAGGGTCACAGGGCGGCTCCGTGGGGCAGGCCGACGTAGTTCTCGGCAAGGCTGGTGGCGGCGGCGCGGGAGGACACCGTGTAGCGCAGCTGCGAGAGCTGCAGCCTGCGGGTGAAGGCGTCCTCGTCGGGGAAGTTGTGCAGCATCGAGGTCATCCACCACGAGAAGTGCTCGGCCCGCCAGACGCGCCGCAGGCAGGTGTCCGAATAGGCGTCGACGCCTGATTCGTCCTTCTCGTGAAGATACCCGATGAGTGCATCGGCCAACATTCGTACGTCGGCGATCGCGAGGTTCATGCCCTTCGCACCCGTGGGCGGGACGATGTGCGCGGCGTCCCCGGCCAGGAACAGCTTCCCGTGCCGCATCGGCTCCGAGACGAAGCTGCGCATCCCGGTGACGCCCTTCTCCAGCAGCGGGCCCTCGTTGATCGAGAACCCGTCCGCGGCCAGCCGCAGCTGCAGCTCGTCCCAGATCCGCGCGTCGGACCAGTCGTCGGCGTTCGTGTCCGGCGGCACCTGCAGGTAGAGCCGGGTGACCTCGGGGCTGCGCATCGAGTACAGCGCGAACCCGTTGGGGTGGTTGGCGTAGACCAGCTCCTCGTGCGTCGGGGCGGCCTCGGCCAGGATCCCCAGCCAGGCGAAGGGGTACTGCCGGTCGAACACCTCGCCCGGCACCGCGGCGCGGCTGATGCCATGGAAGCCGTCGCAGCCCGCGATCACGTCGCAGTGCAGCTCCCGGCGCTGCCCGTCGGCGTCGACGAAGCCGATCACCGGATCGCTCGTGATCCCGTCGAGGGTGACCTCGGAGACCTCGAACCGCAGATCGCCACCCGCGGCCAGACGCGCCGCGATGAGGTCCTTCACGACCTCCTGCTGCCCGTAGACCACGATCCCGCGGCCCACCAGGTCGGCGAAGTCGATCCGGTGGTCGCCGCCGTCGAAACGCAGCGAGATGCCCCCGTGCGGCAGACCCTCGCGGTCCATCCGCTCCGCGAGGCCGACGCCGCGCAACAGTTCGACGGTCGGGTGCTCCAGCACCCCGGCCCGTACCCGCTTCTCCACGTAGGCGCGGCTTCGTGACTCCAGCACCACCGACTCGATCCCCTGACGGGCCAGCAGATGCGACAACAGCAACCCCGCCGGTCCCGCCCCCACGATTCCCACCTGGGTGCGCATGCCGCCGAGAGTGACCCTGCATCCGCCCCGCACTCGACGGGCCTTCCGCTGAGCGGAAGGATCGTGTCGTGGGCGAGACGGTGACGGCGCGGGTTCTGGCGGTGTTGGGGGCGTTCGCGGCCGATCACACGGAGCTGACGCTCACCGAGCTCGCCCGCCGCGCGGGTCTCCCGCTGACCACTGCGCACCGGATCGCCGGGGAGCTGACCGGCTGGGGCGCGCTCGAACGCGCCGACGACGGCCGCTACCGCATCGGGCTGCGGCTCTGGGAGGTCGGCGTGCTGGCCCCGCGCGGGCTGGGCCTGCGCGAGCTGGCCATGCCGTTCCTCGAGGACCTCTACGAGGTGACACGCCAGAACGTCCAGCTCGCGGTGCTCGACGGCATCGACGCCGTGTACCTGGAGCGCATCTCCGGACGCGGCGCCGTGAACGTGATCACGCGGGTGGGCGGCCGGCTGCCGCTGCACGCCACCGGCGTCGGGCTAGTCCTGCTCGCGCACGCCGACCCCGCCCTGCAGGAGCAGGTGCTGGCCGGCCCGCTGCGCAGCTACACCACGAAGACGATCTGCCGTCCCGACGACCTGCGCCGCACGCTCGCCGACGTGCGGCGCACCGGCGTGGCCGTCAGCGACGGGCAGATCGAGCTGATCGCGCTCTCGGTCGCCGCACCCGTCCACGGACCGCGGGGGGACGTGGTGGCGGCACTCTCGGTGGTGGTGCCCGCCGAGGGCGGGGACGCGCGCCCCTTCGTCCCCGTGGTGCGGGCCGCGGCGCGGGGGATCTCCCGCTCGCTCGCGTGACGGATCAGCAGTTGCGCTCCGGTCGGTGCGAGGACAACGATCTCGGCGATGGACGTCGTGGAGTTCCGCCCCACCCCCGATCAGTTCGCGTGGACGTTCGGCGGGGCCGCCCCCAGCCACCGGATCAAGCCCGGCACGGTCCTCAAGCTGTGGACCGAGGACGCCTTCTCCGGCCGTCTGCAACGGACGTCCGACCTGCCGAGCCAGGTGCTCGACATGACCGAGGTGAACCCGCAGACCGGCCCGTTCTTCGTCGAGGGCGCCGAGCCGGGCGACACGCTCGCGATCCACATCGTGGACCTGACGCCCGCCCGTGACTGGGCGGCGTCCACCACGATCCCGTTCTTCGGCGCGCTGACCGGCACCGACCGCACCGCGCTGCTGCACGCCCCGCTGCCCGAGCAGACGTGGATCTACCAGCTGGACCGCGCGGCGGGCACGCTGCTGTTCGAGGCCCAGCGCTCGGACTTCCGCACGGTGCTGCCGTGCAGCCCGATGCTCGGCACCGTGGGCGTCGCCCCGGCCGGGCGCGAGGTGCGCACGAGCCTCGTGCCCGACAAGTTCGGCGGCAACATGGACACCCCCGAGATGAAGGCGGGCACCACCTGCTTCCTCGGGGTCAACGTTCCGGGCGCCCTCTTCTCCGTCGGCGACGGCCACTACCGGCAGGGCGAGGGCGAGAGCTGCGGCACCGCCGTCGAGGGCGCGATGGACGTGACGCTGATCGTCGAGCTGATCAAGGGTGGCGCGCCCGAGTGGCCGCGCCTGGAGCACGACGAGGACTATGTCGTGGTCGGGTCGTCGCGCCCGCTCGAGGACGCGTGGCGGGCCAGCCAGGTCGGCATGGTCGCGTGGCTCGGCGAGCTGTACGGCCTCGACCCGCTCGACGCCTACGAGCTGCTCACCCAGATCAGCCTCAGCCCGCTCGCCAACGTCGTGGACGCCAACTACAGCGCCGTCACCAAGATCGAGAAGGCGCTGCTGCCGCCCGCCGACGCCTTCAACGGCATGCACCGCCACCTGCGCTCGCTCTCGAAGGGACTCGTCTGATGGACCTGCAGCTCACCGGGAAGGTCGCGCTCGTCACGGGCGGCACCAAGGGGATCGGGCGCGCGATCGTCGAGGCGCTGCTCGCCGAGGGCGCGAAGGTCGCGTTCTGCGCCCGCACGGCGGCCGACGTCGAGAAGGCGGCCGAGGAGCTCGGCGACAGCGCGACCGGCACAGCGGTGGACGTCGCCGACGGCGACGCGCTGAAGGCGTGGGTCGCCGCATCCGCCGAGGCGCTCGGCGGCATCGACGTGGCCGTCGCCAACGTCAGCGCGCTCGCGATCGGGCCCACCGAGGACAACTGGAAGGCGAGCTACGACGTCGACCTCATGCACACCGTGCGGATGTGCGAGGCCGCGACGCCGTTCCTGGAGGCGTCGAAGGGATCGGTCGTGGCCGTCTCGTCGGTCTCCGGCCGCGAGATCGACTTCGCGAAGGACGCCTACGGCACGATGAAGGCCGCGGTCGTCCACTACATCTCCGGGCTGGCGATGCAGCTCGCACCGTCCGGGGCGCGGGCCAACTGCGTCTCCCCGGGCAACACCTACTTCCCCGGCGGGGTGTGGGCGGGCATCGAGGGCGGCAACCCCGACCTGTTCTCGCTCGCGATGGGCCTCAACCCCACCGGCCGGATGGCCGCCGCCGAGGAGATCGCCTACGCCGTCACGATGCTCGCGAGCCCGCGCGCGTCGTTCATCACCGGCACCAACCTCGTCGTCGACGGGGCACTGACCCGAGGAGTGCAGCTCTAGCGTGCGCGAGTTCCGTGTCGACATCCCCGAGACCCAGCTCGACGACCTGCGCCGGAGGCTCGCCCTGACCCGCTGGCCCGAGGCCGCCACGGTCGACGGCTGGACGCAGGGCGTGCCCCTGGACTACGCGAAGGAGCTCTGCGCGTACTGGGCCGACGAGTACGACTGGCGGCGCTGCGAGGCCGAGCTCAACGCGCTTCCCCAGTTCGTCACGGGGCTGGACGGGGGCGGGGACGACGCGCTGGACATCCACTTCCTGCACGTCCGCTCGCCGCACGAGAACGCGACGCCGCTGCTGCTGACGCACGGCTGGCCCGGCTCGGTGATCGAGTTCCTCGATGTCGTCGACGCGCTGACGAACCCCGCCGACCCCGCCCAGGCGTTCCACGTCGTCGCGCCGTCGCTGCCGGGGTACGGCTTCAGCGCCAAGCCCACCGTCGCGGGATGGGGCGTCGAGCGGATCGCCATCGCGTGGGCGCAGCTGATGGACCGCCTCGGCTACGAACGCTGGGGTGCCGCGGGCGGCGACTGGGGCTCGATCATCACCAGCGCGCTCGGCACGGCCGCACCGGACGGGCTCATGGGCATCCACCTGACGATGCCCGTCGCGCCGCGGCCGCCCGACGGGAGCGTCCCGCCCCTGACCGAGGCCGAGCAGGCCGCCGTGGCCGAGCAGGCGACGTTCCGCACCGTGCGCAGCGGCTACTCCGCCGAGCAGTCCACGCGCCCGCAGACCATCGGCTACGGGCTGCTCGACTCCCCCTCGGCACAGTGCACGTGGATCGTCGAGAAGTTCTGGGACTGGACCGACTGCGCCGGCCACCCCGAGAACGTGATCACGCGCGACCGCCTGCTCGACAACGTGATGCTGTACTGGCTGCCGGGCAACGGCGCCTCGTCCGCGCGGCTGTACTGGGAGAGCTTCGGCGGGCGGCGTCGCAACGACGAGGTGACCGTGCCCACGGGCGTCACGCTGTTCCCCCATGAGCTCTACCGCCTGCCCCGCAGCTGGATCGAGACGCGCTACACCGACCTGCGCCACTTCACCGAGCAGAAGACGGGCGGCCACTTCGCGAGCATGGAGCAGCCGGAGGTGTACGTGCACGAGCTCCGCACCTACTTCCGCACCCTGACCTGACGGGCCCTCGTCCGGCCCCCGTGGCCGTCAGCGGAAGGCGAGGACCGAGGCGGTGAAGCCGTGGAGGTGGTTCTTCCCGCCCACCGGGCCGATCTCGCCCGCCGCGAAGATGCCGGCGACACCCTCGGCGCCCAGCGCTTCCTGCACGGTGCGGACGTCGTGGTCGGCGCTGTCGAACATCGTGGTGCCGCGCCCGTTGCAGGAGAACAGCAGCGCCCCGCGCGCCGGGCGGTCGGCGCCCCCGAGCAGCTCGGTCAGGTCCTCGCCCGCGCCCGCGGCGTCGCGGACCTGGAAGCGGACGGTCTGCCCGACCTCGACCATGTCGCCGACCGCCACAGCGCCGGTCTCCTCGTCGGCGCCCACGACGCCGCGGATCAGGAAGTCCCCGCGGCCGTGGTCCTCGGCGTACTCGTCCATCGCGATGCCCAGGTGCAGCCCGCGCGCAGCCAGTTCCTGCTCGGCGGGCGGCAACGCCGTCACGATCTCCACGAGCCGCGTGTAGGCGGGTGATCCGGCGAGCTCGTGGAGCACGTTGCGGTCCGCCCGGGTGACGGTCATCGACGGGCCGATCGGGCGACACCCCTGGCTGACGACGACGCGCGCCGCGACCTCACCGCCCAGCACGAACCCGACACCGCCGCGCTCGACCACCTCACCGTCGAGGAACAGCCGGTTGGCTCCCGGCCCACCGGCCGCGCCAGCGAGCCCTCCGACAAGCGGGAACCCGGGCATCAGCGCGTTGCTGCGCTCGAGGAACCCGCCGACGGGGAACGAGTAGGGGTCCACGAGCATCGCGGCCACACGGTCGTCGGAACGCAGGTTCGGCAGCCCGCTGACCTGCACGCCCTCCCCGCTCCGTTCCGCGACGAGGCGGTAGGGGCTGATCCGGGTGCCGGGCAGAGCCGCCGCCCAGACCGCGACGGCCGGGCCGTGTTCCTCACCGCGCCCGTCGCCGATCACCCCGCCCGCGGTGACGCCGATCGTGGTGCGCGCCCCGGCCAGCTCCATCGCGCGCCGGCCGGCCGCGGCGGCCTGGTCGGGCTCGTGGCCGGCGCCCGGCGCGACGAACACGCACACGAGATCGGGGGGGACGCCGTCCAGGCCGGCGAGGGCCTGTGCGACGGCCACCTCGGCCGCGCCCTCCAGATCGGGTCCGACGGCCAGGCCGTCGCCGAACCGGCGTCCGGTGGGCGCGAACTCCTCGACACTGCTACGCCGCCACTGCTCTCCCGCCATGACTCCTCCTCGGCCCGGTGCCCGGGCGTTCCGCCATGGTCGCAGGAGCGGGCCGGCGGCGCAGGGAGGCACCGGGCATCTGCCTGCCCGACGTACTCCCGACGGCCCGTCCGGGCAGGGAACGCCCGCCGCGGGCCGAACACCCGACTCGCGCACCCGGCCGTGCCGACCCGCGCACCCGGCCCGTGTCGACCCGCGCACCCGGCTGTGTCGACTCGCGGCGGGGGGCATGTCGACTCGCGCACCCCCCGTGTCGACTCGCGCGCCCGGCAAGGCGAGGCGGGGCGGTGTCGGGCGGGCCCGGTCGATGCCGGCCGGGGCGATCGGCGGTCCGGCGGTCAGCGGCGGGGCAGGCCGCCTGCCGCGCGCAGAAGCAGGTGCATCGCGGTGTCGGTGGAGCGCTCGCGGATGTCGGCCCGGCTGCCGGGCAGGCGCGGGTCGCGGGCCAGCACCAGACCGTCGGACGTCGTCACGCAGAAGCAGACGTAGCCCACCGGCTTGGCCTCGGTGCCCCCGCCGGGTCCGGCCACGCCGGTGATCCCGACGCCGATGTCGGCGCCGAACCGCTCGCGGGCACCGTCGGCGAGCGCACGGGCCACCTCCGGCGAGACGGCACCGTGCTCGGCGATCATCTCCGCGGGCACGCCCAGCAGCGCCGTCTTCGCCTCGTTCGAGTAGGCCACGACTCCGCCCGCGACGTACGCGCTGGACCCCGCGAGGTCCACCAGGCGGGAGGCGAGCATGCCGCCGGTGCACGACTCCCCCGTGGCGACGGTCAGGCCGCGCTCGAGCAGGGCGCGGGCGAGCAGCTCGTCGGTGGTGGTGCCCTCGGCGCTGACGAGGTGCTTCGCGTGCCGCGCCGCGAGCTCCGCGTGCAGCTGCTCGGCCACGTCCTCCGCGCCGGGCAGCGGCCGGATGTCCACCTCCAGCTCGGAACGCCGCAGGCACGTCGTCACCTCGACGCCCGACAGGTCCCGGGTCGCCCCGATCTCCCGCAGCGTCGCCGCGATCTCCGACTCGGGGAACCCGAAGAACCGCAGCTCCCGCGACTGCGCCGCGGGCACCGTGGCCAGCAGCTTCCGCACCGGCGCCGACTCCAGCGCCGACGGCCACACCCCCTGCAGCTCCCGTGGCGGCCCGGGCAGGACGACGACGAGCGGCCCGCCGGCCCGCGGCACGACGAGCCCGGGCGCGGTGCCCACCGGCGTCAGCGCGACCGCGCCGCGGGGCACCATCGCCTGCTTGCGGTTGGCATCCTCCAGCGCGGGGCCGTCGAACCCGGTGCGGGCCGCCCAGCCCGCGAGGATCCCCGCGATGTGCTCGCGCATGGCCTCGTCGAGCTCGAGGTCGACGCCCGCGAAGGACGCCACCACCTCGGCCGTGAGGTCGTCGGCTGTGGGGCCGAGCCCGCCGCTGGTGACGATCAGCGCCACGCCCGCGTCGGCGACGAAGGTGAGCGCGGCGGCGAGGTCGTCGGGCCGGTCGCCGACCACGAGCAGGTGGGCCACCTCGAAGCCGAGCTCGCCGAGCGCCTTCGCCAGGAAGGGCCCGTTGCGGTCGGAGATCGCCCCGGTCAGCAGCTCGCTGCCGGTGACGACGACGGCCGCGCGGGGCCGCTCGGAGGTGTCCATGCACGGACCCTACGACGCAGCGACCCTCCGGCGGACCGCTCAGGCGGCGTCGAGATCCAGTTCGGCCGCCCGGATCGCTGCGCTGACCGACTCGTCGCCGATCTGCACGGCCCTGGCGATCGGCCCGGCCTCGATGCACAGTGCACCGACGTCGGCCGAGCGGGCGGGCCCGATGGCCATGAGGTGGCCCGGGCCGCGGTCGGGGTGCGCCGCGTCGGTGACGATGAGCAGGTCGGCCCCGTAGCGCCGCGACCCCTGCGCGACCGTGCCCAGGCCCGGGACGATCCGGTCGAGCCCGCGGGCCCACAGCGACAGCCCGGCGTCGGCGTCGGGGTGGATGGCCTCGTTGCCCCGGGGCATCATCACGAGGACGTGTGTGGCGCCGCCGCGCAGCGCCCGCGCCATGGCCAGCGGCTCGCCGACCGAACCGTCCACCCAGCGCCGCCCGCCGTAGCTGACGGGCGGGCCCGCGAGCAGCGGGATGGACGCGCTGGCCTGCAGCGCCTGCCGCCACTCGGGGATGCTCGCCATGCCGGTGAGCTCGTACGGGAGCAGGTCGGCGGTGTCGGTGGCCACGACGCGCAGCGGCGCGGGAGTGTGCCCGAGCGCGGCCCAGTCCAGCGGCTTGCGGACCCGGAGCACCTCGTCGAGCAGGTGGTCCAGCCGGACGACGGGACGGCGGGTGCCGAGCCTGCGCATGTTGATGAACTCGTCGGTGGACAGGTCCTCGGAGAAGCACGCGGCGCACTCGGCGGCGCTCCCGGTGAGGAACGCCGCGGCGCTGACGGCCCCCGACGACGAGCCGTAGACCTCGTCGAACGCGGGGGTGAGCCCGGCGCGCTGGATCGCCCGGAGCATGCCGGCGACGTACGAGCCGCGCATCCCGCCCCCGCCGATGACGAGCGCCACCCGGTGCCCGTCATGCCGGTCACCGGGCGTGGTGCCGGCGTCGCGACGATCGAGCAGGACCCGCAGGACATCGCGATCACCGTGCACGAACGGGAGGGACGACGCCGTTTCCACGCGCCCAGCGTACGGGCGCATCTCCGGGGCGAAGTACCCCGGCGCGGCGTCCGCCTCGGACGACGCGTCGGCACAGGTCCGTGTGTGTACCGGGCCCGGACGAGCGTGAGTGGCGGACCGGGGGCCGTCGAACCCCGGTCCGCCCTCGTCCCCGGGGTCAGCGGACGGTGAGTACCTGACGGCGCCAGCGGGCCAGCAGCCGGAAGACCGGGTGCACCGGGCTGGCGTCGGTGATGCATCCGCTTCGCACCGCCTCGACCAGCCGGTCGTCGGCCAGCACGCACTCGAGATCCGGGCAGAGCCGCTGCCGCCGGACGGCGGCGCCGAGCACGGTCGGGCTCGTTGATCGGTCGTCCCGCTTCTGCCCCATGTTCTCCATATCGCCTCGCGCGGACAGAACATGCGATACGAACGGGTGACTCTCATCTCGTTCGAGTGAAGGTCCGATCACGGACGGACACGAGCGGCACACGGACGAGGCTCGGACCGCCCGGATCGCTCCGACGGCCCGGGCCTCCGGGTGTCCGGCGTCAGGCGCGGGTGTTCCCGCATGACGAGCCGATCCGGGGCGCTCCACCCCGGACGTCACGACGCGGCCAGCAGCTCCGGGGACGTCGCCAGCTCCAGCAGGCGGGCCCGGGGATCGGGGAGCAGCCTGCGGGCCGTCGCGTCGAGCACGCCCATCGTGCAGCCGATCTCCGCCGCCGCGACGCCGTCGGACAGGCGGCGCAGCGTGTGCTGCATGCCGAACGTCCTCCCCGCGCCGAACGACAGGCGCGAGTCGATCTCCACTTCGTCGCCGTAGACGAGCTCACGTTGGAACCGGCAGGTGGTCTCGAGCAGCACGATGCCCATGCCGTGCTCGACCAGCCGGAACATCGAGCAGCCCGCCGCGTTGAGGTGCTCGGTGCGCGCGTGCTCGGCGTAGCGGTGGTAGTTGGCGTGGTTCACGTGACCGTTGACGTCGATCTCGTAGCTGCGGACGCCGATGCGGACCGCGAAGTGATCAGCCATTCCCGCAGGATCTCCCAGCGGGCCCGGGCCGTCAGCGGGAGGGGAGGTCCCGTGCCGCGGCCGGGGCCGCGGGCTGCGACTGATAGCGCGTCGGACGTTGGGCCGGGTTCGCCACGAGCCCGAGCGCGGCCAGCACGTCCACCAGCGCGGGGTAGGTGCCCGACGGCAGCGACCACACGTCGGAGCGCGTGGCGGCGTCGGCCCCGTACTGCTCGGCGTGCATGATCAGCTGCCATTTCGCGGCCGGGAACCCGACGCCGTCGAGCACCTGCGAGAGCCGAGCGACGTCGGCGCGGGGGTTGGACCGGAACACGGTGCCCTCCTCGTGTGCGACCGCCCGCGCGACCGCTCACTCGGTGTACCCGCCGTCACCCGGTGGGAAACGGACGAAGGGGGCCCTTGTTGTGCGGTCCGGGGGCTCGCCGTAGGGTTCCCCGGGGCGGTTGAGAACACAGTCCGCGCCAGAGTCCGCGACGTCCATCGAGGAGCCGGTGCGCAGAATGAACGCCGAACCACCCGTCGACACGGGTGCGGGCGACGGCACGGATGTCGGTGAGATCATCCGCTTCGACGTCGTCGACCACGGACCCGATGTCCGCGTCCTGCACGTCGTCGGCGAGCTCGACACCCTGACGGCGCCGTTGCTGCAGGTCCGCCTGCTCGAGCAGCAGGCCCAGGTCGGCCATCTCGTGCTCGACCTCTCCGACGTGACCTTTCTGGGGTCCGCAGGCCTGGCCGTCCTCGTGGGGGCCAAGGACGACGCCGACAGCCGCGGCTGCCGGCTCGTGGTCGTGCCCGGGTCGCGCATCGTCAAGCGCGCTCTCGAGGCCACCGGGCTGCTGCAGCTGTTCAGCATCGCCGACGGCGTGCCGGAGGCGCTGGAGGCCGCCCGCTGACGCGGGTCGCGGAGGCGTAAGGGCGCCTGGTGGCCCCCGCGGTCTTCAACACCGACGTGGCCGAGCATCTCGGCCAGGCGGGTTCGATTCCCGTCCGCCTCCGCCATCTCCTGCTCGACGCGGAAGTTGAGCCCCGGCGACTCGAGCCGGCCGTGGCCACCCTCGGCCGATGCCCCGTCCTCCCGTCGTCGATCCCGACGCCGACACGCCCGAGCCCTGCTCGGGTGGTCCGGGAACTGCGCGGCCGATGTGGACTCCGACACCGAGGAGATGCTCGGCGCAGTTTGCCCCGTTCGGAGGCCTGATGCCCCCGGCGGGTCGGTCGCGGACAGCCCCTGATCAGTGTCATTGTGGCGAGATGGCTGATCCCGACCTCACCGCGCTCACCGCGGCCGAGATCGTGGCGCGCGTGCACGACGGGCGGATCAGCGCCGTCGACGTCGCCCGTGCCCACCTGGAGCGCATCGCCGAGCGTGACCCCTCGATCGGGGCGTTCCAGGAGCACGACCCGCAGCGGGTGCTGGCCGAGGCCGGTGGCGTCGACGCCCGCGCCGACCGCTTCGCCCTGCCGTTGGCCGGGGTCCCCGTCGCGATCAAGGACTGCGTCGATGTCTCCGGCTACCCCACGCGGCACGGCTCGGCCGCCACCTGCGCCGCGCCCGCCCGCCGCGACGACGAGCTGGTCAAGCGCCTGCGCTCGGCCGGGGCCGTGGTGATCGGCAAGACGCGCATGCCCGAGCTCGCGATCTGGGGCTTCACGCACTCGGCGCTGGGCGTCACCCGCAACCCGCTCGACGAGACTCTCGACCCCGGCGGGTCCAGCGGCGGCAGCGCTGCGGCCGTGGCG
Organism: Pseudonocardia sp.; assembly: GCF_025965585.1. Lineage (GTDB taxonomy): Bacteria > Actinomycetota > Actinomycetes > Mycobacteriales > Pseudonocardiaceae > Pseudonocardia. The sequence goes on from NZ_JAOPWR010000173.1 coordinate 18,624, forward strand.
GCCGGGATGGCCGCCCTCGCGCTCGGCACCGACGGCGGCGGCTCGATCCGCATCCCCGCGGCCTACTGCGGGCTGGTCGGACTCAAGCCGGGCACCGGCGTCGTCCCGCTGCCCGGGGGCGCCGAGGAGCACTGGTGCGGGCTCTCGGTCACCGGTCCGCTGGCGCGCACCGCCGAGGACGCCGCGCTGATGTTCGGCGTGCTGCGCGGCGCCCCCGTGGACCTCGACGTGCCCGGACCCGCCCGGATCGCGCTGTCGATGCGCAACCCGTCGCCGGTCGGGCGGCTGCACCCCGACCACCGGGCCGCCGCCGTGGGCGCGGCCGCGCGGCTGCGGGCCGGTCCCGGAGGAGCCGTCGTGACGCTGGCCGACCCGCCCTACCCCCGCGGCCTGACGTCCCAGTGGATGCGCCGCTGGCACGCCGGCGTGGCGCAGGACGTCGCGGCGCTGGACCTCGACCCCGCGCTGCTCGACCGCCGCACCACCGCGATCGCCCGCAAGGGCAGGCGCTTCGCCCGGCTCACCCGGCCCCGTCCGGCGGCGGCCGCGGCCTGGCGCGACCGCATGCTCGCCTGGCTCGACGAGGGCGGCCACGACATGCTGCTCGGCCCGGCCGTCGCCGGTCCGCCGGTGCGGGCGGGGTCGATGGCGGACCGCGGCTACCTGTCCACGCTGCGCGCCTCGGCGTCCCGCGTGCCGTTCACGCAGGCCTGGAACCTGGCCGGGCTACCGGCCGTGGTGGCGCCGGTGCTGGTCGGCGGGAGTCCGGTGGGCGTTCAGCTCGTCGGACGGCCGGGCTCGGAGGCCGCGCTGCTCGCAGCCGCGGCACGGCTGGAGCAGCGCGTGGTGCCGATGGCGGGCGCGGCACCCCGACGCTCCTACGTCTGAGCGGGTCGCAGAACCTTCCTACTTCTGACGTCGCCAGGGCCCGGTGATCGCGAAAATGTAGCCCGCTCCTGGCAGGGCTAATCGGATGGCGGCGACCAGGTCCCGGTGGTGTGGAAGCGTTCGAGGGTCGCCGCGTACGGGGCGAGGTCCATCCCCTGGTCCGCCACCCAGCCGTCGTCGTAGTAGCTGTGGCGGTAGCGCTCACCGCCGTCGCAGATCAGGGTGACGACGCTGCCCTGCACGCCCTCGGCCCGCATCGCGGCGACGAGCTGCCAGACGCCCCAGAGGTTGGTGCCGGTCGAGCCACCCGCCCACCGCCCGGTGACGGCCTGCAGGTGACGGGCGGCGGCGATGCTCGCGGCGTCGGGCACCGGGATCATCCGGTCGACCACGCCCACCACGAAGCTCGGCTCCATCCGCGGCCTGCCGATCCCCTCGATCCGCGACGGCACCCCGGTGGTGTAGCCGGGTTCCCTGCTCGCCCAGCCGGGGAGGAACGCCGAGTTCTCGGGATCGACCACCGCGAGCCGCGTGGGGTGGCGGCGGTAGCGGAGGTACCGGCCGATCGTGGCCGACGTACCGCCGGTGCCCGCACCCACCACGATCCACTCCGGCACCGGGAACCGCTCCAGCGCGAGCTGGCTGAAGATCGACTCGGCGATGTTGTTGTTGCCCCGCCAGTCGGTGGCCGCCTCGGCGTGGGTGAACTGGTCCAGGTAGTGCCCGCCGGACTCGTCGGCCAGCCGCTGGGCCGCGCCGTACATGTCGCCGGCGCTGTCGACGAAGTGGCAGTGCCCGCCGTACCGCTCGATCAGGGCGATCTTCTCCGGGCTGGTGGAGCGGGGCATGACGGCGACGAAAGGCACCCCGATCAGCCGCGCGAAGTACGCCTCCGACACGGCCGTGGACCCGGAGCTGGCCTCCACCACCGTCGTTCCCTCGACGATCCAGCCGTTGACCAGCGCGTGCAGGAACAGCGAGCGCGCCAGCCGGTGCTTGAGGCTGCCGGTGGGGTGTACCGACTCGTCCTTGAGGTAGACGTCCACGCCCCACTCGGCGGGCAGCGGGAACACGTGGAGGTGGGTGTCGGCGGAGCGGTTGGCGTCGGCCTCGACGAGCCGGACGGCCTCGTCCACCCAGGCGCGTCGGCGGGGACAGAACCGGTCGACGGGGAGACTCACCGGGCCCACGCTATCCGCGCCCCACCCGACGAGCGGCACGTCCGCCGGAACGGAGCGGCTCAACGGAGGGTGATCCGGCCCGAACCCGCGCGCACCCGGCCGATCACCGCGGCCGGCGCGCCCTGGGCCGCG
>NZ_JAOPWR010000178.1 GCF_025965585.1 Pseudonocardia sp.
GCCACGCCGGTCTTGGCCGCGCGGGTGCCCAGCGTGGCCGCCTGCGACAACGCCTTCCGCGCGCCTGCGTCCGGGGCGCGGCCGTGCCGCGCCACGTAGTCGGCGCTCAGCTCGTCGAGGCGGGCCAGGACCTGCGCCCGCCGCGTCGACGCCTCCGCACACAGTGCGGGGTCGACCCCGAGGATCTCCCGGGCCACACCGTCCGGGCGGGTCCCGAACACCACCCCCAACGACTCCCCCAACAACTGCTCCACCGCCCCCTCGTAGGCGGCCGCCACCGCCTCCTTGATCGGGCGGAACCCGCGCCCGTCCAGAGCGCGGATCTGCCCGTCCGACCGCGTCTGCGCACGGTTGGACACCGCGACATGGGTGTGCAGCTGCGGCTCGCCCTCACGGTTGGTCGAGTGCTCCCACACCGTCATCACCAACCCCGTCGCGGCCTCGTAGCGGCCCACCGACCGGCCCTCCCCGGTCCGCCCGTGATAGCCGACCCGGACATAGGCGGCGTGCGACTCCGCATAGGCCATCGCGATATCGACCGCGTCCTGGTGCGCCGTCACGACGAGGTTCGCCTCTTCCAGGAAGCCTTCGGCGAGCAGGGCGGCGTAGTACACCGACACGCTCTTCACCGGCGAGAACGTGAAATCGTAGTAGGCCACCGCCTTCCGACCATCGGTCTTCGCATCCAGCTCCAACTCACGCAGCCGCTCCGGCGACGGCGCCAACGGCTCCCTCGCGACCGCCGCGGCCAAGCGTTGCTGGTGGGTCTTGAACCGCCTCGGCGGCCGCCCCAACGACTGCCCCGACACCGGATGCTCCACCCGGCCGAACACCGCCCGCACCGCCTCCGGGTCCGCCTCCTGCCCGGGCTGCACACCGACCATCGCCAGACCGGAACCCAACCAGCGGCCCGGCACCTCCCCCGAGCGCACCGCCGCATCGAGATATCCCGCCGCACCGTCTCCGCCCCGCCCGGATACGCCCCGCTCCGCACCCGCCGAGGTGTCCGCGCCGTCCGCGGCATCCTGCGCGGCATCGAGATCGACCACCGCGTCCTCGTGCTCATGGGTGCAGCCGCTGCCCCGGATCAGATACTCCACCGCCCCGGCCGATATCGCGGTGATCCGGAGCACGAAACCACCGTACCAAGATCATTATCTAATGCATAGGTGTGCTGCTCGAAAACACGGGACGGCGTCCTTGTCGTTATTACTCATTGCTTGTCAATGTTATCCAAGACAGGCAAGCTGGCCAAATGAGTCGCAAGCCACGCACGTAAGCCTGCGAGGTGCGGCTATGCTTCTATGTGGAGCGAGCTGGCTGGTGGACATATGACGACCAGGATTCGAACCCCATCGCCGGCGGCGTCTTCGGCTCTCTGCTTGCCACCACGCACTCACCGAGGCAGAGATCCACTCGTCTCGATCGCAGCCGGCCGCTGATCCGTTGACGATCAACCCTTCGGACGATCAAGCTTGAAGCCGATTCACGGCCACCTCCCGCCCAGAACAGGCCGGCGAAGGATCGCCCGGCCTACCAGCCAACCGTGACCAGGAGGTCCGATGCCCGCGCCGTACGAACAGGGGCAACCCCTGGCTTGGATCGAAATCGACACCGAGGGCGTGCGCGTCCATCGCGCCAGAGTCGAAGCGATCGAGCCTTCAGCCACGACCGGGAGCTGGCACATCACCACCGAGCGTGGCAGTACCACTGTCGACGCCTCCGGAGTCGCGCCCAGCGCCGTCCCCCTTGAGCCCGACATTGCCGACGACCTGTACCTCTACGGGGACGGCTACCTCGTCACCTCGTCCTTGATAGGACTCGAGTTCTCAGCCGATATGGACACCACCGTGGAGCGGGGTGACGACCTTGACCTCGGCTGATGACCCAGACCGGCTACTGAGCATCAACGACGTCTCCGACCTGCTTCAGCTTCCTGTCCAGAGCATCTACAAGCAACGATCGGTTGGCGAGTTCTGTCCGGCATACAAGATCGGCCGACATCTCCGCTGGCGGCGTAGCGAACTGATCGCGTGGCTGGCCACAAGGCGAGATCCAGTCTGAATCTCCTATCCCCAACGCCGTTCCGATGGCGCTGGCCGCTTGTGCACAACTTGTCGTTGACAGCTGCGGAGGATCAGCCACCCAGGCGACAATGATGCGTGAGCGTCTGAATCGATTGCAAGAGGAGACGATGTGGCCGTTTACAAGCGCAAGGATCGGGACAAGTGGTTCGCCCGGATCGTCGGCGCCAATGGCAGGGCGGTCTCCAAGACCTTCGAGCGCAAGTCAGACGCCGTCAGATGGGAAGCCGAACAGCTCGCTACTCGGGATCGGGGCGACTGGATCGACCCGAGGGACGGCAAGGTCACCTTCGCGGACTTCTACCGCGACTGGTCGGCACGGCAGGTCTGGGAGTCGAACACGACGCTGTCGATGAACCTGTCGGCTCGGTTGACGACCTTCTCCGACATCCCTCTGGCTCGCATCCGCCGCAGCCACGTCGAGGTATGGGTCAAGTCCATGACGACCGCCGGCTTGGCGCCGTCGACGATCAAGACCCGCTTCAACAACGTCCACGCCGTCTTCCGCGCCGCGGTGCGGGACCGCTTCATTGCCTCGGACCCGTCCTTGGGCATCACACCCCGTTACCTTCTTGATCAAGCCCGGTGAGGGCTTGCAGGCCACCGGCCACGGCATGACTTGTCGCCCCTGTCGTTGATGATCTGGGGGGTGTTGTCACCGTGGTCGGCGGGCGCCAACGACCGCTGATAGAGACCTGACCCGTATGAGTGGTCTGCTCGTAACGTGGCTGCCGGCGCGGGTGTCCAGGTCGGCCTGCCACGGCGAGCGAGGAGGCCTTCTTGTCGGAACCCGACAAGCGTCCCGGTCACGGGTTCACGGTGTTCTGCGGGCTGGACGTGGGCAAATCCGTCCACCACGCCTGCGCCCTGGACCCGTCCGGGCAGCGGCTGCACGACAAGCCGTTGCCCAACGACGAGGCCGCGCTGGCCGAGGTCTTCACCCGACTCTCGACCCACGGACGGGTGCTGGTCATCGTCGACCAGCCCGCCTCGATCGGGGCCCTGGCCGTCGCGGTGGCCCGCTCTCGGGGCATCGAGGTGGCCTACCTGCCCGGTCTCGCGATGCGCCGAATCGCTGACCTGCATCCCGGCCAGGGCAAGACCGACGCCCGCGACGCCCACGTCATCGCCGACGCCGCCCGCACCATGCCGCACACTCTGCGACGGGTCGGCACCGACGACGAGCTCCTCGCCGAGCTCACCGTCCTGGCCGGCTACGACGACGACCTCGCCGCCCAGTCCACCCGACTGACCAACCGGCTGCGTGACGCCCTTCTCCACGTCCATCCCGCCCTGGAGCGCCTGCTCGGACCGCGCATGGACCGCGGGGGCGTGCTCGACCTGCTCACCGCCGCGCCCACACCCCAGGCGATGCGGCAGCTCGGCGAGCAGGGCATCGTCGAAGCCATGCGCCCACGATCGCCGCGGCTGGCCAAGACCCTGCCCGCCCAGATCCTCGCTGCGCTCGACGCTCAGGCCGTCGTCGTTCCCGGGACAGGAGCGTTCGGGCGGGTCATCGCCGGAGTCGCCGCCCAGCTGCGGGAGGTCCATCTCGAACGTGACGCCCTGGCGGGCGAGCTCGAGACCCTCCTGGAGACCCACCCTCTTGCCGAGGTCCTGACCTCGATGCCCGGCCTCGGGTTCAGGACCGCTCTGAAGATCCTCACCATCGTCGGAGACGGCGCAGCCTTTCCCACCGCCGCTCACCTCGCCGCCTACGCAGGCCTCGCCCCGGTGACCCGACGATCCGGGACCTCGATCAAGGGCGAGACCCGCTCTCAACGCGGGAACCACGCGCTGAAATCGGCGCTGTTCTTGTCGGCTTTCGCCAGTCTCGCCGACCCGACCAGCCGCGCCTACTACGACCGCAAACGAGCCCAAGGCAAGCGTCACAACGCCGCCCTGATCTGCCTCGCACGACGCCGCACCGACGTCATCTACGCCATGCTCCGCGACCGCCGCCCCTACGCCCGGCCAAGCATCCCGACGCCGCCCCCGGAAGCCGCAGCCGCTTGACAACCACATAGAGACACCCCCCGTCAGCGTCGCCGAGATGCCGCCACGGCACTCCCTAGCGTGGAGCAGGTGGGCGCCATCCTGGAAGCCGCTGACGACGCCTTCGAGCCGTTTCTGGCGTTGTGCGCCTTCGCCGGGCTTCGGCTCGGCGAAGCGGCAGCCGTTCAGGTAGGTGACATCGACTTCCTCCGGAAGCGGCTCCAGGTGTCCAGACAGGTACAGCGGACGACGAAGGCCGGCGGGATCGAGATCCGGCCGCCGAAGTACAACAGTGAGCGGACCGTCCACCTCGCCAACGACCTTGTGCTGTTGCTGGCCAAGCACTGCGAGCGACGAGATCTGTGGCTCTTCGAGGGAGAGAACGGCAACCCGCCTCATCAGAACACCGTCGGCTACCGAACGCGAAGGGTGTTCCAGCGCGCGAACGTCACGGGTCTCACCCTGCACTCACTGCGCCATTTCTACGCGTCAGCGTTGATCGCTGCAGGCTGCGACGTCGTCACAGTCCAGCGCTCCCTCGGCCACGGGTCAGCATCCACAACCTTGTCCACGTACGCACACCTCTGGCCCAGCGCCGAGGACCGGACGCGGAAGGCGGCGGAAGGCCTCATGTCGGCCGTTCGCGACCAGACCGCTTCCGCAGGATAAATCGCCGAGCCGCAGCAGCGCCGCCTGCGACCGACTCTCAGGCTCATCGGCACCAGATCGGCACCAGATCGGCACCAGATCGGCACCTAGCAAGATTGCACAGCACCTGACCTGCAGAAACAGCGTCAACTACACGTTGAAGCGGAACTCCACCACGTCCCCGTCGACCATGACGTAGTCCTTGCCCTCCATGCGTACCTTGCCCGCGGCCTTGGCCGCCGCCATCGACCCCGCGGCGACGAGGTCGTCGTAGGACACGACCTCGGCCTTGATGAAGCCCCGCTCGAAGTCGGTGTGGATCACACCGGCGGCCCGGGGGGCGGTGTCGCCCCGGTGGATCGTCCAGGCGCGGGCCTCCTTGGGCCCGGCGGTCAGGTAGGTCTGCAGG
>NZ_JAOPWR010000215.1 GCF_025965585.1 Pseudonocardia sp.
AGCTCGTCCTCGCCCTGGAACTCAACACCGTCGTCCTCGAGCGGCTCGCCTGTGAGGTCGGCGATGCGCTCGTCGGCATCGGTCTCCCCGTGGACGTCGGCGTTCGCCGTGTGCACGAACCACTGCAGCGCGTCCGACTCCCGCCCGGCCGTCAGCAGGTTGTCGGCATACGCGTAGAACAGCCGCGCGCTCCAGGCATCCCGGCGCGAGGGGTCCAGCTCCGGGATCTGCAGGCCGACGACCGCCGCGTCGAGCTCGCCCAGATCACGGCGTGCTCCGGCGGCGACGATGGCCAGCTCGATCGACTCGGCGCGGCCGAGCTCCTTCGCCTCGGGGGCACGGACCAGCTCGAGCGCCCGCTCCGGACGGCCCAGCGCCCGCTCGATGTCGGCCATGACCGCGAGGTGGCCGGGCCCTCCACCCATCCGGCGAGCCGCGCGCAGCTCACCGAGGGCCTCGTTCCACTCCCCGGCGTGGTAGGCGGCGATGCCTGCCGCCTCCCGCACGACGGCGATGCGCGACGCGCGCCGCCGCGCGAACCGGGCGTGCTCCAGCGCCCGCTCGGGGTCCTCGTCGACGAGCATGCCGGCGGCCACCAGGTGCTTCGCGACGATGTCGGCGGTGTCCTTCTGCAGGCCCCGCAGGTCACGGCGGGCCTCGGCGTCGAGCTCGCCCGGCGTGATGCCGTCGGGGAGCTCGGGCTCGGGGACGCGCTCGGTGGTCACGCCCTCCGGGGTCCGACGGTCGCCGCGGTCCGGTGTCCGGCGCTCGTGTCCGCGGCGGTCGCCGCTCCTGTCCCCACCGGTCCGGCGAGCGCCGCCGCGGGCGTCACCGTCCCGTCGGGAGCCGGATCCCGGACCGCCCGCGCGGTCACCGCGATCGGCACCGCGCCGATCCGTCGCGCCGGAGCCGGTGCTCCGGCCGGCGTGACCGGCCGAGCCGGCGCCGTACGGGGACCGGTCGCCCGTGTGCCGCTCGCCGCCGCCCGACCGGTCCCGGTCATCGCGCCGGAACGAGTCCGACCCACGCGCCTCACCGCTCCGGCCCGCATCTCCATATCGGTCGCCCCGACCGGCCGAGGAACCCCGCCGGTCGTCGCCGCGCCCTCCTGAGCCGCGCGCCGCCTCGCCGCCGCGACCCGAACCGCGATCGTCGCGGGGTCGGTCACCGCTCGACGCCTGGTAGCCCCCGGAACGCTCGCCACCGGCGCCCCGGTCGGATCCGTACCGCGATCCGGACGGACGGTCCGCACCCGGCCGGCCGCTGTCACGGCTGCCTCCGCGCGGACCGTCGGGGCCACCACGGCGCTCGCCGGCGGAGGACGACCGCCGGTCGTCCCGCCCACGATCACCTGTGGGGCGGGCCGCCGGCCCGCCCTCGCTGCGCCTGTCCTGCCACGGCCGGCGCTCGCCACCTGCACGGCGGTCGTCGTCGCGACGGGCCGGACGGTCGTCGTCGCGTCGCCAACCCGAACCCCGCGCGCCGCCGCGGCTGCCCTCCGCCTCCGCCCGCCGGCCGCCCTCGGTCTTGGGGGTCCAGCCCCCGCCGGAGCGCGACGCACCGCCCGCGCCGTCCGCGCGCCCACCGGGCTTCCACCGGTCGTTGCCCGGCCGCCGGTCCGAGCCGCCGTCCCGACCGCCGGACCCGTAGCCCGAACCGTCACGCGTCGAACCACCACGAGAGCCGCCGCCACCCTGCCGGCCGCCGGATCGGCCCTGGTAGCCGCTCGAGGTCCGCTCTCCCGGTCTGCTGTCGCCGCCGTAGGAGGACCGTCCGCGGTCCTGCGAGCCACGGCCCCCGGCACCCTCGTCGTCGCGGCGGGGGTAGCCGGCCGCGCGGCGCTCACCGGCGGAGCGGGAGTCACCACCGCCGTATCCGCCGCGCCGGTCATCGCCGCGCCCGTCACTGCGCCGGTCGTCACTGCGCCGATCATCGGTCCGCCGGTCGTCAGCGCGCCGGTACTCACCGCGCCGGTCGTCCTTGCGCGGGCCGTCGGAGCCCCGATCGTCCCTGCGCGGGCCGTCTCCGCGCCAACCGGCGTTGCGATCGGACCCGCCACCCCGCTCGTCGCCTCCACGGGCGGACGCGCCCGACCAGGGCCGCGAGGAACCACCCTCCCGGCTCACCCGATCGTCTCGTCGCCGGTCGTCGCGCCGCACCGCATCACGACCGGACCCGGATCCGCGGGGCTGGTCGCCGGAGGCGTCGTTCCCGCGGTAGCCGCCTGACGGCCGCCCCGTCGAGCTCGGGTCGCGGGACCAGCCGCTCCCCACGCGGGGGCCGGACGGGCGGCCCTCACGTCCGCGGGTGTCGCGACGCTCCTGGCCGCCCTTGCCGCTGTCGTCGCGGGCGCTGCCGCGCGTGTGCGTGGCGCGATCGCCACGGTCGTTGCCTGTTCGGGTGGGCCTGTCCTTGCGGTCCCCGGCGCCGGCGCGATCATCTCGTCGCGGGCGGTTATCGCCGGAACCATCCGCGATACTCACCTGTAGAGGATACAAAAAAGTAGGCCCCCACCTGACGGCGGGGGCCTACTCCAAGTTGAATGTCGGCGGCGACCTACTCTCCCACACCCTGACGAGTGCAGTACCATCGGCGCTGGAGGGCTTAGCTTCCGGGTTCGGGATGGGACCGGGCGTTCCCCCTCCGCCATAACCACCGACAACACTATCCAACTAGTGCCGTACTGGCCAAGCGATGCAATTAGTGGATGCGAAACAGAAACTTCCCATTCACAACCATGAACACATGATTATGTGCTCAGGGTCGCACAGTGGATGCAAACAACCTGTTGTGAACAAGCCCTCGGCCTATTAGTACCAGTCAACTCCACCCCTCACAGGGCTTCCATCTCTGGCCTAT
>NZ_JAOPWR010000231.1 GCF_025965585.1 Pseudonocardia sp.
CACAGGCAGGGCGGGCCGGTGAGGCGCTGACCGCGGCGCGGCGGTCAGGCGCGCCCGGCAAGGCAGCGGGTCAGCGCGCCGGGCCGAGGGCAGCGGGTCAGGCGCGCCGAGCCGAGGGCGGCGGGACCATCGGGCCGATGTCGCCGTCGGGGGCCGTGTCGAGGTCCACCATCACCGGGGCGTGGTCGCTCGGACCCTTGCCCTTGCGCGCCTGCCGGTCGATCCACGCGGCCTGCACCCGCCCGGCCGGGTCCGACCCTGCGAGCACGAGGTCGATGCGCATGCCCTTGTCCTGGTGGAAGCGGCCGGCCCGGTAGTCCCAGTAGCTGTAGATGCGCTCCGACGGCCAGCGTTCGCGGAGCACGTCGTGCAGGCCCGTGTCCTGGATCGCGGCGAGGGCCTTGCGCTCCTGCGGGGTGACGTGGGTGGAGCCGACGAACTGGGTCAGGTCCCACACGTCGTCGTCGGTGGGGGCGATGTTCATGTCGCCGGCGATCACGGTGGTGGCCGGGTCGGTGACGGAGGCTGCCAGCGCCGCGAGCCACTCCAGCTTGTAGGCGTAGTGGGGATCGTCGGGGGTGCGGCCGTTGGGCACGTACACCGAGGTCACGCGCAGGCCGCCGCACGTGGCGGTGACGGCGCGGGCCTCCACCGCGTCGGCGAATCGGGGTACGCCGGGCAGCGCACGGACGACGTCGTCGAGGCCGACCCGCGAGAGCAGGGCCACCCCGTTCCACCGGCCCTCCCCGACGTGGGCCACCTCGTAGCCGCGCTCGCGCAGCGGCTCGTCGAAGGTCTCGGCGAACGCCTCGTCCGACAGCTTCGTCTCCTGCAGGCAGACGACGTCGGGCTCGCGCTCGTCGAGCCAGGGCAGCAGCCGCGGCAGCCGGGAGAGGGCGGAGTTCACGTTCCACGTAGCCAGACGCACGGTCGGCACGCTACCGTGACCCTGTTAGTTCGATGCCCGAACAAAGGAGTCGGCATGGCGCCGCAGCCCACCCGCGAGGACCACTTCAGCTTCGGGCTCTGGACGGTCGGGTGGCCCGCCGCCGACCCGTTCGGCACCGCCACCCGCCCCGCACTCGACCCCGTCGAGTCGGTGCACCGGCTCTCGGACCTGGGCGCGTGGGGCGTCACGTTCCACGACGACGACCTCATCCCGTTCGGCACCGAGGCCGGCGAGCGCGACCGGCTGATCGCCCGCTTCCGCGCCGCGCTGGACGAGACCGGCCTCGTCGTCCCGATGATGACCACCAACACGTTCACCCACCCCGTGTTCAAGGACGGCGCGTTCACCAGCAACGACCGGGGCGTCCGCCGCTTCGCACTGCGGAAGATCGTGCGCAACCTGGACCTGGCCGCCGAGCTCGGTGCGTCGACGTACGTCTTCTGGGGTGGCCGGGAAGGCGCCGAGGTCGACTCCGGCAAGGACATCCAGGCCGCGCTCGACCGCTACCGCGAGGGCATCGACACCCTCGCCGCGTACGTCAAGGAGCAGGGCTACGGCATCCGCTTCGCGATCGAGCCCAAGCCCAACGAGCCGCGCGGCGACATCCTGCTGCCCACGCTCGGGCACGCGCTCGCGTTCATCGCGGGGCTGGAGCACGGCGACATCGTGGGTGTGAACCCCGAGGTCGGGCACGAGCAGATGGCCGGGCTCAACTACTCCGCAGGCATCGCGCAGGCGCTGTGGGCGGGCAAGCTCTTCCACCTCGACCTCAACGGCCAGCGGGGCATCAAGTACGACCAGGACCTCATCTTCGGCCACGGCGACCTGATCAACGCGTTCTCGCTCGTCGACCTCATCGAGCACGGCGCGCCGGGCGGCGGCCCGTCCTACGACGGCCCGCGCCACTTCGACTACAAGCCGCTGCGCACCGAGGACGTCAACGGCGTCTGGGACTCCGCGGCCGCCAACATGCGCGTGTACCTGCTGCTCAAGGAGCGCGTGGCGGCGTTCCGGGCCGACCCGGAGGTGATCGAGGCGCTGGCCACCGCGGGCGTCGCCGAGCTGTCCACCCCCACGCTCGACGCAGGCGAGACGCTGGCCGACCTCGTGGCCGACCGCTCCGCCTTCGAGGACTACGACGCCGCCAAGGCCGGCGAGCGCGGCTACGGCTTCGGCAAGCTCAACCAGCTGGCGGTGGAGCACCTGATGGGGGCGCGGTGAGCGGGCCCGGGAGCGATCCGTCAGCGCCGACGCTCGTCGCGGGCGTCGACTCGTCCACCCAGTCCTGCACGGTCGTCATCCGGGACGCCGCCACCGGGGCGCTGGTCCGGGAGGGCGGTGCGAAGCACCCGACCGGCACGGAGGTCGATCCCGCCGCCTGGTGGGACGCCCTGCAGTCCGCGATCGCCGACGCGGGCGGGCTCGACGGCGTCGAGGCGATCGCCGTGGCCGGGCAGCAGCACGGGATGGTGTGCCTGGACTCCTCGGGCGAGGTGGTGCGCCCGGCGCTGCTGTGGAACGACACGCGCTCGGCGGCATCGGCGGACGACCTCGTCGCGGAGCTGGGCGCGAAGGAGTGGGCGGAGGCCACCGGCAGCCTGCCGGTCGCCTCGTTCACGGTGACGAAGCTGCGCTGGCTGGCCGCGCACGAGCCCGACAACGCGGCCCGGACGGCAGCGGTGTGCCTGCCCCACGACTGGCTGACGTGGAAGCTGCGCGGCACCGGCGTGCTCGACGACCTGGTCACCGACCGCGGGGACGCGTCCGGCACCGGCTACTTCTCCGGCGTCACGAATGCCTACCGGCCCGACCTCCTCACGCTCGGGCTGGGCCGCCGCGACGTCGTGCTGCCGCGGGTACTCGGGCCGTCGGAGCCGGCCGGCCGGACGCCGGACGGCATGCTGCTCGGCCCCGGCACCGGCGACAACGCGGGGGCGGCGCTCGGGCTGGGCGCCCGGACCGGCGACGTGGTGATCTCGCTCGGCACGTCGGGCGTCGTCTCCGCGGTGAGCCCGACCGCGACGGCGGACCCGACCGGGATCATCGCCGGGTTCGCGTCCGCGAGCGGCGAGCACCTGCCGCTGGTGTGCACGCTCAACGCCGCCCGCGTCCTCGACGCCGCTGCGGCGATGCTGTCGGTCGACCACGCCGGGCTGTCCGCACTCGCGCTCGACGCTCCGGCGGGCTCCGGCGGCCTCGTGCTCGTCCCGTACCTGGAGGGCGAGCGGACGCCGAACAAGCCCGATTCCACCGGGGCATTTCACGGCCTGACGCTCGGTACCTCGACCCCGGGCCACCTGGCCCGGGCGGCCGTCGAGGGGCTGCTCTGCGGACTCGCCGACGCCCTCGACGCGCTGGTCGCGGCGGGGGTGCCGGTGCAGCGGGTGTTCCTGATCGGCGGGGGTGCGAGATCCGACGCAGTGGCCGGCATCGCGCCCGCCGTGCTGGGACGTCCGGTGCTGCGGCCGACGCCCGGCGAGTACGTGGCCGACGGCGCAGCGCGGCAGGCCGCGTGGGTGCTGTCGGGTGCCTCTGCCCCGCCCGAGTGGGCGGCGGCGGACACCGAGGTGTTCGAGGCCGATCCCACCCCCGCGGTCCGCGACCGCTACGCGCAGGCCCGCGACCTGACGGTCCGGCAACTGTGACCCCGCGAGTCGACACGGAAGGTCGCACGAGCCGGCACGAGCTGGCGCACGAGTGCGGCGGCGCCGTGGACGGTCCCGTGCTGGTCCCCTCCGGTCGTGCGGCGGCCTCCCCCGCGACGGAGGCGCCGCGGAGCCCTCGCCGGATGGGCGCGGCCGAGGTCCGGCGCCACAACCTCGCACTCGTGCTCCGGGAGGTGGCCGAGGGCGAGCCGGTGTCCCGGGCCGCCGTCGCCGCGCTCACCGGGCTGACGCGGGGCACCGTGTCGTCGCTGGTGGACGAGCTGCTGGCCGCCGACCTGGTGTCCGAGCTCGCCGCGGCCCGCGGTGGGACCGGCCGGCCCGCGAACCCGCTGCAGCTCAACCGGTCGGGGCCCGCCGGGCTGGGCGTCGAGATCGGCGTGGACCACGTCGGCGCGTGCGTCGTCGACCTGTCCGGGGCCGTGCGGGCGGTGCGGACGGTGCCCTCCGCGCACCGCGACCGGCCGCCGTCGGACGGGTTGGAACGGGCCGCCGTGCTGGCCCGCGAGGTGATCGCGGAGGCCGGGCTGCCCGTCGTCGGGGTGGGGGTGGCGCTGCCCGGTGTCGTCGGACCGCAGGGCGAGCTGCAGCGCGCGCCCAACCTGCCCCGCTGGATCGACGTCGGCGTCGGCGGGATGCTGTCCGACCTCCTCGACGGCCTGCCCGTCGACACCGGCAACGAGGCCGACCTCGCCGCCCTCGCCGAGCTCTGGTTCGGTGGCGGGCCACCGGACGTCCTGCACGTCTCCGGCGAGATCGGCGTCGGCGGGGCGATCGTGCTCGGTGGGGACCTCTTCCGCGGGCCCGGTGGCCGGGCGGGCGAGCTCGGCCACGTCGTCGTCGACCCGGACGGGCCGGAGTGCAGCTGCGGGGGGCGCGGCTGCCTGGAGCAGGCCGCCGGGCAGGACGCGCTGGTGCGGGCGGCAGGTGCCGCCGACGTCGAGGACCTCGTCCGCCGTCGCGCCGAACCGGCTCCGGCGGCGGCGATCGACGGGGCGGGGCGGGCGCTCGGGGTGGCGCTCGCGGGTGCCGTCAACCTGCTCGACGTGCCGGTCGTCGTCCTGGGCGGGCTCTACGCGCGGCTCGGTGCGCCGCTTCGCGACGCCGTGGCGGGCGAGCTCCGGACCCGCGTGCTCACCAGCCCACCGGTGGACGTCCGGTGCTCGGTCCTCGGTCCCGACGCGACCCTCCGCGGCGCGGCCGGCTCGGTGGTGCGGGCGCGCCTGCGCAACCCCTGAGGCGTGGTGCGTCAGCTCTCGTCGGGCTGGCTGGCCTTGCGGACGTAGAGCAGGCGGTCGCCGCGCTCCAGGGCGTCGACGGCCGAGGCGTCCACGCGGTGCAGCGTGTCGCCGCGGACCACGCCGAGCACGATGTCGGGCAGGTGCCGCGGTGAGCCGCCGACCTCCGAGTCCTCGATCTGCCGCTCGCTGATCGCGAAGCCGGCGTCGGGGGTCAGCAGGTCCTCGATCACCTCGACGACACGGGGCGTGGTGGTGGCCGCCCCGAGGAGCCGGCCCGCCGTCTCCGCCGAGACGATCACCGAGGTCGCCCCGGACTGGCGCAGCAGGTGCACATTCTCCGACTCCCGCACCGACGCGACGATGCGGATGTCCGGGGCGAGCTCACGCGCCGTCAACGTCACGAGGACGGCGGTGTCGTCGCGGTTCGTCGCCACGACGATCGCCTTGGCCTGGGGCACGCCCGCGATGCGCAGCACCGACGACCGCGTGGCGTTGCCCGTGACCGTCACCAGCCCGAGCGCGGACGCGGCGTCGAGCTGGGTGCGGTCGGTGTCGACGACGACGATGTCCGTGGGGTCCGCTCCGTCGCCCAGAAGGGTCTCGACCGCGGCACGACCCTTCGTGCCGTAGCCGACGACGACGGTGTGGTCGCGCACGCGGGACCTCCAGCGTTGGATGCGGAACGACTGCCGCGACCGCTCGGTGAGCAGCTCCACGGTGGTGCCGACGAAGGTGATGAGGAAGATCAGGCGCAGCGGCGTCACGAAGATCGTGGTGAGCGTCCGGGCCAGCGGGCTGACAGGCACGATGTCGCCGTAGCCCGTGGTGGAGACCGACACCGTCGAGTAGTAGAACGCGTCACCGAGGCTGATCGGGGTGTCGCTGTTGTTGTCGATGTAGCCGTCGCGGCCGAAGTAGACGATCAGCGCGGTGGCCACGAGCGCGCCGACGGCGATCGCGATGCGGCGCAGCAGCGACACGATCGGGGTGGCCGCCGTGTCCGGCATGCGGATCGGCCCGACCAGCGACGGGTCCACGACCGGTCGTCCGCCCCTTCTCGCCACGGCGCGGAGAGTAGCCGTGCGACGATCATCACCATGAGGCTCCCCCGGCAGTCGGCCGCTCTCGCGATGACCGCGTTCCTCGCCGGCGGGGGCGTCACGCACTTCGTCTCGCCCCGGTTCTACGACCCCATGGTGCCGACGCAGCTGCCGGGCACCGCGCGGTTCTGGGTGCTGGCCTCCGGCGTGGCCGAGATCGGGGTGGCCGTCGCGGTGGCCGTGCCCCGCACGCGTCGGCTGGGCGCGCTCGCCGCCGCCGCGCTGTTCGTGGCCGTCTTCCCCGCGAACGTCAAGATGGCCGTCGACCGGTCCACGCGCTCTCCCCGTGAGCGCGCCATCGCCTACGGACGCCTGCCGATGCAGGTCCCGCTGCTGCTGTGGGCGCGGAAGGTCCGGCGGGACGCCTAGGAGATACCCGCCTCGGCAGCGCCTGCCGCCATCTCGTCGAGCCCGAAAGCGGCCACGCCGTCGAGCGAGCCAGTGCCCTTCACCCCGTGTTCGGAGGCGCGGCCCGCGCCCCAGGCCAGCAGGCCCGCCGTGATCCCGTAGGCCTCCGGCGACGTCAGGCGGGTGCGCGCCAGCAGCGTGCCGCCCGCGTCGAACACCTCCGCGGTGAAGTGCGACGTGATGCCCGCGATCACCGACGCCGACGGCTCGGCGGGCATGCGCCGCGTCACGAACCCGGCGACGGCGTCCAGCACGCGGCCCGCGCCGGGGAGGCGCCCGAGCAGCGGGGTGAACCGGGACCCGGCGTGCACCGCCTGCGACGCCGGCCCGAACCAGC